>DASXBV010000038.1:0-19385 GCA_036491515.1 Chthoniobacterales bacterium
GCGCGTCCCTTTGCTAGAAGCCAGCAAAAAGTGAATGTCCGCAGAAATTTCGACGCCTAGCAGTCGAAGAGCGCTAAGCAGGTACAAGGCAAAGTCCTTGTGGTGACGGGTGTGGGACCGTCAGCTTACGTAGCAGGGTATTGAGGCAGATGAGCAGTTTGCGCATCAGCGCCGTCAGAGCCACTTTCTTGAGTTTGCCGGCTTTAAGCAGGCGCTGGTAAAACTCCTTCAACACAGGATTGTGTTGGCTGGCGGTTAAGGCTGACATGTACAGGGCACAGCGAGGACGTTTTCGTCCGCCTTGGATGAAACGTTTGTTTTTTTGGGTGCCACTATCGTCATTGAGCGGAGCCAAGCCAACCAAACGCGCAATGCGATTGCGCCCTAAGGAGCCCAGTTCTGGCAAAGTGATTAAGAGCGTTACGGCCGTGAGGTGTCCGACCCCTTTGACCTGGCAGAGCGCCTTGACCTTGGTCTCAAGCTCTTGAGAAGTGCTCACCAGCTTCTTCATGAGCCCATCAATCTGGTCAATCTGCTCGGCCAATTGAGCCATCATGTGTCGGATCTGGCCTTTGATAATTTTGTGCCGGCACTGCCCGAGCCGATTTTGCTCAGCCGCTCGGCTGCTCATGAGTCCATCGCGACGCTGCAACAACTCGGTGAGCTCACGGCGCACCTCATCAGGTGCCGGGGTCGGTTGGGGCTGGAAGCTTCGCGCAAAATCCCCAATGACCTGTGTGTCAAGCGGATCGGTTTTGGCTTTGCCCTGCGCCTTAGCAAAATGACGCACGCGGGCCGGATTGAGAACGCTCAGAGGGATTTTTGCTTCCCACAGCGCCAGGGCCAGCCCCAGATGGTAGGGCCCGGTGGCTTCGAAAACAAATTGCACAGCGTCAGGATATTTTTTGGCTGCCTTGATCAACTGACGGAAGCCTGCCTGATCATTGCCCAGCTGCGCCGGCAGAGCCAGCGCGGCTGCATCGAGATCGAGTTTGTCTTTGGAGACATCGATCGCACAGTAGAGAAGATCCTTTTGCATAGATTTAAAAAGTTCAAACTTGATTTGGGTCGCTCTGGTTGGAAGCTCTACCTTGTCTGCGAGCTCGAAACCGGCTCAGGTCAACTGTTCGAGTTCAACCAGAAAAACAGGCGCAGGGCGGACTAGGCTACCTACGGACTACAAAGCGTCCATGGGACGCGACAGTCTCGCCCGCGCCCCTCTTCCCGGGACTCGAGAACCTGGGAAGAGGTGCTGACCTTTCTCCAGTCAGGTGAGCCTTTTATAGCACGTTTCGAACAGACAAGGGACGCGCTCCTGCGCGATCCGGGTGTGCGCGTCTCGAAGCGCCTTTTGTAACTGCACTGCAAACTCCGAACCCAGAACTCAACCCACCTAATGTTCTTCGCCTTCTACGTTCATCATCTCAGTCCGTTCCTCATTCGGTTCAACGAACAGTTCGGCATCCGATGGTACGGCCTTGCCTACATCTCCGGATTCATCGCCGCATTTTACCTGATGAAATGGCTGGCAAGAAAAGGATATGGCTCGCTGCGGGAAAACCAGGTCGGCGATTTCATATTCTATACAGCCCTGTTTGGCGTTCTCATCGGCGGTCGGCTCGGGTATGTTTTTTTTTACCGACCGTCTATGCTGACCGAAGATCCGCTTGGAATCTTCCGTGTCTGGGACGGCGGTATGGCCAGCCATGGAGGGATACTTGGCGTGGTCATTTTCAGCTGGATCTACGCCAAGCGGCATCGCATCGCATGGACCGGCATTGGGGATAACCTGGTCGCGGTAGCGCCCGTCGGCCTCTTTTTTGGTCGGATGGCGAACTTCATTAACGGCGAATTGTTTGGCAGACCAACGACGGTTCCCTGGGCAATGCAGTTTCCGGCGGAATTACTTGATCACCCAAACGAGGCGACACTAGCAATTCAGGAGACGACCAAAATCGACCCATCCCTGAACAACGTTCCGGACATCATTGCCGCTGCCCGACACAGCGCGCAGGTTCGCGAAATCCTTGCCGGCATTCTCACACCTCGGCATCCGAGCCAGCTTTATGAGGCATTTTTAGAAGGTATTCTGCTGTTCACGCTCCTGTTCCTGATCCGTCTGAAGTTCAAGAAACCGGATGGAATGACAACTGGATGCTTCTTTATTCTTTACCCTGTCATGCGGATCGTCGGCGAGTTGTTTCGAGAGCCAGACGCACCCTTGACCGGCCCATTTACCAGGGGGCAATTCTTGTCACTGTTCATGTTCCTTGTCGGCGCGCTATTTCTCTGGCATGCCTGGCGAAAGAAGACCGCATGATTCACCGCGGCGTCAACCGTAAAAACTCGTTGGTCGCAATCTTCACCAACACTACCCGTAAATCATTTTGTTTCTTTACCTGGTAAAGCTCAATTTTTCCCAAGTCATCCTTGCCAACCTTCAGCGCCTCGAAATCCGGCAGCTTCACCGGTTCATTGGTTTGCAGGAAATAGGGCTGACCCTTCCACTGCAGTACTTCTCGGCCGAGATTCTCTCTCGGATCGAATCCCAGCATCACAGGATCCGTCACGGCTGTTGGTTCGGAGATCTGCTCAATGTTCGTGCGATTCTGGTTATCGATCCAGACCGTAAACGCCACCAGGAACATCACCAGCAGGAAACCTCCCGTCAGCCCGTATACCCATTTTTCGCCTGATATTCGTTCACTCGCATCTTGGTCCATGACATCACCATTATATGCGAGACGGTGCACCAGGTTGGTACCGCTTCATTTGCGCCGGCAACAGCACAGGTAGCGGCTGGCGAGCAGCGCTTCGAGTTGAATTGACGTACTGTTCCGAAGTCTGCTTCAGGACCCGCCAACGATCCCAACTATAGTCGGGAGCCTGGATAATTTGGCGAAGTAAGCTCCTCCATTCGGTGATGGCGCGCTCGATATCTCCCGGTCGCAGCAGCTCGTTGACCAGCTTATGCCACGGCGTCCGGTGTTCAACGACTTCCCGGATAACCTCGGCGGCGCCGGCACCGTATGCTGGCGGTAGGCCCATTTCCAAATAACCCGGGAAATCAACCCGATTATAAGTCTGCTGACAGATCAAACCTAGTCGACCGCCGTAGGGGGACTCATCGAGAGCAAAGCGATGGCCGGCTCTCAGGTTGCCTAGATCGAACACCAGATCATCCACGGAATAGTCCGCCTGCTCGAGCGCTGCCGCGATCGCCAGGCCCTCCCCATGATTGAAAAAACTAAAGAGAACGCCGCGCCGCGTTGGCCTGCCGGACTCATCGATAAGTCCAAGCTGGCGCCATGCGAATGCGGGCGTCACACTAAGTTCCACCGCTTGGCACTCCGCACGAGATTCGCACGTCTCGCAGACTTCCGGAAGATTCCGCTTCGTCTTCGGATCAGCCAGCCAATTTCCGAATTCATCAAGATAGCCCTGGGCGCTAAGACGATCGAAGCGGAATCGTGCAACCGCCAGTTTTTCTCGATAAACCACATCCCATAATTGACCTCCCATTTCCGCCGCTACCAGAGGCAACAACTCACGCTCGAAATCCGCCTGCGCCAGGAGCCGTTTGAGGTTAACCAGCGGATACTTTTGCTGGAACCGCTTCCGCAGCCACTTCGCCGCACGCCACCCTTTTTCTGAGATGACGGCTACCGGCACTTCGCGGCCGTACTCGAAACGGCGCTCATCCAAGCGGATCTTACAAATATTGCCCCAGCCGATGCCATTCAGACTTGAGACTATCGTTAACGCCGGACGCCATCGGTCTCGCTGCGTTCGCACCCACAGATTTCCTAGCGTCGTTGCGGCCGGCGGCGGCTGGATTTGCCAGCGCGCGCGCGAATTTTGCATTTTCTCCTGATGCCTACGAACGAATCGTCCCCGCTCCGCGTCCACGCGGAGGCCGCACGGGCGTGGCGCTCCGCTGTAAAACCCTTCCACCCCGAGCGTCAAAGTCCTCGTCGAAAACAATCGACGTCCAAGCTCGATTGCGCTCAGGAAGGGATCCTCGCCGCGCGAAGAAGCGACCTGCATCACCGCCAGAAAGGAGGGCCAATCGATCGGTTCCGGCCTCTTTAGTTTCAGGGGGTAGGCTTCATGCAATCTTGGAACTTCAGGCGTTACCAGCGCATACCCGACTTCGTCGAGTCCGCGTCTCCCAGCTCGGCCAAACATTTGCAACAACTCATCTGGCCGAACGTGGCGTTGAAAATTGCCCGCCATGTAGTGTGTTCCAGTGATCAGAACTGAGCGCATTGAAAAGTTGATTCCCGCGGCAAGCCCCATCGTTGCAACGACCACTCGAAGTTGACCACGCTTTGCCAACGGTTCGATGATCCCGGCACGAACAACGTAACTCAAACCGCTGTGGTGATAGGCGATCCGGTGCCTTAGCAGTTTTGCCAACGGTTCGCCAGCAGCCGCCGCCTGTTCCTGGCTCATGGACATCGGCTCGTCGATCGCCAGCGCGCCTGCGAGTGTTTGCGCAAGATCTTCGGCCGCCTTCCGCCGGGGAGCAAATACCAGCAACGGTCCGAGACCGGCGAGCAACGCGCGAGAAATCAGCCTTGGCCAATAAGCACGGAGAGAGCCTGGTACCTGCACCGGAAGATCATTGAGCATCACCTCCTCGAGACGCACCGGACGCTCCACGTGCGCGACAAGCTCCGCTTTTCGGCCAATGCGCTGAAGCCAGTCGACGACATCCTCGGGATTTGCCACGCTCCCGCTCAGCAACAGAAGCTGGGTTCCCAGCGGCGCAAGCGCCAATATCAACTCGTAGTTCATCCCGCGAACCGGATCTGCCAAAAGCTGATACTCATCCACCACCAGCAACCGGGGCCCTTCCCGTCGTAAAAAACACCCTTTTTGAGTCTCGAGAGTAGCGACGACAACCCGCGCCCCTAAATTTTCGGCGAGGTCGCCAGTTGAAATGCCAACATCCCATCCGCGCGCTCGCCACTCGGCGAGCTTATCATTCGCCAAGGCCCGGGTCGGCACCGTGTAGACGGCCTGGCCCCGGAGCGACTCATAGAAGAGCTCAAAGATGTACGTCTTACCCGCGCCGGTTGGCGCTTGCACCACGACGTCTTTTCCCGCTCGGAGCAGATTCACCGCATCCTGTTGCCACTTGTCTGGGATGATCAAATTGACCATCGCGGGAAGCCGGTTTTGGGTTCTGAGTGTGGAGTTTTGGGTTTTGAGTGTCGCACCGCATCGAAGCGTAGCTTTTAAAATGTGCTCACGCAAAACTCAAAACCCAATGGATAAAATACGACAAACGGTTTCAATGAGGACGACCAAGTTGTCATTTTCTGAGCATCGGCGCAAACGCCTCGTCGCTGCAAATACCGAGCCTCCTCGGGATTCGGACTGGAAGAGAGGCTGGCATACCAGTTGCTCTACGGCACGCTGGCTTCATTCGGGGAGGTCCGAATGTTAATTGCGTAGCACGGTCTCGAAGGGGGTTAACTTCTAAAAAGGGTGATCAGGGTATAGAAGGTTAAAAGCAGATCGTGCGCGTGAGTACCTTGCGAGGAAGTCGACTTGGAGGGAGTCGTACTTCCTCGCAGCATTTTAGCCCAAGGCATGCGCGGCATAGGGGCCAGTCCCCGGGAAGGAAATGGTCGGTTGTCCCGACATGAAAAAAATCGAGGCGATCATCAAACCATTCAAGCTGGAGGAGGTTAAGTCGGGATTGGCTGAGCTCGGGATCGAAGGCATGACCGTCAGTGAAGTCAAGGGCTACGGCCAATCCGCGCAGTGCGTACGACCTCCATACAGTCCAACCCGGATCCCGTTCATACCAAAACTAAAAGTTGAACTTATCGTTAGAAACGAATTGCTAGGTTCTGCGGTTGCTGCAATAAAACAATGCGCGCGGACCGGAACGCGAGGTGACGGCAAGATCTTTGTGCAAGATCTCCTGGATGTTATCCGAATACGTACGGAAGAACGCGGTGATCGAGCGATCTGAGAAACTCAAAGCCCAACTCCTCGAATATTCTCCATCCAATAACCTTAACCATCCAACATTGAATCACCTATGACCCCAGCTGAAATAACCGCATTTATCAAAGAAAAGGGAATTAAACTGATCGACTTCAAATTCGCCGATTTGCTCGGAACCTGGCAGCATTTCACCACAACGCTCAATGAATACAGCGAGGATATCTTTACGGATGGCTTGGGCTTTGACGGCTCGAGCATTCGTGGCTGGAGAGTGATTCACGCCAGTGATATGCTCGTGATCCCCGACCCTGCGACTGCCTGGATCGATCCGTTCAACGCCGAGCCAACCCTCAGCTTGATTTGCACGATCCAAGATCCAATCACTCGCGAGCCCTACGAACGCGATCCCCGGGGTGTGGCCGAAAAAGCCGAAGCTTATCTGAAGAGTACCGGCCTCGCCGATACGGCATACTTCGGACCCGAGGCGGAGTTTTTCATCTTCGATGACGTTCGGTACGAATACAGCTCGAACGGTTCATTCCATAGTGTCGACAGCGTCGAAGGAATCTGGAATACGGCCCGCGAAGAATTTCCTAATCTCGGCAACAAGATTCGTCACAAAGAAGGTTACTTCCCGGTCCCCCCGACCGACACTCTCCAGGACATCCGGAACGAGATGTGTCTTGAACTCGAGAAAGCCGGTGTCCCGATCGAACGGCAACACCACGAAGTTGCTACTGCAGGCCAAGCAGAAATCGACATCCGTTTCGCGCCTTTGAAGATAATGGGCGACTACATGATGTATTACAAATACATCCTCAAAAACGTAGCGAAGAAGTACAACAAGGTCGTTACGCTCATGCCCAAACCGCTTTTTGGCGATAACGGCTCCGGCATGCACACGCACTCGTCGCTTTGGAAGGACGGTAAACCGCTCTTCGCGGGTGACAAATATGCCGGCCTCAGCGAAATGGCGCTGTTCTACATCGGCGGTCTCCTCAAGCATGCCCCGGCATTGACCGCCATCAACAATCCAACCACCAATAGCTACAAGCGACTTGTTCCGGGATTCGAGGCTCCGGTCAACCTCGCCTACTCCGCTCGCAATCGCTCGGCTGCGATCCGCATCCCGACCTACTCGCAAAATCCCAAAGCGAAACGCGTGGAGTTTCGCACGCCAGACCCGGCTGCAACTTCTTACCTGTGCTTTGCGGCCATTATGCTCGCCGGACTCGACGGCATTCAGAATCGCATCGATCCGGGTGACCCCCTCGACAAGAACCTTTACGAACTTCCGCCTGAAGAAATTGCCAAGGTGCCGACTGTGCCCGATTCTTTGCTCGGAGCACTCGAAACCCTCGAAGGCGATCACGAATTCCTGCTCAAGGGAGACGTGTTTACTCAGGATTTCATCGATAACTGGATCGAAATGAAGAAAAAAGAGTACGATGCTCTGCGTCTTCGACCGCATCCGTACGAATTTCATATGTATTTCGATCTATAATTCGGCGTCTGTAAAGGTTTTGTTTGCAAGGGCGCTCGAGGTATCTCGGGCGCCTTTTTTTGACTTCTTGAATTCTGAGATTTTCGGCTATTGTATCCAGCCTCTATCGCTCACAAATCTTTAAGCATTTGTGGCCGATGCGGGCTAACCGCTATGAAACTTCTCGCAGTTCATCCCGGGTGTTTAATGTACTCCAAGATCTATCTACGTTTGGAGCCACTCGGCCTTGAGTTGGTGGCCGCAGCTGCCCGTCGCGACGGGCATGACGTGCGCCTAATCGATCTACAGGCGGACCGCCACTCGGACTATTTCAGAATCGTTGACGACTGGCAACCGGATGCCATCGCCTTTTCATGTAACTATCTCGCTAACGTGCCGGAGATCCTTGATCTCGCCGCCGTTACGAGGGCTAAGCTCCCGGGTTGTTTTATTTTCGTCGGTGGACACAGTTCTTCATTCATTGCGCAAGAAATCCTGGAACATGGAAAAGGTTCCATTGACTGTGTGCTAAAGGGAGAAGGTGAACCCTCCATTTCTCCCCTGCTCGAGGCGGCGCGCCATGACCGCAAATCACTCCACCTGGTGCCTGGCGTGCAGACCCTGGAAGGACAAGGGCCAAGGCCTTTGTTTGTGAATAGCCTGGACGATCTCATGCCCGCAAGGGATTTGGTCCGAAATCGGAGGCGCTATTTTATCGGTGTTCTGGACCCGTGCGCATCAATCGAATTCAGCCGCGGTTGCCCCTGGGACTGTGTTTTTTGCAGCGCCTGGACCTTCTACGGACGAAGCTATCGAACCAAATCCCCGGAGGTTGCCGTTGAAGAGATTGCGCGCATTCGCGAACCCGGGGTGTTCCTGCTCGACGACGTTGCCTTCATCCAGGTCGACCACGGCATGCGAATCGGCGAACTTATCGCGCAGAAGGGTATCCGCAAAAAATACTATCTTGAAACTCGGGGTGATATTTTGTTGCGAAACAAGAAGGTTTTCCAGTTCTGGCGGAAGTTGGGGCTCGAATACATGTTCCTGGGTATTGAAGCCATCGACGAGGAAGGTCTTCGGCTCTTCCGCAAGCGAGTTACCCTTTCCCAGAATTTCGAAGCCCTTGAGTTTGCCCGCTCCCTCGGAGTCTCGGTCGCGATAAATATCATCGCGGATCCGTCGTGGGATCGTGAGCGCTTCAGAGTTATCCGCGAGTGGTGCATGGATATTCCTGAGATCGTGAATATCAGTGTGAACACGCCCTACCCCGGCACCGAAAGCTGGCGAACGGAGTCGCGAAAACTGACCACCCGCGATTACCGCCTTTTCGATATTCAACATGCTGTCCTGCCTACGAAGCTGCCATTGGAGGAGTTCTACCGCGAACTCGTAGAAACGCAGCGCGTGCTCAGCGTGAAACATCTCGGACTGGCTGCCCTCCGGGAAGCTGCCGGGCTCGCCATCGGTCGATTGGTTCACGGTCAGACCAACTTTGTAAAGATGCTCTGGAAATTCAACAGCGTCTACAATCCAAACCTGCAGATCGACGATCACCGCCAGCCGGTAAAGTACGAGATTTCGTTGCCTCCAGATCAGCACGGGAAGGTAGACCGCCAGAGTCTTTACATTCATTCCGCGAAGGGCCGTCAAGGACGCCAAATTGATAGCTCGACCGAGGCTTTCGTTGAATCGACTCGAATGGGAGCCGACGGGTAACAGCGGATTCAGCGGGGTTCAAGTACCATTCCTCGCCCTCGCGCAGAAACCTGAACCAGCTGAGGCCACTGTTCCCTCTTGACACACCTGAATCCGCTGACCCCGCTGTTCCTTGTTTCAGCTGAATTCTGCTTTTTTCTCTTGCTACGAACCCGAGTTGCCCCCTGTCTTATTGACTAAACATTACCCCCCGTTTTTTGCATGCGAAAAGGCTATTTAGCTCTCGTTCTCCACGCCCATTTGCCGTTTGTGCGGCATCCCGAGTACCCTGAGTTCCTGGAAGAAGATTGGTTATTCGAGGCGATCACCGAAACTTACGTGCCGCTCTGGCAAATATTTGAGGGCTTGGTTCGCGACGGGGTGCCGTTCCGGATGACGATGTCCCTTACCCCGCCGCTGTGCGCCATGCTCAATGATAGCCTGCTGCGCGAGCGCTATCTCCGGTATATCGACCGTGCCATTGCCCTGGCCAAACGCGAGATCGACCGGACTCAGTCACAACCGGAAATAAATCATCTCGCGAGAATATACCACTCTCGATTTCTGGAATGCCGTGAGATTTATTTCGATCGGTTGAAATGCGATCTCGTCAGCGCATTCAGGCGGTATCAAGACGCCGGTTTTCTCGAGATCATCACTTGCGCGGCGACACACGGATTCCTCCCGTTGATGGAGCAACACCCCGAGGCGGTGCGCGCCCAGATTCAGATCGCCCGCGACGATTACCAGAAAATATTCGGGCGGAGGCCCCGAGGCATCTGGCTTCCCGAATGCGCCTATTTCTCCGGGCTCGAGAATTATCTGCAAGAGGCAGAGTTGCGTTGGTTTGCACTCGACGCGCACGGCTTGATGTTCGGCAATCCTCGCCCGCGCTACGCCATCTTCACGCCATGCTTCACGGCCGCTGGTCCCGCGGCTTTTGGACGGGATCGCGAATCTAGCAAACAGGTCTGGAGCGCACAGGAAGGATATCCAGGTGACCCAGCCTACCGCGATTTCTATCGCGACATCGGTTATGATCTGGATCTGGACTATCTGCGTCCGTTCTTGCCTGCGGACGGATCGAGAAAATCCACTGGCATAAAATACCATCGGATTACGGGCCGCACTCCGCACAAACAAATTTATGTTCCCGGGTGGGCCGAAGCTGCCGCCGATTATCATGCAGGCGATTTCATGGTCAGCCGAACGAAGCAGATCGAGCACCTCATCGAGATGACCAACATTGAACCGATCGTCTTGAGTCCGTTCGACGCTGAGTTATTTGGACATTGGTGGTACGAAGGGCCAAGGTTTTTGAATTTGTTTCTTCGCAAAGCGGTCTACGATCAAAAAGTGTTCCAATTAACTACCCCGAGCGCTTACCTCGAGAGCCACGATACGCAACAGATTGTTGCACCGAGCCCCTCAAGCTGGGGGCACAAAGGTTTTTGGGAGGTCTGGCTGGATGAGTCCAATTCCTGGATCTATCCTCACCTCCATGCTGCCGCGCGGCGCATGACCGAGTCGGCCCGTACCGCGCAAAAAAAACCGGCGATCTGGAAAGAGCGAGTCCTCAGACAAATGGCGCGCGAACTCTTGTTGGCGCAATCGAGCGATTGGGCCTTCCTGATGAAGACCGGAACAGCCCGCGACTATGCAACCAAAAGGACTAAGGATCACATCCTGAGGTTTACTCGATTATATGATCAACTGCGTGCCGGCCTAATCGACGATGAATTCGTCAGGAATTGCGAGTGGCGAGATAACCTCTTCCCCGAATTGAATTGGAAGTACTATGTTTGATCGTTCAAGGTGGACTCCTTGGACTGTCCTTGCTGTCTGGCTGCTTTCGCTCGGCGCGCTAAAAGCTGACGAGGAGGAGACCAGTACCGGCCAGTTAATGTTCGTCCCACCCCCTGTCGAAGGTGTAATCAGCCTGGGAGTCTACGACAATAAAGCCAAACTTGTCCGAGTACTGAAAAAAGCCGCCGCCATTGACAGCTTCAAGTCGGGTTTAAATGGGCTTTTCGTAGACTGGGACCATAACGATGCCCACGGTAGACCAGTTCCAAGCGGCAAGTTCTTTGCCCGGGGTGTATTGATCGGAGAAGTCAAAGTCGAAGGAGTTGCATTCCATCTTAATGATTGGATTCACGACTCGAACGACCCGCGAATACGAAGGATTGTTTCAGCGACTTTGTTGAGTGAGCTGCGTCCCGTCGTATTGGCTGACGCGTCACAACCCGAGTTGGTGATGTTTGAAAGCAACGGGAATCAATCGAAACTAACCGCACTGAAGTTCAGCCCACAGACCGTCAAGACGACTGGGCCCGACATCCTCGCATTCGACAGCACACAGCTCGCACTGATTGATCCTGCTTCGGGCGTCCAGATCTCGCAACAGAATCTTAATGATGTCCGAGATGCGGATGCTTGCGGAAATCGGACCGTAGTGCTCACCGGCAATCAAATCAGCTACCAAGCCAACGATACATCGCTGAATTTGAACCCACCGGCTGATGATCTCTGCAGATGCGCCGCGCTGGATTCCTCAATGGTGGTCGCAACCAAGGAAACGAAAGTATGGAAGCTTGACGGTCAGAAATTCGTCGCGATCGATGCGGGGGAGACGGGAGAACTCCTTGACATGAGTGCAGGAACATCGGACAGCGTTTGGCTGCTGGTGAAAACAGGAACGTCTACTTTGCTGAAGCAGATTGATCCCTCTGGGCGGATTCTCCGGGAAATCGCACTGCCTCCTGAGTTGCAGACGGTAACCCGGCTGGGAGCGTCGCGAAACCAAGACGCGTTGCTGTTGATTTCTGACAGCGACACGATGCAGCGGGTCATCGGTGTGCGTTTTCAAGCTGCCAATCAAGGGAAATCGGTCTGGGAAAAATGGTTCGATCGTTCGCTGGCCCCTTTTCGATTCTTTGATGTGAAAGAGGGCAAGGTAGTTCCGGCGGATGCAAGGATCGATTCTCCTCCGGTTTTCGTGAAACCGGCCAACAGCCCGATGGAGAACACGCGCCAAGCGAATTTTCAACTCGTGATCTCCACAGACAATGCCGGCGCATGGGTCGCAAGTGTAGACGGACTCCCCTTGTTCCCGGTCTGCGAAACCAAAAACATCAAGCAGACCCGCTGGCTAGCCGACGGAGCTAACGGCATGCGGGTCTACGTATCAGACGGAACTGTTGTTGAGGAATACCATCTGACAAACCTGGAAAACTTATTTCGATTCGACGCGGGCTCGTTTGATTGAACCGTTCGCGCATGAACATTGTTTACTTCGATCTGGAAACTCAGCGCACCGCGAACGACGTCGGCGGTTGGGAAAGAAAGAGAGACATGGGAATGTCTCTTGGAGTCACCTATAGTACGGATCTAACCGAGTATCGGATCTATCCGGAAAAGCGAGTCGACGATTTGATTCAACAGTTGCTGCGTGCAGACCTCGTTGTTGGATTTAACGTCGTAAATTTCGATTACCAGGTTCTCATGAGATACACCATCCTCGATCTCCCTCTGCAATTGCCAACTTTGGATCTGCTGGTGGAGGTCGAGAACGTCGCACGAAGCAAGCCCAGATTGGACAATATCGCCCAGGCGACCCTGGGAGTCGGCAAGATTGCTGATGGCGTCGACGCCATCAAGTGGTGGCGAGAGAAACGATTCATAGAGATAGCCGAGTACTGTTGCTTTGATGTGAAGGTTACCAGGCTCGTACACGAACACGGTATCCGGCATCGCGAGCTTTTCTACACCGACAAATTCAACCGAAAACAGCGGGTAGAGATAGGGTGGGGAAAGCGTTTTGATTTTTGATTTGAGTTTTTGGGTCTCTTCAATCGTTCCGCGGACGATTGAAGAAGACCCAAAACTCAAAAATCAAAACTCAAAACGCCAAAATGCCCTCCCTTGCATTTCCCGATCTGGCGCCGACACTGACATCTATATTGACACAGCCCGACGCGCGCGAGGCGCCCGGCCGATTCCGCTGATCAAATGATATTGCCGCTGCGCTCAACAAAAGAGATCTGGGCGTTCGATTGGTTCGACTTGGACGTGCCGATCCAGTTCGGCCCCATGTTTATCTTGCCCACATGTCTTTACGTTGTTCATCGGCATACTCGAATGTTATTGGGACACGAGTTTGTTCGTGAACTCGACCAGCGCCGAGTTGAACTTTTCCTTCATCACGTGTTTCAAGAGAGAGGTGCACCCGACGAATTGCTGGTCCCCGATCTGGACGAATGGGATGAAGCTGTATGGCAGGGCATTTCAAGGGAATACGAGTGTCAGATTAATCTCGTCGACGCCGAAGCCACAGAGGAAGAGGCGCAGGAAGTAGAAAGCATCGAATCTCAATTAAGCAATTTGATAGCCGGACCTGCTGAAAGCTTATTGGCGAGCCACGGCGCAATTTTTGTTGCTCAAGGTCTGGTGAAAACTGTTAAGCACACGCGATCCCGCGATAAGCAACGTGCGTTGTTGGCCAAAGCTCTCGAACTTTCCGAGAACTTACCTGAGGCTCTAATCGAATTAGCCGATCTCGATCTCCAGGACGGCAACCTCGATGATGCAACCGAGGGCTTCACGAAGGCTGCTATAGCTGCCGCCCCATTTCACGTACAGGGAGAACCTAGTTACTTTCTGAAAGCGCGGCACGGTCGCTTGTTAGCGGCGTGGCAAAAAGGTGAATTGAACGAGGCCATCGCGATCGGAGAAGAACTGCTGTTTGCAGATCCGACAGATCATTCCGGCGTGCGATTTTTGGTGCCGCTGCTGCAGCTTTCGCTGAATCAGATCGAAGCTGCGAACGAATTCTTCACATGGTATCGACAGTCTTACCCGGACGATCTGGAAGATCCGGGATTCTACTTTGGTTGGGCCCTCACATTGTGCGAATTCGATGATGAGCCGGGCGCGATTGAAAGGTACAAACGGGGAATGTTGCAAAACATTTACCTCGCACCAATGCTACTAGACTTACCTGAACCATCACCTGACCTTTGGCAGCACAACGAGCGTGGGGACTACAGCTATGCTGTCGAATTCGTCGATTCCTTCGGAGCCATCTGGGAGCGCGATGCAGCCGCAACCCGTTTTTTGCGGGAGCTCTATGTCAGCTTGTCGGCGCAGTTGGATGCGTTACTCGATGTGCGTCGGCAGATGGCGGAGCTGCAGGACAACCGCTACGAGCCGAACCACCGACAAATCTGGGATAAACTCCTCGCCGAAGAACAACGCCAAATCGCGAAGTGGGGTCTCACGCCGGGGAGGTAAAGAGCTTTGGGTTTTGCGTTTTGAGTCTTCTTCAATCTTCCTTCGAACCCGTCCTCGTCCTCGATTTCTCTGGAGGGGAGCCGCTTGCCGGCTCCCGGGCGTTGCACGTGTCCGCCATAGGCTTTGCGACGGCGGAAGCAACGCCCCTCCAGGCCGCATTCTCAGATCTTGCTGCAACGTTCAAAGATCGAGGAGTATTGAAGACGGCACTCAAAACTCAAAACCCAAAACTCAAACTCAAAACCTTAAACCAAGTTGACAGAGCGGCGGCTTTCGTCAGGGTTCTTTATGGTGCGCTATCTCACCGGATTCCAACCAACCGGGCCTTTGCATATTGGGAATTATTTTGGAGCTTTACGTCCTGCAATCGAGCTCCAGGAAAAGGGCGAGGCGTTTTATTTCATCGCCGACTATCATGCCCTCAACACAATTCACGAGCCCAGCGTGTTGCGAGAATACATTCGCGGGGTCGCGATCGATTCTCTGGCCTGCGGCTTGGATCCGGCTAAGACCTGTTTCTTTCGCCAATCTGATGTTCCGGCAGTCACAGAATTAGCTTGGATCCTCAGCAACGTCACGCCGATGGGACTTCTTGAGCGCAGCCATGCATACAAGGATAAGCTAGCCCATGGCGTTGCTCCTTCTCACGCGTTGTTTGCTTATCCCGTGCTGATGGCCGCTGATATACTGCTCTATGAGAGCGATGTTGTGCCGGTCGGCAAAGATCAGAAACAACATTTAGAGATGACTCGCGATATTGCCATTAAATTTAATGAGTTGTACAGCGAGGTATTTAAGGTGCCGGAAGCGAGTATCCGGGAAGAAGTCTCAGCGATTCTCGGGCTAGACGGCCAGAAGATGAGTAAAAGCTACGGAAACACGATCGAGCTGTTCCTTCCTGAGAAGGCGCTACGAAAAAAAATCATGGGAATCGTGACAGATTCGACTCCGGTCGAAGCGCCGAAAGATCCGGCAAAATCAGCGATTTTATCAATCTACCGCCTTTTTGCCACGCCTGAAGCAGTGGCCACCATGGAGACGGATTTCCGAACCGGTGGCGTGGGATACGGAGAATTCAAAAACAGGTTGTTTGAAGTCATCCGGGATAGCTTTGCCTCAAAGAGACAGCGGCGTGCAGAACTCGAAGCGAACGCCAGCTTCGTAGATGGCGTCCTGGCAGACGGAGCGGCCCGAGCCCGCGAAGCGGCAGAAAAGACCATGGCCAGGGTGCGTCGAGCTATTGGCATTAGCGCCTGAGCCTGCATCGCTCATCTACCGCGGCGGATGAGCGGTGCAGGCTCAGGCTAGACGGGTCGAAGTGAGAATTGCGAACGAATAATTACCGGGTAACTGTTAGTTCAGGTCAACGATGGGCTGGCGAAACCTAAATTTTCAGGGAAAGTGCAGGAACGGCAGGATATGATCAATTCCAACACACCACACAAGATAGATGACCCTCTCGCGTCCGAGAAGATTCAGGTCGATCGGAAGGTCTTCTTTCTCGACCTCAAAGAGAACGAACGCGGACGGTTTCTGAAAATCACGGAGGATGTCAGCGGACGCCGGGACACCATCATGCTTCCGGCTAGCGGATTTCAGGACTTCATCGAAGCGCTTACGCGCATCGTTGACATCGCGCAACGGTTGTAGCCCGGTAGGGTCGCGCTCCCGCGCGACCGGCGACGCCCGCGTAACGCTTTAGCTAGGCTCGCCTCAAACCCGGTAGCGCGGGAGCGCGACCCTACCGGCCGACACGGGGACCGCTTCTTTCATCTGCGTTTGACGTTTCGGTTACGTCCGGTAATCTGCCAACGCCCATGCCTAAGAACGCCGAGCTCCATAAGATCCTGCTAGTCGGTTCAGGACCCATTATAATCGGCCAGGGGTGCGAGTTCGATTACTCGGGGGTCCAGGCCTGTAAGGCCCTCAAAGAAGAGGGATACGAGGTGGTTTTGGTGAATTCCAACCCAGCAACCATCATGACCGACCCTGAGTTCGCCATGCGGACCTATATCGAACCAATTACTCTTGAGGTCATCGAAAAAATCATCATCCGCGAGAAACCGGACGCGCTGTTGCCTACCCTGGGTGGGCAGACGGCGCTCAATGCTGCCATGGAGCTTTATCGTTCAGGGATCCTGGAGAGACACCATGTTCGACTCATCGGCGCTAATGCAGAAGCGATCTCTAAGGGCGAGGACCGTCAACTCTTCAAAGAGGCTATGCAACATATCGGCCTGGACGTTCCGCGTTCCGGTACTGCACATACCGTCGCCGAAGCGAGAGAAATTGCGGCCAATATTGGGTCTTTTCCTCTGATCATCCGCCCGGCTTTCACTCTCGGGGGCGCCGGAGGGGGTATCGCGTACAACCGGCAAGAATTCGAGGAGATCGTTCATGGCGGACTGGATCAATCTCCTGTCAGTGAAGTGCTGATCGAAGAGTCTTTGCTCGGTTGGAAGGAGTTCGAAATGGAGGTCATGCGTGACCGGGCGGACAACTGTGTTGTGATCTGCTCGATTGAGAATTTCGATCCCATGGGCATACACACCGGTGATTCCATCACGGTCGCCCCCGCACAAACCCTCACCGATCGTGAATATCAGATGATGCGCGACGCCTCGTTTGCGGTAATTCGTGAGATCGGCGTCGAGACCGGCGGATCAAATATCCAATTCGCTGTAAATCCCAAGAACGGACGCATGGTCGTGATCGAGATGAATCCGCGGGTCTCGCGGTCCTCTGCCCTAGCGTCCAAGGCAACCGGGTTTCCGATCGCAAAAATCGCCGCTAAACTCGCCGTTGGGTACACTTTGGACGAAATTCGAAATGACATAACTCGCGAGACTCCAGCTAGTTTTGAACCCGTTATTGACTATTGCGTAGTCAAAGTTCCCCGATTCACTTTCGAGAAATTTCCTCAGGCTGATCCAACGCTCACCACGCAGATGAAGAGCGTCGGTGAGGCTATGGCAATCGGACGAACCTTTAAGGAATCATTGCAAAAAGCGCTCCGATCACTCGAGATTGGCCGGTTCGGTCTCGGAGCAGATACCAAGGACGGCGAAGCTCGGGACGCCGCCGGCGCATGGGACGTCGAAGAAATCCAGCGCAAGCTCGTGAACGCCTCTTGGGATCGAATCTTCTATATCCGTTACGCGTTATTAGCAGGCTTTACGTTAGAAAGGGTGCGAGAGCTAACCAGTATCGACCTATGGTTTCTGGAAAACATCCGGCAAATCGTTGAGGAAGAAAAAAACATCGCCAAAGGCTCGTTCAATCTTCGGCGAGCGAAGCAACTCGGCTTTTCGGATCGGCAGCTTGCTCAACTGAGCAATTCGACCGAAGCCGATGTGCGCTCGAATCGAATCCGGCAAGGGGTGCATCCAACTTATCGCCTCGTTGACACCTGCGCGGCCGAGTTTGAAGCCTACACACCTTACTACTATTCGACCTACGGTGAAGAAGACGAGACCCGCGGAGGCGAACGCCAAAAAATCATGATACTCGGCGGCGGCCCCAATCGGATCGGTCAGGGAATCGAGTTCGATTACTGTTGTGTGCACGCCGCTTTTGCACTGAAAGAAGAAGGGTTCGAAACCATCATGGTCAACTCGAATCCGGAGACCGTTTCCACGGATTACGACACAAGCGACAAACTTTATTTCGAGCCGCTCACGCTCGAAGACGTTCTTAATATCTACCAGCATGAAAATTGTTGGGCGGCAATTGTGCAGTTTGGCGGCCAAACTCCGCTAAACCTCGCCAATGCGCTTCAAGCAAACGGCGTACATATCGTCGGTACTCAGCCCAAGAGCATTGAAATGGCAGAGGATCGAAAGCATTTCTCCGCACTACTTCATCGTCTCGGACTGAACCAACCGCCGAGCGGAACAGCTACCAACGAGCAGGAAGCGGTGAATGTCGCTCGTGCGATCGGGTATCCTGTGTTAGTTCGGCCGTCGTTTGTTCTTGGCGGGCGCGCGATGGAAATCGTTTATCAAGAGGATGACCTGCGCCGCTATATCCGGACCGCAGTCGAGGCAAGTCCGGAACGACCGGTTCTGGTTGACCGTTTTCTCGAAGATGCCATCGAGGTGGATGTCGATTGTATCTCCGATGGAAAAATTTCAGTAATCGGCGCGATTATGCAGCATATTGAACAAGCCGGAATCCACAGCGGAGACAGCGCCTGCGTAATCCCGGCTTTCTCCCTTCCGGATAAGGTATTGCGGATCATCGAATCCGCTACCAAATCGATGGCGCGCGAACTCGAAGTCCGGGGACTCATGAATGTGCAGTTCGCGATCAAAGATGACGAAGTCTACGTCCTTGAGGTGAATCCTAGGGCCTCACGCACCGTACCGTTTGTTAGTAAAGCGATCGGCGTGCCGCTAGCAAAACTCGCCGCCAAAGTGATGGCTGGAAAGTCGCTGCGCGAACTCGGCTTCACTCGTGAGGTTGTGCCGAATCATTATTCGGTAAAGGAAGCGGTCTTCCCTTTTATTCGATTCGCAGGCATTGACATCACACTTGGGCCCGAAATGAAATCGACCGGAGAGGTTATGGGAATTGATCAGGATTTAGGTCTTGCTTACGCGAAATCCCAGATGGCAGCGCAGCCGCCGCTACCGAGTGAAGGCAATGTTTTCCTGAGCGTCAAAGACGCAGATAAGTCGAGCATCATTAAATTTGGTAAAGAACTCGTTGCGCTAGGGTTTACGATTTACGCCACCAGCGGAACCGCGGCCGCACTTGCATCGGCCGGCTTACGGGTCAATCGGCTTTTCAAGTTGAGCGAAGGACGACCTCACGTCATCGACATGATCAAGAACGATGACATCCATCTCATTATCAATACCCCGAGCGGTAAGACACCGAGGAAGGATGAAGTAAAAATACGTAGCTTGGCCGTAGCTCGGCGAATCCCAATTCTCACCACCATCAG
>DASXBV010000039.1:0-30440 GCA_036491515.1 Chthoniobacterales bacterium
AGATGTGGAGCCAGCTTTTCCCGGACCGTTTGCAGTGAGACCTCGGTTGCTAACTCGCCGCTGATCGACGTCATCCTGACGCCGGAGAGCCCGCACGGTGTGATATTTTGAAATCCGCTCAGGTCACTCGCAACGTTAAGAGCAAATCCGTGCATCGTCACCCACTTGCGAACACCAACGCCGATCGAAGCAATCTTGCGATCCTGAATCCAGACTCCGGTCTTTCCATCGATCCTGACTCCCTGTAGTCCGAAATCTGCAAGTAAATCGATAAGGATATTTTCCAATTTCCGTAGATAATGGTGCACATCCCGGCCGCGAATGCGTAGATCAATGATGGGATATCCAACAAGCTGGCCAGGTCCGTGGTAGGTAGCCTGTCCGCCCCGGTTGATTTCGAATACGGGATAGGGGAGCCCGCTCACGTTGCGCAAGCTCGATTTGTCCGGAAGCCGGCCGATGGTATAGACCGGTTCGTGCTCGAGCAAAATCACGGTCTCCGCGCCGTTGATCAAGCAGCTTTCGAGTCTCTCCTCCTGGATCTGAAGGCCCGTCTGGTAGTCAATCCGGCCTAACCACTCGATTTTCATAGCGGACGAATTGCCTGGTGCACCACCAGCGGCGAGCTGTGCATCTGGAAATGAGTCAGGCCGATGGCCAGTGCGTCGGCTGCGTCGGCTTCCGGTGTTTCATTGAGCCTCAGGATAGACCGCACCATAAATCCGATCTGTGCCTTTTGCGCTGCTCCCTGGCCGACAACTGCCTGCTTAACCCGCCTTGGCGGGTATTCGTAAATTGCCAGCCCATGCTGGGCAGCCGCGAGCAGAGCAGATCCTCGAGCTGCTCCAAGCGTAATCGCTGTGCGAGTGTTCTGGACGTAGATCAACCCTTCGACGGCACAAACTTCCGGGCGATGAAGCTGGATCAGCTCGTCAATCTGCCGATGAATTTCCACGAGGCAACCTGGCATCGACAATTGTGCCTTATTCCGGATCACGCCGTAACTGACCGCACGCGTGCTGAAACCCTCTCTATCCAGGATCGCATATCCCGAGTTCCGAAGCGCCGGGTCAAGAGCTAAGAGCCGCACGAGTGAGACATTAGCATACTTGTTTGCACAACGGCAGCGAAGTAAACGAAGGCTCCAGCCTTTGCCTGCATGATGCCATGCCGCGCTCCAAACCAGCGGTTCAGGCGGAGCGGCTCGACTGAGCTCGCCGAAGTCTTCGCCCTACCCTGCTGCTGTGGCGCACCATCGTGGCAAAGGCTGGAGCCTTCGCTTACTTGCGAAAAATTCTCGCCCAACGATGTTACGAGTTCGCAAGGAGAACCGCTTTTACGATGAGAAAGATGCAGGCGCTCGTGAAACGAGAACGTGGCCCCGGGCTTTGGTTGGAAGAGGTCCCTATTCCAACTGTAGGCGAGTTTGATGTTTTGATCCGAGTTCTTCGTTCGTCGATTTGCGGGACCGATGTCCACATTTATGAATGGGATTCCTGGGCGCAGCGCACCATTCCGACGCCGATGCCGATTGGTCACGAATTCGTCGGAATCATCGAAACGGTCGGAAGTCACGTTGTCGATTTCGAGGCTGGTATGATCGTCACCGGAGAGGGACATATCGTTTGTGGGCGGTGCCGGAACTGTCTGGCTGGGCGACGGCACCTTTGCAATAGAACAAGTGTGATCGGCGTGAACCGTCCGGGGGCGTTTTCCCAATTCCTCTCTATCCCCGAGACAAATGTCTGGTTAGCCGACCCAAAGATTCCATTGGATATTCTTTCCTGCTTTGATCCCCTTGGAAATGCGGTTCACACGGCGCTCTCTTTTAATGTGTTGGGCGAGGATGTCTTGATTACCGGTGCCGGCCCGATAGGGGTCATGGCTGCCGCAGTTGCCAAACATGCCGGCGCCCGTTACGTGGCTATCACCGACATAAATCCCTACCGTCTGGACCTCGCCAGGAAATTGGGCGCAACGGTTGCGGTGGATGCACGGAAGGAGTCTCCAAAGGAGGTCATGCGTAACCTTGGGATGAAGGAAGGCTTCGACGTAGGATTGGAAATGTCAGGAAACAATGATGCGCTTAACAGCATGCTTGGCGCCATGTGCCACGGTGGAAAGATCGCGTTGCTCGGCATTCAATCGAAAAGCGCGGCGATTGATTGGGATCTTGTCATCTTCAATGGCCTCACGATTAAAGGAATTTATGGGCGAGAAATGTACGAGACCTGGTACAAGATGACGACGATGATTCAATCCGGGCTTGACATCTCGCCGGTAGTCACCCACCGCTTTCCATATTCAGAATTCGAACAAGCTTTTCAGCTCATGACCAGGGGTCAGTCCGGAAAGATCATTCTTGAGTGGAGCGAGTAGGATTGCCCGCGAAACACGCGAAAAGACGCGAAAAAAGGATATGGAAAATTTGAGAGGGTTTCAGAGAGCTGGAGAAGAGTGGCCGCGGGCGTTGCAACGACCGAAAGTTCACCAATCATTCCCTGCTCCCTTTCGCGTTTTTTCGCGTGTTTCGCGGGCAATCTCCTCGTTCTTGCACTCGGGTGTTTGCGACGCAGGCTAGCCACTATGATTCCGAACGAGACTCAACAACACCTCGCGGAACAGCTGGACGGGATCCGCCAACAAGGATTGTACAAGGCCGAACGTGCCATCAGTACGCCGCAACGGGCGCGTATCCGGACCTCGGACGGCAAAGATGTTTTAAATCTTTGTGCCAATAACTATCTGGGGCTGGCTGATCATCCGGAGGTCATTGAAGCGGCGAAAGCCGCGCTCGAGCGCTGGGGATTTGGACTCGCTTCTGTCCGTTTTATCTGTGGTACCCAGGAAATCCATAAGGAACTGGAAGCCGCGCTCAGCCGATTTCATCAAATGGATGATACGATTCTGTATGGGAGCTGTTTCGATGCGAATGGGGGTTTATTCGAGACTCTTCTGTCATACGAAGACGCGGTGGTAAGCGACGAATTGAATCATGCCTCAATCATCGACGGAATCCGTCTTTGCAAGGCGAAACGGTACAGATTTCGGCATGACGACATGAACGACCTCGAAACGAAGCTTAGAGATGCTCAGGGTTCCCGGTATCGATTGATTGCTACGGATGGCGTGTTCTCAATGGATGGCACCATCGCAAACTTGAAAGAAATTTGTGATCTCGCGGAACAGCATCACGCGATGGTCATGGTAGACGAGTGCCATGCCGCCGGTTTCCTCGGTGAAACCGGGCGCGGTACGCCGGAATACCATAATGTGATGGGCCGAGTCGACATTATCACCGGCACGCTTGGAAAGGCCTTGGGCGGAGGTAGCGGCGGGTACACAGCCGCCCGGAAGCCGATCGTTGATCTCCTTCGCCAACGGTCCCGGCCGTATCTCTTTTCCAATAGTTTGACGCCGTGTACTGTCGGCGCTTCCCTCAAAGCGATCGAAATCGTTTCACGGTCGACCGAGTTGCGCGATCGTTTGGAAGAAAACACGCGATCGTTCCGAGCTGGTCTCACGGAGAGTGGATTGGCGATCCGGCCGGGAAGCCATCCGATTGTGCCGGTTATGATTGGCGATGCTGCCCTCTCCCAGAAGGTGGCTGACCGGCTTTTAACTTTAGGCATCTTTGTGATCGGCTTTTTTTATCCCGTCGTGCCGAAAGGGATGGCGCGAATCCGCACTCAGGTTTCCGCGGCGCACACGAAAGAGGACCTCGAGTTTGCGGTGCAAAAATTCGCTGAAGTGCGTGAAGAATACCGGCTTTGAGCAGAGGCTGCTTCCGACAACAAAATGCTCAAGTTTGCATCGATCTGGTCGATGACCCCTGAGGACGTGCGTGAAAACGTGTTCGACGGGACGATAGCCTTTTTGGCGGGTGCAGGAAGAAACAGATTTCTTGATTGAGCGGATTGAAATGTGTCAATTTCATCATACGTATTGGAAGGCAGTAAAACATAATGCAGTAGCTGATGCCTCAAGCCCAAAAACGCTGGTCATACTCGTTCATAGTCGGCCTTGCGCTGTTTGTCGTGTGCCTGGCTTACATTCCGGAGTGGAAAAGCTACGCCCCGCATATCAATGGTTCGGTACCGACTTCGCCCTATCTGACGCCCTGGACGGTTCTTTCAGTGAGCACATTAAGCTTGGCTCTTGCTTTCGCCGCGGCTCCCTTCCGCTCGCCGCGTCCAATCCAAACCATCATTTCAAAAACGCTCGCCCTGCTCGTATTCTGTTTCTGCGCTGTGTTCCTTTTGGAGTATGCAAGCGGTATCCGGGTACGAGACCTGGATATTTTCTTTCTTCCGGACGTTACCGGTCAGCGCGTTGCGCAATATTCAGCCCGTCCAACCCCGTATAGCGCGACCACGAGTCTCCTTTTCTCAGCCGCGCTCCTCTGCTTCAATCGGGATGCGACTTGGCGCATGAGGGCGTTCCTTTTCAGCGTCCTGGCTGGACTTGTGTTACCAACTGTCGGAGGCATCAGCTATCTGTTTAACTTTTCTTTTCCTCCGCCACAAATGGCTCTTCCCAGCATTGGATTATCACTCCCGGCGGTTATTCTCTACTTCGCTCTCGGCTCAGGATTGCTCGGGCTACGTCGACGCCAAAAAGTTCAAAGCACGGAGGTCACTCAGACACACAAAGTCTTAGGTCGTAGGTTCTGAGTGCGAAGAGATAGTTCGAATTTTGCGTCTGGTGCAAAATTCGGGCTATTCTCTTTCGCAATGAAAACCTACGAAATCCAGAAGTACGGCGGACCAGAGGGATTAAAGCTTGTTGATCGGCCTCTACCTGAGCCCGGCGATCACGATGTTGTGGTTCAGATCAGAGCAGCTTCGCTCAACTATCGTGACCTTGTCGTCATACGCGGCCAGTATGATCGTAATCCTCGCGAAGGCCGGGTGCCGTTATCGGACGGAGCGGGGGAAGTTGTTTCGGTCGGTTCGGCGGTCACCAGATTCAAAGTTGGTGATACGGTGGCCGGCTGCTTTTTCCAGGCATGGCCCTCCGGACGATTCGAAGCCGCCATGCAACGCACGGCGTTGGGCGGACAGATTGACGGTGTTCTGATGGAACAGGTGAAATTTCGCGAAGATGCAGTGGTGCATTTACCTGAAGGTTACTCGTTTGAAGAAGGAGCGACTTTGCCGTGCGCGGCGGTTACAGCCTGGCAATCTTTAATTGTGAGGGGGCGGCTCGTTCCCGGCGAAACCGTTCTCCTGCTGGGGACTGGCGGCGTCTCCATTTTCGGTCTCCAAATCGCCAAGGCGACCGGAGCAAAGGTGATTATAACCTCCAGCAGTGACGAAAAACTCGAGCGTGCCCGAAAACTGGGTGCTGACGTCCTGATCAACTACAAAATGACTCCGGACTGGGGAAAGGCCGCTGCGAAACTCTCTGGAAACGAAGGTGTAGATCATGTGGTTGAGGTTGGAGGAGCCGGTACATTTGTGCAATCGGTTCGTGCCTGCCGCTCCGGCGGAAAGATCGGATTGATAGGTATTCTCTCAGGTCGAGAGGCTGCATCGGAAATCTTTCCAATTGTCGCCAAGGCTGCCACAGTTTTCGGGATTTACGTTGGTAGTCGCGAAATGTTCGAGGGATTGAATCGCGCGTTGGAACAGGCCAGGATCCGGCCCGTCATCGATAAGGTCTTTCCCTTTGAATCCGCTCGTGAAGCCTACGAATACATGGCGAACGCATCCCATTTCGGCAAAATTGTGATCAGGGTAGGGGAGTAGTTATTAAGAATTCAAGTCCTGGCTCCCGATTTCTCGACTTCTTGAGTCCTTCTCCCACACAATTGACGCGGGAGTCCTCAAGAGCTATTATCGAACTCTTCAAGAGACCAACGTAGCTCAGAGGTAGAGCAGCCGACTCGCAATCGGCAGCTGGTGGCCTGGGGCCAGGCGGCAGCAAATACAATCCGGAGACCGGAAAGAACATATCGCCGATATAGCTCAGCTGGTAGAGCAATGCTTTCGTAAAGCATGGGTCGTCGGTTCGAATCCGACTATCGGCTCCAACTCTTGACAGCGTTTCTAGCGCTTGAGTTACCAGGAGGTAAAGCCGGCTAAATTTCCGATAGCCGCCCTCAGGAGGCGCGCTGTCAAGATTTGTTGACTGACCCCTTTCGCAGGACTTTCGCCCTTTCGCAGAAAGCGCCCACAGAAGTAAGCGGGACCAGATGAGACGATTCTTTTTTCGGAGTTTCCTCAAGTGAATGCGGCCATCGGAGCAAGCGGGTCCGGATCAGGAGTCGGCCCTTGCGGTCCGTGGACCGCAACTGAGTATTGGAACTGCACTGGGATGCGTTCAGAGCCGTCGGTCTTCGGAACTTCCTGAAATACGAGCGTGAGGGGATTGGCCTCGAATACCGGGAAATCGCCGCATTCTTCTCCCTGCCTTGAGACCCAGCCGAGAAATTTAGCGCCGGTCGGATCGGTGCCGGCGCGAATGGCATCTTCTACGTCCGCATCGGTGCGCGCTTCGTTCAGTTCATGGTAAAAAGTCGCCACGACGTTTTTCCAAGGTTCGTCGAAAACAGCAATCCCGTTCACGGTGCCGTTAGGAAGCTTCTCGGAGAAGACTCCCACGGCGTAATATATTGTCGGCTGACCGTCTGCGCGCTTTGGATGAATCGACCCATGATAGCCGCCCAGGCCTTCGGTAGAATTCTCATCGTCTTTAGGGATCGCGATAGCAGCGGCCCTCTGTAAAGAGGGTGCGTGTAAAGAGGATCCGGTGGGACTAGGGTCAGTGTTCAGAATCGCTCCGCTCGGAAGCATGAAATTGAAAACGGTAGAGCTCAGGTCGAAGCCGTCCAACGCTCCCGAATCTGACATACTGCCTACCATTGCTTCGACATCGCCTTGGGAGACGACTGTTGGTGCGGAGCCGGGAAGCACCCGGGATCCGAGAAAATTCGAAGCGATCTGGCCGTCCGGAAAGTATTGCGAGATCACGTTATTGAGATTCCGGTCCGAATGGCCGCACTGAGAGCGGAGTCGATCGACTGCATATCAGAGACTTGCCAGGACTCGGCGCCCCCGACATAGAAGTTGAAGAAATGGAGGTTAGCGATCGTTCTGCCACCGTTGAAAATCAGGTCGTGATCTGGGCTGGGGAGTACGCCCGCTGCGATATCAGGCATAAAAGTCCTGGCACGGATGCTTTTGTGTGCCGGAGATCTCGGGGCCACGAAGACGTTCATGGCCATAACTCGTGGTTTACTCATATGGAGAGTCTAGCGGCCACAGCCGAAATTTACAAATAACACGCTCGGGTGAGACGCGCGACGCTTCCTTTAGTCTGACGAATCCCCAGTCATTGATTCGCCTGGTTTTCCGATGAAACGCACGCACGGCTAATGTACCCGAATCACCAAAAAGAAAATCCGAAGCAGACTTACCATTCAGGCGAGCGTGTTCACAGCTCTTTCGCCAACTTCGCGGATCTCGTCCAACTGCGGCAACTTCTGTTTCAGGGTGAGCACGGGTGCGAATAGATCTCCCGAATTTTCTACTCGTTTGAGAACATCCTTGGGCGCAAACATGAGATGCTTTGCGTCGTTCTTCTTAAACGCCAGCGATACCTCGTCCCAGGTTAGCGGCGTGGAGATCATCGGTCTCTCCTTCGCCCGCAGCGAATATACATTGACCGTTGTTTTGTGATCATCGTTCTGGCTCCAATCCACGAGAATCTTGCCGTGCCTCAGACTCTTTTGCATTTTCGACACCACTGTTTCCGGAGATCGGCGTTCCAGCAGCTGTGCAATCGCGTGCGAAACGGCTTTCGTGCGGGCATATGTCACTGCGGTGTTCATAGGAACGTAAACCTGAAGTCCTTTCGACCCGGACGTCTTCGGAAAGCTCTGCATGCCGAAGGCGTCGAAGATAGCTTTGAGCCAGAGACCCACCTTACAGCAAAGGATGATGTTTGTCGGCGGGCCGGGATCAAGATCAAAGGCCAGAGTGGTTGGACGATTGATCGCGGGTGCCCGGTGCAGGAATGTGTGCAACTCAAGATTCGCGAGATTAGCAGACCAAACTAATGCCGGCAGGTCGTTGATTAAACAGTAATTGATCAGGTCGCCTTCCGATTTTGCTACCTTGGCAGTTTTGACCCAATCTGGGCGATGGGCCGGGCATTGCTTCTCGTAAAAAAACAAGCCGTCCACTCCGTCGGGATATCGCTTTAGCGTGATCGGCCTGTCTTTGAGATGGGGCAGTAACACGGGCGAGATTCGGACGTAGTAGTCGATGACGTTACCTTTCTTAAAGCCCGTTTTCGGATAAAAGACCTTCTCGAGGTTCGTTACGTCGACGAAAGTCCCTTCTACATTGAGCCGTGATGTTTTGGCCATATCAGGATGACTTCTCGCGCAGGACGCCGATGTCGCGATGAGTCGCCAAGCAAAACGGCAGAAACCCACTCCCGCTCGAACGCACAAACACCGGTGCAACGCAAAGACGGGGCCACCAATGGCGAGAAAGGTTCTGCGCCAACGCTGAACGCCAAGCGCCGGCCGCTAGGCGTTCGCTGGTTCGCTGGGTTCCGGCTGACTCACCTTAAATTCGAGGCGCTCGCCAGCGGCGTATACGCTTAGCGCGTCGCCTGACTTGACTTTTCCGCGCAGCAATTCTTCCGCGAGTGGGTCCTCCAGAAATTTTTCGACTGCCCGACGCATCGGCCGTGCGCCGTAGGTCGGGTCGTATCCCTTGTCTATGAGAAACTCCACTGCTGAAGCATCCAGATGCACCACAATGGCTTTCAGGCGGACGCGTTCGACGACCTTTGCCACCTCGAGATCGACGATTTTGGCCAGATCGTCGCGCCCAAGCGTGTGGAAAACGATCATATCGTCCAATCGATTTAAAAACTCAGGTTTAAAGACCCGCTTGGATTCTTCGAGAATCTTGTCGCGCATCTGCTCGTATGACTCGTGGCTGGCAACAGCGCCAAAACCCAGAGAGGTTTGACGTTTGATCAACTCGGCGCCGACATTCGAGGTCATAATGATGATTGTATTCCGAAAGTCGATCTTCCGCCCGAGGCTATCCGTAATCTTACCCTCCTCCAATATCTGAAGGAGAAGATGCATTACATCCGGGTGCGCCTTCTCTACCTCGTCAAACAAAACCACGGAGTAAGGCCTGCGGCGAACCGCTTCCGATAACTGGCCGCCTTCCTCATATCCAACGTAGCCCGGAGGCGAACCGATCAGGCGCGACGCGGTGAACTTCTCCATGTACTCGGACATGTCGATTTGAATCAGAGCGTCAGAGTCACCAAACATGAACTCCGCGAGGGAGCGCGCCAGGAAGGTCTTGCCGACGCCGGTCGGTCCGAGAAATATGAACGAGCCGATCGGTCGTCGTGGATCCTTCAAATCAGCCCGGGAACGCCGTAGTGCCTTGCTGATAGCGATAACTGCTTCGTCTTGACCGATTACACGGTTTTTGAGCTCATCCTCCATTTTCAGAAGCTTCTGAGCCTCTTTTTGCTCCATGCGATTCAGTGGCACACCGGTCCATTTGGATACGATGTGCATAATGTCATCTCCGTTGACGACTACCTCGTTCTCTTCACGCTGTTCGCGCCACTCGTTCAGAATGCGTTCCAATTTATCCTTCGTTTGTTTTTCTGAATCACGAAGCGCGGCTGCCTTCTCGAAATCCTGCGCTTTAATTGCGCCTTCTTTTTCGGTGCGAATACTTTCAATGTCCTTCTCGATCTCCTTTACGTCGGGAGGCCGAGTCATTGCGTTGATTCGCGCTCGCGCTCCCGCCTCGTCCATCACGTCGATGGCCTTGTCCGGCAGGAAACGCCCCGTCAGATACCGATCAGATAGTCGGACTGCAGCTTCCAACGCTTCATCGGTGAGCCGAGCCTTGTGGTGAGCTTCGTACTTTGGGCGTAGTCCCTTAAGAATTTGTACGGCCTCTTCAACGGTAGGAGCCTCGACCTTGACCGTCTGGAAGCGGCGCTCCAGGGCGGCATCTTTCTCGATGTATTTCCGGTATTCGTTGAGGGTCGTTGCGCCGACGCATTGCAATTCTCCCCGGCTCAGTGCGGGCTTGATAATGTTGGAGGCATCCATCGCGCCTTCTGCAGAGCCGGCACCGACGATCGTGTGCAACTCGTCTATGAACAAAACGACGTTTTTCGAGCGGCGAATCTCATCCATTACCGCTTTGATGCGCTCTTCAAACTGCCCGCGGTATTTCGTTCCGGCTACCATCAGGGCGAGATCGAGCGTAATCACTCGTTTATCACGCAGCAGCTCCGGCACGTTTCCGGCACCAATTTCCTGTGCAAGTCCTTCGACGATAGCGGTCTTACCGACGCCGGCCTCGCCGAGAAGCACCGGGTTGTTCTTTGTGCGTCGGCACAGGATCTGGATCACTCGTTCGATCTCATTTTTCCGACCGATTACCGGGTCCAGCTCACCCTTCTTCGCCAGTTCAGTCAGATCCCGACCGAACGCGCGCAAAGCGGGGGTCTTAACATCTTTCTTATTGCCTTCCTGCGGGGTTTCGGCCTCGCTTTCCGGCGGTGTAAAGTTCGGGTCCAATTCTTTTAAGATTTCGTTCCGAGTTCGTTCGATATCAACTTCCAGACTCTTTAATACTCGGGCGGCTACGCCTTCTCCTTCCCGCAAGAGTCCCAGCAATATGTGTTCCGTACCCACGTAGGAATGATTTAGGGCTTTGGCTTCCTTGCCCGCCAGCGCCAGCACCTTCTTCACCCGTGGCGTGTAGGGGATGTTCCCGACCATCTTTGTTTCGGGATGCGAGCCGACATGCTTCTCGACTTCCATCCTAACCGTCTCGAGGTCGAGCCCCATCTTCTGCAGCACATTTACTGCAACGCCCTGGCCAAGTTTGATCAGCCCGAGCAAAAGATGCTCAGTTCCCACATAATTGTGGTTGAACCGGTCAGCTTCTTTGCGCGCGAGCGCCAACACTTGTTGGGCACGTGGAGTAAAATTATTCATCATTGCGTTTCCGATGCCGGGCCCGCTGCGTGGCCCCCCGACAACTTATTCTTATTTGGTTTAGGCAAGCTTTTCAACTTCTCCCGAACAATGTCGGCGCGAAGATGGTCGCGCTCCTCCGCGGCCAGCTTTTGCTGTGAAAGATGCTGAAGATGTGCCGGCTGTGTTTCCATCAACAATGAGTTAATCAATATACGACCCTCTTCCGGGAAAAAGCCTAAGTCAATCCCCAGGCGCATCACGGACAGCAAGTTTAAGGCCTCCTTAGAAGAAATCGCATAGGCGTGGGTCAAGATCCCGTATGCTCGGCCTACTTGGTCCATCAGCATGGGACGCTTTGTCTCGAGAAGATTCTCGCGAGCCTGGTTCTCGCGCTGGATCAAAGTCTCGATGACCTTATTCAGTCGTTCGATGATCTGGCTCTCGTTTTCCCCCAGCGTAGTTTGGTTGGAAACTTGGAAAAGGTTACCCATGGCCTCGGTCCCTTCGCCGTATAATCCTCTCACCGCCAAACCGATTTTGTTCACCGAGTTGATGACCTGATTGATTTGCTCACTCAGCACCAGGCCGGGTAGATGCACCATCGCGGAGGCCCGCATTCCCGTCCCGACGTTCGTTGGACACGCCGTCAGATATCCCAGCTCCGGGTCAAAAGCGAAATCGAGGTGCGATTCCAGCGCAGTATCAACATCGTCGATGACTCGATAGGTCTTTTGCAATTCCAACCCAGAGGTGATGGCCTGCATCCGCAAGTGATCTTCTTCGTTTATCATGATGCTGACCGTCTGGGTCGAATTGATCACCACGGCGCTGCCCATTCCCTTGGCCGCATGTTCCCGGCTGATCAGATGGCGCTCAACCAGGACCTGCTTATCCAAAGCGGAAAGTTCATTCAACTGCTCTGAGAACGAGTTTCGCATTTGTGCGAGACCGTCCACTTCCGGCTTGATCTCATCCAGGATGCGGATCCTCTCTGTCTTTTTGGCCCAGCCCGGAAATGCCAGCTTAGCCAAATTGCGAGCCAGCCGAACGCGGCTGCTGATGACGATCGGATGACCCCCTTCGCCCGGTGACAGCCAATCTACGCGCGCCGTTAGAATCGTGCCGATTTTCATTCTATGGCTGTTCCTCCAATTCTAACTGCCGGATCTCGTCCCGGATCGTTGCTGCCGATTCGTAATCTTCTTTAGAAACGGCTTCTTCCAGGCTCCGTTTTAGTTCGTTCAGCCGATCGGAGCGCACAATATCTCTGAAAAGACGCGCCGGGACCTTGCCGGTGTGCTTGGTCCCTTTATGCATCGCCTTGATCAGCGATCCCAAACCCTCAGCAAACGTGCCGTAACATTCGCTGCACCCGAGTCGGCCGGTCTTCTTGAAATCAGCCTGCGTAAACCCGCATACCGGGCAATGCTCCGTCGGAGCAGCCTGCTCGACTTGCTGGGTCTCCCCTAAACCAAGCAATAGATCCGCCAGAGCAAAACCGGTCGGATCCGAAACACCCTTATCTTTGGAACATGTCTCACACAAATTAATCTTCTTCATGTTCCCATCCACGATTTGGGTCAGATATACTGTCGCCGTGTTTGTTTTGCAGACGTCGCAAATCATGCCTATTATAACTCCCGTTATTCGGACGGTCTCACCGAACCTAAAGGATTCTACTCATAAATCGGAGCGCCGGTCGCACGTGTCAACTCGCGGAAGCTCTCAATCAGCTGCAAAGTTATCGGTCCAGGTTGCCCATTGCCGATTAACCTCCGATCCAACTGCACGGCCGGGATGACTTCAGCCGCCGTTCCGGTCAGGAAACATTCGTCCGCCGTGTAAATGTCGTGCCTGATTAGCTCTCGCTCCAGCGCCCGAATACCGAGTTTTTCGGCCAGCTCAAAGACGACGGCTCGGGTTACCCCCGCGAGAATGCCCGAATTTAGATGAGGGGTAAAAATCTCGCCTTTTTTGACAATGAAAATGTTGTCTCCGGTACACTCGGCTACGTAGCCCTGTTCGTTCAACATCAGGCCTTCTCCGGCGCCGGCGTTCTGGGCCTCAAGCTTTGCCAGAACGTTACTCAGGTAGTTAAGTGATTTGACCCGCGGGCTCAACGCCGCCGGCGGCGTTCGCCGCGTTGAACAAGTCACCATCGTCAGCCCTTTGTGATATAACTCTTCAGGATACAGCGCAATCGTGGCGGCGATGATGATGATACTCGGCCGGCGGCAACTATCCGGGCTGAGTCCTAAGGACCCCACACCGCGAGTCACAATCAGTCGAACATAACCATCATGAAGATCGTTTTGCCGGATAGTCTCAAGGGTGGCAGCGACCAGCTCCGACTTCGACATTGGAATATCCATGGCGATCGCCCGCGCGGAATCCCAGAGGCGGTCAACATGCTCTTGCAGACGGAATACCCGATCATTGTAGAAACGGATTCCTTCAAATACCCCGTCACCGTAGAGGAGACCATGGTCAAATACGGAAATTTTCGCCTCGGCCTGGTCGTGGAAGTTTCCGTCGATATAGATTTTGAGGTTCATAGGTAGCGGGTTTAAACGTTAGTTGGTAATCAATCCGTCTCGGATGTTTACTTGCCGGTCACCAGCCGACGCGAGCCGTTGATCGTGGGTTACCACGACCAATGTTTTCTGTTTCTCTCTGGCCAAAGCAAGCAACAATTCCATGATCGCATCGCCGTTAGCGGTGTCGAGATTTCCGATCGGCTCGTCTGCGAAAACGATCGCCGGATCATTGATCAGAGCGCGCGCAATCGCCACACGCTGCTGTTCTCCACCGGACATTTCACTTGGCAAATGGTTCATCCGATCACCCAGACCGACCCGCTCTAGATGCTGGACGGCTAACTCGAGCTGCTGTTTGTTGCGGATCAGAGATGGAACGAGCACGTTTTCGAGCGCGGTGAGTTCGGGCAGCAAAAAATAGCTCTGAAAAACAAATCCCATTTTCTCGTTTCGGACCTTTGCATCTGCCGAAGAGCCATTGCGGTAGAGCTGGTGACCCTCAAAGATTACCTCTCCGGCCTCGGGTCGCTCCAGCCCGGCCAATGTGTATAACAACGTTGTCTTTCCCGCGCCTGACACGCCGCAAAGGAAAACGGCCTCCCCGCGTCGAACTTCCAGACTGATGCCTCGAAGCACTTCAATTTTTCGCGAACCAATCTTAAAAGAGCGGTAAATTTCGGTGGCACTTAATTGTGGGTGATCAATCACAATGATGATGGAGCTGGCGAACGCCTTCGAACAATATAACAGCTACCGCGGTTGCCAGATTCAAACTGCGGGCCTCCAGCGCCATTGGTATCGTCAAACAATTGTCCGCGTGGGCTAAAAGGAAGTTTTCCGGCAGCCCTTTTGTCTCGCGACCGAATACAAGATAATCTCCCTCGCGGAACTTCGCATCCCAATACCGTCGCTCGGACTTCGTGGTGAGAAGAAATCTTCGTACCGGGGGTTGGGTCGCAGCATCGAATTCAGCAAAGTTTTTCCAGTACTGGACATCCACTTGTTGCCAATAATCCATACCTGCGCGCCGGAGCCGCCGGTCCTCAACGGAAAAGCCAAGGGGTTTAACCAAATGCAGCCGACTCTGAGTCGCCAGGCAGAGCCGGGCGATATTTCCGGTATTCGGAGGAATTTCCGGTTCAATCAGCACGACGTTGAACATGTTTTGGCTAAGATTTCCGTACTAGAAACAAAAAAAGCGCCTCAACGTTCGAGGCGCTTTTTCCGTCGGGAGGGAAAATGTAGTTATCCGTTGGTCGAACTCAATTGCGCCGCTTCGATCTGTTCGACATTTACCCTGCGACCGTCACGATCGAAACGTACAACGCCGTCTACCAAAGCGAAAATGGTGTAATCCCGACCCAGACCGACATTCCTCCCAGGCAAAAACTTCGTTCCGCGCTGCCGTACAATGATGTTCCCGGCGACCACTTGCTGGCTGCCGAATTTTTTTACACCAAGGCGCTTGCTAACGCTGTCGCGTCCGTTTTTGACGCTACCCTGACCTTTTTTGTGAGCCATGCTTCAAAACTCCAATCTAAGAAAAAGAACCTGCTAGCTAATCGCTTCAATCTTCACACGAGTCAGCTGGCGACGATGACCCACAGTGCGATGGTATCCCTTGCGCCGCTTATACTTGAAAGCGATCACTTTTTTGTCTTTGAATTGTTCAACCACCTCACCGACCACCTTTGCCCCTGCAATAACCGGATCACCGGCTGTGACGGTCGCTCCGTCAGCGAACAAAACCACATCTTCAAACGTCACCTTCTGTCCGTTGGCGGCTGCGAGTTTGTCAACAGTTATGGTGTCCCCGGGGCTCACCCGATATTGCTTACCTCCAGATCGAATAATCGCGTACGCCATCTTGAATGTCTAATCAGAAAGGCGCAAAAACTGCCATAGCCCAAGCGGCCTGACAAATGTTTTTTAGCCGCAGCCGTGAAAATCTCTTCAAGGCAAAAGTAAGAAGGCAGAATGAAGAAGTTGGGATGGGCGGGCCAACAAATAACTTCTGCCTTTTGCCTTTTTCCTTCTGCCTTTTCCGCGAACGCCCTAATACTCTCTGGCAAGCAAGTAATCGGCGAGGCCATGCAGGATTTCGGCTTTTTGCCCAAATGACTTGAGGGACGCGTGAGCTTCCTCCGTCAATTTCTTTGCCACTTTCCGCGAGCGCTCCAGTCCGACAACCGATGGATAGGTCGCTTTCTCGGCAGCCAGGTCTTTGCCCGCGCTTTTTCCGAGTGTCTCGGAGGTTTGCGTGACATCAAGAATGTCATCGATGACTTGAAACGCGAGTCCGAGAGCCTTCCCAAAATTTGAAAGAGTTTCCAATTGCCCAGGCGTGGCGTTCGCGCTCATGGCACCTAACCGAATCGATGAGCAAAGGAGCGCGGCGGTTTTTGATTGATGGATGAAGCGCAGCAATGGAAGTGAAATCCGCCTGCCCTCGCTTTCCAGATCGACGACCTGACCGGCAATTAGGTGCCGGCTGCCGGAAGCAACCGCCAGCTCCCTGATAATATCCTTTAGCGAGTAGCGGGTCCACCCGGGAACCTGGGCCGCTAACTCGAATGCGAATGTTAACAGAGCGTCTCCTGCCAGTACGGCGATCGCCTCGCCAAACACTTTGTGTGAAGTCGGCACCCCGCGGCGAAGGTCATCATCATCCATGCAAGGCAGGTCATCGTGGATAAGCGAGTAAGTGTGAATACATTCGACCGCGCACGCCAGTGGGATAGACGCTGCCGCTTCACCGCCGCAACATTCTCCTGCTGCGAAGCATAATATCGGTCTTAGCCGCTTGCCGCCGGCAAATATGCTGTAGCGCATTGCCTTGTGAATGGTCTTCGGCTTAACGCTCGGCTTTGGCAGAAACGCTTCCAGCGCGTCGTCGACCATTTTCTGCCGTGAAATGATGTAATCTTTCATTGAATGCTCCTTTGGTAGACAGGGTTTGGGGGTGATTCTCGGCTTTCTCGCAACCTTGACCGTAATCAGAAATCTCGACTTACGCTTAGCATGCAAGATGGTTCGCAGTAATTGCAAGGGCCGACTCTGCATAAGTCGCCCCCCGCGCCCTGTCCGGTGAAGCGCCGACTCCCGAGCAGAGTTATTCCGCGACCTTACCTAGCTTTGCCACGAGCAGAGAACTGGAGCGAAGGTAGAGGAGCCGCTGCAGAGCGTCCTTCTTTCATTCCCGGGGAACTCGCCGGAGATAACGCTGAGCGATGGGCATCCGCCAGCCGATCCCAAAAGCGAGGCTGGTGACCTTCAAGCCAGGTGCGGCCTGACGCCTTTTGTATTCGTTCATATCCACTTTTCTCTGAATCCATCGAACGATTTCGGGCTCGAAGCCCCGGTTTACAATCTCCTCAGGACTCAATTGTTCTTCCACATACAGCTTCAGGATTTCGTCCAATATCTCGTAGGGTGGCAACGTGTCCTGGTCCTTCTGGTCCGGCTTCAACTCGGCGCTTGGGGGTTTTTGAATCGAGTTGTTCGGTATGACCTCCCTTTCCCGGTTTATCCAGTGTGCAAGCTTGTAAATCATCGTTTTCGGCACATCGCTGATCACTGCGAGTCCGCCGCACATGTCGCCGTAAATTGTGCAATAGCCAACCGCCAGTTCGCTCTTATTCCCGGTCGTCAGAAGCAAGTGGCCAAATTTGTTCGACATCGACATCAGAGTCAGACCACGTAACCGGGACTGCATGTTCTCTTCGGTCGCGTCTTCGCTTCTGCCGGCGAAGATTTCTTTGAACTGCCTCTTCAGTACCTCGAAAGGCTCCCTAATCGATATAACGTGCCGCACAATTCCCAGGTTTTTCGCCAGGTTCGCTGCGTCATCCAGGCTCCCTTGGGACGAGTACTGACTGGGCATCGAAACCCCGACGACATTCTCTTTGCCGAGGGCCGCCACGGCTACCGCGGCGGTGACCGCAGAATCAATCCCACCACTCAGGCCAAGAACTGCACTCTTGAATCCGCATTTGGAAAAATAATCCCGAACGCCTAGCACAAGCGCTTCGTAGATCTCTTGTTCGGGCATTAAATCGAATGCGCAGATCGGCTTAACGGATGATTGTGCTACGGAAACCTCCTCACGGAAACCACGCATCTGAAAGATAGTTTCTCCGGCGCCGTCAACAGCGAAGGAGTTGCCATCGAAGATCAATTCGTCGTTGCCGCCGATAGCGTTGCAATAAAAAAACGGCACACGGTAGGTTGCGGCGAGTTCGCTGACCATTTCCCGCCGGAGCGCAGGTTTGCCCAGGCTGTATGGAGATGAACTCAGATTCAAGATGGCTTGTGCTCCTTTGTTAGCCAGGTTAAGAACCGGATCCTGCCGGTACAGGTCGCGCTTCAGGTACTTGTCAGTCCAGATGTCCTCGCAGATGGTTATACCGATCTTCGTGCCAAGAAGTTCTATCGGTTCCTGGTCTGGTGCTGGATCAAAATACCTGGCCTCGTCGAATACGTCGTACGTCGGCAACAATGTTTTGAAAACTTTTCGGATCGGTTCTCCCTTAACCAGAACGGCACAAGCATTCACGAACGGCTTGCCTGTTTTGCTTGGATTAAAGTCGACGTAGCCAACGAGAAGTGGGACAGGCCCGACCGTTCGCTGCAACTCGCTTAATGACTCAAGTGTCTCCGGAACGAATCCGGATTTGAATACCAGATCTTGAGGCGGGTATCCGGTGAGGGCCAACTCCGGGGTTAACACCAGCTCGGCTCCAGAGGCGACCGCCTCCTGGTAGGCCGAAAAGATCCGATCCTGGTTTGACCGGATATCGCCCACGATGGTGTTGATCTGTGCAAAACCAATGTGCATATGCGTCTACCAGCCTCTCGCCTCTCACTTCTCACCTTCCGCGAGCGCCCTCGGTGGTTTCTCGTTAACCTCCGCAAGCGCCTCCGGGTCCCGGACGTCCGCCCAATAGCCTCTGATCTCGACAGCTTTCACCTTTTTCCCGTCCTGCGCTATCGCGCGAATCGCATCGGTCAGTTCGTATTCACCTCTCGGTGATTTTTGTAGACGAGCGAGGTACGCAAAAACCGTGGCTTTGAAAGTGTAAATGCCGGCGTTATACCAACAGGTGCTCGCTTGGTCCGGACTTTGTTTTTCCCGAAGATCGACGACCTCGAATGCATTGTTCAAATACACGGCTCCTCCTTTCGACACGTCGTCTGTGTGCCGCACCGTGAGCATCAGCTCGGCGTCGCCGGGCTGGGTGAGCGGAATATAACATGATGGATCGACGAGTATGTCGCCGTAGCTGAGGATGAATGGTTCGGACCCGCAGAACGGTTTGGCCAGTTCGACCACTTTCCCTGTGCCGTCTTGCGCGACTTGTTCGGCATAAGTTATTTCTACACCAAATGCGGAGCCGTCCCGGAAATGAGCTTGGACCACCTCTTTCCGGTACCCGACTACGACGAGTATCTTCCCGATCCCGGCACCGCGAAGGCCATTGACGATGTAGCTTAGAATCGGTTTTCCGCAAACCTGGACCATTGGCTTTGGTTTGTCTTGGGTCAATTCCCTCATGCGCGAACCTCGTCCTGCAGCGAGGATGACCGCCTTGGTCACGGTTTCGCTCATGAGCTACCTGCGTCCGATCTCTCCCACAAACTCCGATATCCTGTCCATTGCCTCTTTAAGTTTGTCGAATCCAGTAGCAAAGCAGCAACGAACAAAACCTTCGCCGGAGACCCCAAAAGCGCTTCCAGGAACAACTGCGACTTTTTTGGATCTCAGCAATTGCAGCGAAAAATTCGTGCTCTTTAGCCCTGTGGAAGTGATATCTGGAAACGCGTAGAAGGCCCCCTGCGGCAGGTGGCAGGGAAGGCCGATCTCATTTAAGCGATTGACCACGTAGTTCCGACGGCGCTCGTAATCTGCGCGCATGATTTCTACTTCCTTCTGACAGTTTTCCAGCGCTTCGATGGCCGCCTCCTGAGACATGTTTGAAGCGCACATGATAGCGTATTGATGGATCTTCATCATCGCCTCAATGATTGGCACGGGCGCGCAGGCGTAACCAACACGAAACCCTGTCATCGCGAACGATTTGGAACAGCCATTCAAAAGAACAGTCCGCTCTTTCATCCCCGGCAGAGACGCAATAGAAGCGTGTTCGGTGTCGTCATAGACCAGTTCCGAATAGATTTCATCGGACAGGACGATTAGATCATGCCGCCTGCAAAGTTCGGCGATAGGCCCCAGATCTACCGCACGAAGAATTGCTCCGGTGGGATTTGTTGGGAAACTCAACAGCAGTGCTTTGGAATGCGGAGTGATGACCCGCTCGATATCCTCCGCTAAAACACGAAAGGCGTGCTCAGACGAAGTTCGAATCGACACGGGCTTTCCGTGAGACAGCAGTATGCTCGGGTTATACGAAACATAACTCGGCTCGTGAAAGATGACTTCGTCCCCGGGGTTGAGCAAAGCCCGCAACGCAAGATCAAGCGCTTCGGATACTCCAACACTGATCAAAACCTCGCTGTGCGGGTGATAACTGATTCCGGTCCGTTGCTCGATATACTTCGCAACCGCCTGGCGCAGCTTCGGCACCCCCAGGTTCGACGTGTATCCGGTCTTCCCTTTTTCCATGGCGAAGATGGCGGCCTCCCGGATTCGCCAAGGCGTGACGTAGTCCGGTTCGCCGATTCCGAGAGAAATGACATCGGTCATTGTCTGAACTACTTCGAAAAAGTCTCGAATCCCCGAGCGCGGGATCTCGCGGACATGATCAGCGATATACTTTGGGGAGTCCATGGGTGGAAAACGTGAGCAGTGCGCCCCACGGCTCGGACGGGAGCCTCGCCCTACCGCCCGGGGACACAGCGCTTACGTTTGCGTTTCTAGGGTGACACTGGCAGTCTCTCGGCGTTAGCGGGTTGACTTAGCAGCATGCCGTTTTGTTTGTAAGTTTTGAGGCGAAAACGTGTCGCGGTCGAGATAACTCCCTCCACAGTGCTCAGTTTCTCCGAGACAAACCTGGCGATCTCTCGAAGATTGCCGCCCTCGACCAGGATTGCAAGATCGTATCCACCGCTCATCAGCCAGCAACTTTTGACCTCGTCGAAACGGGCTATCCTCTCCGCGAGACGATCGAAGCCGCCTCCTCTTTCCGGCGTGATACTGACTTCGATAAATGCCGTTACCGCGTCAGCGTCGATTTTTTCCGGATCGACAACGGCCTGATAGCCCAGAATCACTCGCTCCTTCTCGTATCGATCGATCCGACGGTCGATCTCTTCTATTGACAGATTTAGCAATTTTGCCAGGTCCGCCCGGGGAACATTGGAGTTTTGGTGAAGCAGCTCGAGCAAAGGATCCATAGGGAGCAATTCGCTTAGTTTGCCGGAAAATGATAGCATTGCCTTCTAAACCTCTCTCAAATTTTTCGTGTCTTCTTTCGCGTCATTTCGCGTGTTTCGCGGGCAATCCTTCTTCTCTTTCCCCTCGCGTGTTTCGCGGGAATCCTGCTAATCTCCGAAACTGATACCCATTTCACGCGCGGTCGCGACGAGTTGGTGATCCAGGTCGACGACTCTGAGACGGTTGACAGCATCAGCGATTGGTACATCGAAGGTTTCAGAATTCTGATAGCTCACCATTGTGCCAAATTTGCGTTGGGCGATCAGCTGAACCGCCTTGACGCCGAATTGCATTCCCAACTGCCTGTCGATTGTGGTTGGAACTCCGCCGCGTTGAAGATGCCCTAGAACGCAACACCGGGTTTCCTTGCCGGTTCGCTTGATCACTTCCGCTGTCACGATCTCCCCGATACCGCCAAGCCGATGCTCTCCACCCATGTTTTTTTTATGAAACTGTTCTCCGTCCTTCGGCTTGGCTCCTTCCGCAACAACAATCATCGTACTCTTATACCCTCCCGAATCTCGTTGCCTCACCGCACTCGCCACCTTTTCCCAGTCGAATGGGATTTCCGGCAAAAGGATGACATCGCCGCCTCCCGCGACACCGCCGTAAAGTGCGATCCATCCAGCGTTGCGGCCCATAACTTCAAGAACCATTACGCGCTTATGACTCATCGCCGTCGCGTGCAGACGATCTAACGCTTCCGTCACGAACTCGACCGCAGAATTGAAGCCGAAGGTCATCGACGTTGCTGCGAGATCGTTATCGATGGTTTTTGGCACACCGATAATTTGAAATCCGGCCTCTTGGAGTTGCAGTCCGGTTGTGAGCGAACCATCTCCGCCGACCACGATGAGGCCCTCGATCTCCAGATCCGCTATCGTCCCGCGGGCTTTCTCGACGATATCGGCAGGAACTTGGGCAATTTCGCCCGCCCCAATCTTGGCAGCGAAGTGACCCCTGTTCGTTGACCCCAGAATCGTGCCACCTTGCTGCATGATTCCGGCTGTCCTCGTGTGATCGAGGATCATATACTGCGGTGGCGGCAGCAACCCTTCAAATCCATCTCGAAACCCAATGACTTGCCAGCCCCGTTTTTCCGCTGCCTTAGTGACCCCTCGAAGCACTGCGTTAAGCCCGGGACAATCCCCGCCGCTTGTCAAAATACCAATCCGATGAGTCTGCATGTTTCCTGGTTACTGTTGAACAGCTTGATTGACCATCGGACGCCCGGCCGCTGCCCATTGATCGTAGAGTGTCCAGCCGCGGCTTAACAATTGACTCGCTGCTGCAATCCGGTCGGTCGCCCCTAAAACCACTACATTGAGACGCCTCGGAGTTACCAGGGTCGTGCCACCCTGCTGCGTCACTTCTGGCTCACGTTGAGCGGAAATAATGATACAATCGCCGGCTTTCGCAGTTCGGCCTGTCTTGACGCCGTCTATCCCTGCGGTTCCGACGAGTTCATTCGTATTTCTTAAGAGGTACTGGAAAACCTGGCCGCCGCGGTTAAACGAAATTTTTCGTTCCTTCTGCGAGACATAAAACCTGAACGCAGCATCCTTCATTGCATAGGCAGTGAGTTTTGCCATGTCGAGGGCCGTCGAGTACGGCTGAAGCCCCCTGCTCGGTTCAAGACCGTGCGGATTAACGAAAAGCGTTTTCTCCATGCCCAATTGCCTTGCCAAGGCATTCATTTGGGAGACGAATACCTCGATCGCACCGAGTTGGCGCATGCGTTCACCGCCCTCCGGGCGGAGCGCCGCTCCGACGTAGAATGCCAGCGTGGCAGCTGCGATGTTGTCCGACTGCATCATTGCCGCATAAATCAAATCGCGATAACTGATCAGATCGTTCGGCTGAAGGCCCATCGGGTTTATACCGCCGGATTCCAATATCGCTTGCTGCGGCACCACCACCTGCGGCGCCAGGTCCGCGCCGGTCTTCGCAGCCCAATCGAGAACGACCTTTCCCGTGGCGATTTTGGTGAGACTCGCAACCTGTCGTTTCGTTTCCGCCTTGTAGGCGTCGAGAATATAGCCTGTGGTCTGATCGGCAACGACGTAAGCTGTCGCGAGCTGGGCCACTGCCGAAGAAATAAACCTCAGAAAAACGGCCCCAATCAAAAGAGTTCTTACCACGTTCCGCATGTTTATTCTAAGTCGCGCACACTCTATATTTTGGTTCCTTGGTAAAGCAATCGAGAAGTCATTATTCCTGCCAACCTGCATCGCTGACAAATCATTCCTGGTGAAGAACTCAAGAATTCGAGAACTCAAGAACTCGAGTTCTTTCAGCTCAGGTCCCGTTAGCGCTCAGAGCCAACGTCGGGGCGGTGATTGGGCTCCAGGGATTGTAGTGGAACTCTGCTCCCTCAATCTCTAGGATTATCTTGGAACAAAGTTCGAGGACCGAACGTACGTCGAGATCAAGGAAACTGGGTGAGAACGGCTCCAGATTCGAGCTGGCGAGCTTGAACAACCGGCAGGCTGGCCGAAGCCGGCGCCCGTCAACTGCATGTTCAGGACGCCTGTGCTGTTTCTGCAGATGCACGAACGCTCCCGCCAATTGTATGAGACCCTTGAAAAATTGGTCAGTGGGTCCATGAGCCTTCAGCCAGAGATGTTCCAACACGTCGTGAGCCTCGTAGTACTTCTGTTCGTTGAAACATACGAAGTAGCCGAGATAACACGGGTCGTGCTTCGACCCGGTGCTCAGAGACTCAACGTAAGCTTGGATTCGTTCGCCTTTTTTCATCCCCGTCCTTCATGAATTTGCTTGTCAGTCTGTTTAGCGCAAAGAGAATTCGGTGCTTGTTGGGAAATCCGCCAGGGCGGATTGCGGCAAATGTCGATTGAATTAGCGGTCTTGACCTCGGTGATTCTCGTGCTGTTGGCTGGTGCCTCAGCCTTCTTTTCCGGTATCGAGACCGCCCTTTTTTCGATCAGTGGATTCCAAGTGCGGCGTTGGAGAGAGCGCGAACCTGCAGTTGCGGAAGAGTTTGCAAAACTGATGGTGAATCCGAAGCGCGTGCTGAGCGTCATACTGCTGACCGATACGCTGATCAATATTCCGCTGATCGTTCTTGCCCTGATATGCGTTAATGCCATCCCGCTGCCGGCACCGAATTGGGTAAAGACTCTGGCAATTTTCGGATTCATCGTCTTTGTTTGCGATCTATTGCCGAAGGTTCTGGCTCTGACGGATCCGTTCCGTTTCTCTAAAAGGGCGATCCAGATTCTGGGTGTGCTGATGCCGATCGCTGAGCCGCTTTCGCGTTCTTTGCAGGAGTTCGCCGAACGAATCGCCGACCTGGTCGCGAAGGAGCAATCGATTCCTCAGGATCGCCTTGATGAAGAAGGACTCGTGACTTTAGTCGAGCTTGGCGTCGAAGAGGGGCAGCTCAGCCCGGACGAGCGCGAAATGATTCGTGATATAATCAAGCTGGGCGACAAGACCGCGAAAGATTGCATGACGCCCCGTGTCGACGCCTTCACCATACCGGACGTACTCGCGAATGAGGAGGTTATAGTGCTGGTTCGAATCAAACGGCACAGCAGAGTCCCGGTTTACGGAGATAGCCCGGACGAAATCCTGGGCGTGCTCGACGTCAAAAGGTTCCTGCTGGATCACCACGAACATTACACCGAACACTTGGAGGCGCCTTCGTTCGTGCCAGAGACAATGCGAGCTTTGGATTTGTTGCGAGCGTTTCTTACGCACACGCAGCGTCTCGCGATTGTGGTGGACGAGTTCGGCGGTACGGAAGGCGTCGTCACATTTAACGATATCGTCGAAGAGGTGATCGGCGACGCGGTGCCGCGTGGCGATGAGGTCCTGTACATCGAAGAGATCAGCTACGGAAAGTGGTTGGCGAACGGAAGTGCTCGGCTGGACGATTTGGGCGAGCTGATGGGTATCGATCTGCAGCGAGAAGGTCTCGATACAATCGGGGGATTGATCTTTAATCAACTCGGGTATTTGCCGAAACCTGGGACAACAGTTGATATCCCTCCACTGCATTTGGAAATCCGCCGAAGCAGCCGCAAACGGGTGCTCGAAGTGGCGGTCGAGAGAATGGCGGCATCGCAGGCTGACGCATGACTTGGTTTGCACTGATCTTTTGCCTGGCGGCGTCATTTCTTGTGTCCGGTACGGAAGCAGGCATACTCTCCTTGAACCGGCTTCGCCTGCGTCACCTCGCGCGGCAGAAAGATCGTGCTGCGGTCCAACTTCAGCAGCTTTTGGAACGGCCGGCGCGCCTGCTGGTAACCGCCCTGGTTATCACGAGTTTGCTGAACATTGTCGCTTTAGTATTACTCGTGAATATCCTGGTAGGTTGGTTTGGCTGGCCAGGGTATTTCCTCACGTTTGTTCTCGGTTTGCCCTTATTTCTTCTGGTAGTAGAACTCTTGCCGAAGGCGATTTTTCGGCGCGTACCCTATAGGGAACTCGCGTCTCTGGCGGTCCTCCTGGATATTGCGTCCATGGTTCTAACGCCAGCAATTTATGTTGGATCTTTGTTTGCCAAAAGTGTCCTCGGGTTTCAGCGTCCTCGCGAAATATTCGTTGCCCGTGAGGATTTAAAATACATCACAAGCGAAGTTGAACGGATGGGGATGTTGAGCAGCATCGAACGACAAATGATTCATAACGTGGTCGATTTTCGTTCGGTGAAAGTAAGTGACGTCATGATCAGTCTTTCGAAAATTGTGACCGTGCGTCCAGAGACACCCGTCGAACAGCTCATCGAGCTTTCTCGACGCTCTGGATTTGATCGTTATCCCGTGGTCGACTCGGCGGGCAAGATCGTCGGGTTGGTAAATGTGTTTGAGGTACTCGTTGACCGGGAGTCGGCCTCCACTGTCCGGCAGTATCTTCGCCGCATTCTGACCGTTCGATCGGATGAGCAGGCGTCGATCGTGCTGAGGAGACTGCGAGCTTCGCTCAGTAGCGTCGCGGCGGTTGTAGACGCGGAAGGTCGTCCGATCGGGATCGTCAGTGCCGAGGATCTTTTGAATCCCCTCGTGAGAGTCGACCGGTAGGGGAAACGTGTCGGCGTGTCGGCGTATCGGCGTGTCGGCGTCCGGGGGGAACGTATCGGTGTGTCGGCGTGTGTCCTTGACTTCTTGAATTACCACGTGACACGTGTGCGGGGATGTGTTCCAGACATGCGGCGCCGGATCGATCAGGACAGGACCCAAATTCCTTTACACTTTGCGGTTCTTGAGTCTATTGCGAGGTGCTTGAAATGCCCAGTGAAACAACCAAGCCGATTAAGCGAAGTCCCCTCCTCGTCGATCTCGCCCTGCAGGGTGGTGGCTCCCACGGCGCGTTCACCTGGGGGGTGCTCGACCGTCTACTGGAAGAGCCATGGCTTGAAATCGACGGGATTTCCGGGACGTCAGCGGGCGCCATGAACGCCGCGGTGCTGGTCGACGGCTTCGCGAAGGGAGGCGCTGCCGAGGCGCGCGCTGCGCTTGAGACATTCTGGCGCCGCGTCTCCGAAGCGGCCCGCTTCAGCCCGTTGCGGCGCGGACCGCTCGACATGCTGCTCGGCCGCTGGACGCTGGATTCTTCGCCTATCTATGTCGGGATGGATCTGCTCTCCCGCCTGGTGTCGCCCTACGACCTGAATCCTCTGGGCTGGAATCCCTTGCGCGACATTCTGGCCGGCTTCATCGATTTCATGAGGCTGGAGCAAGCGCCCATCAAGCTCTTTATCAGCGCCACGAATGTCAGAACCGGGCGCGTTCATGTGTTCAAAAACAACGCGATTACGCCGGACGTCCTTCTCGCCTCGGCCTGTTTGCCGACCATGTTTCAGGCAGTCGAGATTGACGGCGAGCCCTATTGGGACGGCGGTTATTCCGGCAATCCCACACTCACGCCGCTCATCCGGGAGTGCAAATCCCACGACACCATTCTCGTTCAGATCAACCCGGTCGAGCGCCAGGGGACGCCGCGCTCCGCCTCCGATATTCTGAATCGCCTGAATGAAGTGTCCTTCAACGCCGTGCTCCTGAAGGAGTTGCGCATGATCGCCTTGCTCCGGCAAGTCGCCAATCCGGGCGACAGTGAGGGCGCGCTATGGGCGGGCATGCGCATCCATCGTGTCGCCAGCGATATGCTGACGGCTCTCGGCGCCTCGTCGAAACTCAACGCTGAGTGGGAATTCTTTTCCCTGCTGCGCGAAGAAGGACGAAAAGCAGCAGAGGTCTTCTTGCAGACTCATGCCTCGGATCTCGGAAGCCGCTCCACATTGGATCTTGACGTCTTGCTGGAAACCGTCTGAAGCATGGGACTCCTCGGCATTCTTGTTGCTCTAGGGCTTCTGATCTGGCTCGCGTACCGGGGCTGGAGCGTACTGCTGCTCGCTCCCGCCGCCGCCGTCCTCGCGGCCGGATTGGCTGGAGAGCCGCTGCTCGCACACTGGACGCAGACTTTCATGGGAAGCGCCGCGCACTTCACCATGCAGTTCTTCCCGATTTTTCTCCTCGGCGCCCTGTTTGGAAAGCTGATGGAGGATAGCGGCTCGGTGACTTCGATTGCCAAGTTCATGACCAAGCGTCTTGGACCGAAGCGGTCCGTGCTCGCGGTTGTGCTCGCCGGCGCCATCGTCACCTATGGCGGCGTCAGCCTGTTTGTCGCCTTCTTCGTTCTCGCGCCGATGGCGCATGAACTGTTTCGCGCGGCGGGGATTCCCAAGCGGCTGATGCCGGCGGCGATCGCCCTCGGCACATCGACCTTCACCATGTCGGCGCTGCCCGGAACGCCGGCGATTCAGAACGCGATTCCGATGCCGTTCTTCGGCACCACGCCGTTTGCGGCGCCCGGCCTTGGAATCATAGCTTCGGTGGTCATGCTCGGCTTCGGGCTTTGGTGGCTCGCCCGGGCCGAGGCGAAGGCGCGCAGCAAGGGCGAGGGATATGGCGAGCCGACGCCAACTCATGACGCGGCCGAGGATCTGGTCGTGCGCGAGCGCGCCACAACCGCCAGCACGTTCGACCCGGCGGAAGTGAGCCACGGTCATCAAAGCGCTGCGGGGCCGATTACGCTGGCGGCTCTGCCGCTGGTCGTTGTCGTCACCGTCAATCTCGTGATGTCGCTGTTCGTCTTGCCTCGGATGGATGCGTCCTTTCTCGCCGATGAAGCGTGGGGCGCGACGTCGCTCGCCGCGGTCGGGGGCGTGTGGGCGGTCGTGACCGCGCTTGCGGCCGCCATCGTCGTCCTGATCGCGGTCAACTATCGTCGTCTGCCGGCGTTGCGCAACAGCATGGACGCGGGCGCCAATGCGTCTGTTTTGCCGGTTCTGAGTGTCGCCAGTCTCGTCGGCTTCGGCTCGGTTGTCGCGGCGCTTCCCGCCTTTGCGATGGTGCGCGACTGGGTGCTGTCGATCGAGGGCGGACCGCTGGTCTCGCTGGCGATCGCGACCAATCTGCTCGCCTCGCTGACCGGTTCGGCCTCTGGGGGCCTGACGATCGCGCTCGATGCGCTGGGTACCACCTATCTGCGCATCGCGACCGAGCAGGGGATCGACCCGGGGCTGTTGCATCGTGTCGCAGTCATTGGCGCCGGCACGCTCGACAGCCTGCCGCACAACGGCGCCGTTATCACTTTGCTCGCGGTCTGCAACTCGACCCACCGAGAAAGCTATTTTGACATCGTCATGGTGTCGATCGTCGGCGGCCTGTTGGCGCTCGTCGCGGTGATCGGCCTCGGGACCGCATTCGGGTCGTTCTGAAGCCTTAGCCTGCATTGCTCACAAAAATCTCTAAGGATTTGTGAGCGATGCAGGCTAGCGAAAGTCTCTTGACGCGCTGCTTGCGCGACCAATATTCTCTGCGCTTTTATGCCAACGCTGTCGCCACCGCCTCTTTATTCACGCAAAAATCCTTTTCCGGCCCGATTGCTGGTGAATCAAAAGTTGAATCTGGAAGGTTCGGAGAAGGAGACTCGGCACTACGAGTTCTCGCTGGTAGGCTCTGGCCTGCAGTATGAGGTCGGGGATTCTATGGGAGTTTCCCCCCAGAATAACCCGCAGCTTGCGCACGAGCTTCTCGACGCTTTGCATTTTTCCGGGGATGAGCAGGTGAAGACCAAAGATGGCGAGACAGTTTCGGTCCGCGAAGCTCTCTTGAAGCATTACCAGATCACCCAGCCATCAAAACAGTTTCTGGAGGCGATTGTTGAAAAATCGCGCGGCGCAAGCGAGTTGGAAGGGTTACTGGATCCCGATCGTAAAAGCGAACTCGATCGTTATCTATGGGGCCTAGAGGTAATTGATTTTTTGCTGCACGCGCCGTCCATCGAATTTACTCCTGACGAGTTTGTCAGTAAACTTCGTAAGTTGCAGCCGCGCCTATACTCGGTCGCTTGCAGCATTAAAGCCTTTCCCGAGCAGGTTCACCTCATGATTGTGAGTGTCCGCTACGAAAGCCATAGCCGCAAGCGGGAAGGAGTTGCCTCAACTTATCTCGCCGACCGCGTCGATCAGAACGCGACGGTTCCCATGTTCATTCACGTAGCGAAGGGTTTCCGTCTTCCGGAAGATCCGGAAACACCGATTATTATGGTTGGGCCCGGCACTGGGCTTGCCCCATTCCGCGCCTATCTCCAGGAGCGAAAAACGATCGGTGCGTCAGGCAAAAATTGGCTCTTTTTTGGCGAGCAGCGGTCGCAATGCGATTTTTTTTATCGCGACGAATTCGCGGCCCTGCAAACTGAGGGTGTCCTGACCCGTTTTCACACGGCATTTTCGCGCGATCAATCCTACAAAGTTTACGTCCAACATCGATTGTTAGAAAATTCGAAAGAGGTGTATGCCTGGCTCCAGGAAGGAGCCCACTTCTTCGTCTGCGGAGACGCTGCTCGAATGGCGAAAGATGTCGACGCCGCTCTTCTTCAGATCGTTGAGAAAGAGGGCGCAATGTCTCCCGAAGCCGCCGCCGAATACGTCGAAGCGCTAAGAAAGCAAAAGCGCTATAAGCGCGATGTGTACTAACAGTGAACAGCGAAGAGCGGCTTCAGCGGCCTCAGTTAGTTTTCGCTGAACCCGCTGAATCCGCTGATCGCTGTTAGCTTCAATCTACTCGCTCGTCACCTCGCGCACGTAGATATTCACTTGGCCATCTGCCCCCCGGCGTACGTCAACGATCTGGAACGGTCGATCCGGCGCCCGCTGGAAGCTTTCTCCCTCTCGAGGTGCCGAAACGCCTCGCGGAAACTCCGCGATGATCCGTGCATTGCCTCGGTTCAAAACCCGGTCCGCCAAAGACTGACGCGGCCGCAAAACCGCACGATTGTCGCGTGCGGCGGTTACGGTAAAATCTCCACGCAGATAAATTGTCTCGTTCCCCACGCCCTTATTGGCCAGGTCGGCTGTCTGGTCGACGTCGAGGAGGCGCCCACGAGGCATCTGGCCGGGCCGATAGGTTTGCCATTCACCCACCCGCCCGTCAATCGCGGGTGTCGGAGAGGCCGTAAGGAAGGGTTGCAATTGTGGCCTGGCAGCGAGCGC
>DASXBV010000040.1:0-6204 GCA_036491515.1 Chthoniobacterales bacterium
TACTAGACACCGCGGAGGTGTACGCTGAATGGATCCCGGGTGGCAGTCATCGCAGCGAAGAATTCCTGGGCCAATGGCTTCGGAAACGCAAGAGCCGAGACGGGCTCATCCTGTCTACCAAGGGCGCCCATCCCCGGCTTAATTCGATGCACATTCCACGCATGTCCAAACCAGACGTGGAATCCGACCTGAATTCCAGCCTCCGGCGACTCGGAGTTGACTACGTCGACATTTATTGGCTGCACCGGGATGACGTCTCCACACCGGTAGAAGAAATTCTCCTGATGCTGGAAGAATTTCGAGAGTCCGGAAAAATCCGATACGCAGGATTTTCAAACTGGACACTAGCTCGTGCGGAAGCGGCGCGTACCGCGGCAGAAAAGCTGAATATTCCGGGGTTCATCGGAAGTCAAAATCAATGGAGCTTAGCGAAAGCGGATCCGTCAAAAGGCGATCAAACCTGGGCCTACATCGATGAATCCTTTGTTGGTTGGCACACTAAGCATGGCTTCGCGGCGTTTCCTTACACTCCGCAAGCAAACGGATATTTTCGACGACTGGATAATGGCAGTATTGCGCAAGCCTCTGACCTGGTGAAGGCCGTGTTCCATCATCCTCAAAACGAAAATCGATACAAACGGATCAAGGTTCTCCAGGCAGAAACCGGCTACAATCTGGGAGATATTGTCCTGGGCTACTTGCTCGGACAGCCGTTTCCGGTCTTTCCAATCGTCGGCCCGAAGAAAGTTGCGGATCTGGATGAATCCCTTCGAGCGGCGGACGTGACCCTTACAGCGGACCATCTGAACTTCCTCACGGCGGCTCGGTAGGGACTGCTAAAACTCCTTGACAAATACGCGTTCTCTCCCAACGTTCCTGCTCCCTGTGCCATGGGCTTTTCGCCGGGCCCAGGTCAGCCTAATTATGTCTAGCCAACTTCTTGAGGAAGCTTCCAAAGTCATTCCGAATACCGCTTTGCTGGTGAATCTGGTGTCCAAGCGCGTGCGGCAGTTGACCATGGGTCACCGGCCCCTCGTTGAAGTTGGGCCGCGGATGTCGAATGCGGACATCGCGCTTAAAGAGATTATTGACGGCAAGCTCACGTTCGAGGTTCAGCCGGAACCCGGCGCCACGGTCTAGGCTTTGCGGACAGGAGACTATGTCCGCCGATATCGTTAACAATCGCCGTGCGTTCCACAATTATCAGATCACCGAAAAGATAGAAGCCGGAATCGAATTGCGAGGAACGGAGGTTAAATCCATCCGGGCCGGCTCGGCGAATCTTAATAACGCCTTCGCGCGGGTGGAGAATAACGAAGTTTTTTTGTACGACGCCGACATTCAGCCGTACGAGCGCGCGAGTCATACCCAGCACGAACCTAAGCGCCGCCGCAAACTTCTGTTGCACCGGTCGGAAATTTCTAAGTTATTTTCCGCCTCTGCTGTGCAAGGCCAGACACTTGTTGCTCTGCGGCTCTACTGGAAGAATGGGCGGGTGAAGGTCGAGCTCGGAGTAGGCCGAGGAAAATCGGCCGTCGACAAGCGGCACGACCTCAAAGAAAAGGTTATCAAACGCGAAACCGATCGCACCATGGCTGCATTCAACCGGCGACGCGAAAGGTAGTAAGCGAAGGCTCCAGCCTTCGCTTACGCCTTGCCTGAGGCAAGCAGACTACCGCCTGCTAGGAAACTTGGCCAAAATATGATCAACAGCCAATTTCGTCAATTTCTTGAGACTCGGCCCTGGCTGGGTTCTGTCGAACTCGGCCTTAGCCCATCCGCGCCATAGCAACTGCTTCTTCGTCGGATCGATGAAATCGATGATGAGGATTCCTTTGGACGCTTCTCCCGGTCGCTTTGGATTCTGGAATTGCGCAAGATCCGCTTGAGCCGCCTGATCTGCAGTCAAATTGTAGCCGGAATAGTTGTCCAGTGTGGTGACAGCTTCGTTTTCCACCAGCACGATGTGGAAGGCGACCAGCAGATCAGTTTTGCGGTTCGGGAAAAACCGATATCCCTTCGCATTCAACGCCGACAGGATGTCCTGGCCGATCTCGCCGCGCCAATAGGAAGTGTTCGAGACCGCCTCGGAAGCCTCCTGGCTCTTATCCGGCAGAAACCGGAACGTGGAACGCCGCGCGAAGTTGGCATTCGGAGCTTGGCGATTGCCAGTTTCAATTCTCGTGGCACAGCCCGCGAACAAGGCGACGAACAAGAAGCAGCACAAGCCGCCTGTAAAAAGTCGGACACGCGAATAGCTCATATGAGAATAAAAATGCGCGGGCAATAACAGGTTGGCATTGACGTCTCTTAAATCCAGCGTCATTTGGCAACCGTTTCAGCGGTCCGGTCCCCTATAGCGGCCGGAATCCCGCGGCCTTGGAGGAAAGCGAACGCAGGCACCATATAAAAAAACGTTGTTAATAAACACCAGAAAACCCCAATCGCACAGACGATTCCCAAGCCGCTCAAAGCAGGGTTCTGCGTGGGTATCAGCACAGCAAACCCCGAAAACGTAGTCAGACCACAAATGGAAAGCGGCTTAAGCACGTTGGCCAGATTCTCTTTCAAGTCTCCCTGCCGCCTGCTGACAACCAGAAACTGGATACCGTAATCGACCCCAATCGCTAAAACGAGTGGGAACGCCAAGGTATTGAGCAAATTGATCTTCACTTGAAACAGTTTCAATGATGCCACCAACGCGAGCATCGAGAGCGTCAAGGCAGATGCGTGCACCAGCCAGAGAGAGAATCTTCGATAGACAATCCAAAGAAGAACCAGGATCAGAATGCCCACAACCGACGTGAACTCAACAAGTTCCCCTTTGGCCCACGGAATCAGATCCCACAGCGTGTAGGACCACCCGGTAACAATTGCACGGGGATCCGCACTTTGCACAAGGTCTCCGATCTTCTTCTGCTCCTCTTGGGACTGAATCGGCTTGATCGGTTGCACGTAACCCACCGCCGTTGTGGGGTTGTTGGCGAAATACCGGTCAATCAGAAACCACCAGCTGGACTTTCGCGGAAATAGTTCCGACCAATCCGGTACGCCGGTCCGCGACTGTTCAGCTTTTAGCCGGTCGAGCAGAACAAAAATGCTTTTGAATGAGTCAACCTCGAAACCGTTTCGTTCCAGGCTCTCTCGAACTACCTGTTCGACCTTGTCAAAGTCCATCAACTTTAATACCTCGCGGTTTTCCTTGATGCGCGCAGGTGAAAAAGCCAAAGCGACCGGCGTACTGACGGATTTGAGCTCCGCATCTTTCTGCGCTTGTTCGAGCCGTTCCGACAGGCGCTCCCACCGGTCATGGAACTCCTGTTCATCCTTTGCCTTGACCAGGATCGTGACGGGGTCCGATTGCTGCCTCATTTTCTCAGATAGCACCTGAAGCGCGACTGATGCAGGAATTTTCTTGGGCTGGAGTGACACCGGATTGGTATCAAATTTGAGCGGAACAAACGGCGCCGCGGCAACCAGCGCACCGATGACCAGCACACCCAGGGAAACAACCAATACTGGCCGCGGTTCGCGGAACATTGCGTCCACAAATCGAGTTGTACCTACTAAAATAAAATCTGTTGTCACTGGCGGTTTGGCGTGCCTGAAGAACATGAACAGGAAAAGGACCATGAACAGGCCGGCGAATCCGACACCGAGTGCTACCAGCGTCCCTAGCTCGGCAAATCCGGAGCTTTGGCTGAACTTCAATACCAGGAAGCCGATAGCGGTCGTAACCACCACATAAAAGATTGCCGCTCCAATATCACGAACCGCAACAAACACTGCGTCACCATGTGAGGCGCCGGTGCGACGCGCTTGCTGGTATCGGCCGAAAAGCAGCAGGCTGAAATCAACTCCGACGCCTGCCAGGATCGAGAAAAATCCAATTGCCACCACGTTGAGCTGATGAAAGACCAGCATCCCAAGCGCAAGTGCAACGATGGCCGACAAGCACAGGATCATCACAATCCCGATCAAAGGCAGAAGACGTCGAAAAGCCAGATAGAAAAGCCCGCTGACGATGAAGATGGACAGGATCGCACTGAGAGAAACATCTCCCTCCATGCTTCGGGAGATTTGCGCGACGAACGCCGTTCTTCCTGTAACGTAGACCTTGGGTTTATAACCCGTCCACTCGCTCAACATTCGGTCCCTGAATTGGTTGACCTGCTCCATTACAGCCTGGCACGAGCGAGCGTCCAGTCCCGGCTGGTTCGTTATGGTCAAAGCTATCTGAAAAAGACCATCCTCCGACGCCAAAGCGCTTCCCTGATCCATGGAGGAACTCGAACTGAATGGCTTCATTGCCCGAGCGAACAGGCCAAGCGGATCGAGGGTCGCTTCCATTTGCGTCCGGATGGAATCACCCGAAATCGTATCACGAATGTGCGTCAACCTTTCGTCAATCGTTCCGGGCTTGAGCTGTGCCATGGCATCTTTGAATTCTCCCGGCGGCAAATTCAATAAGAGAACCGGCACGACGCCTTGGATTTCCTCGAGCCCTTCCTTGGTTTCTAGCGGAATGCGGTCGAACGTCCTAAGCACCCACGGCTGCTTTCCGAGCTCCTCCACGAAGTGGGTTCTGAACGATTCCACATCTTCCGCGTGTCCATTGTCGCCCAAAAACCCAAAGACTAATTGCCGAGCTTGCGCAAAATCACTGTTGAATTCTTTCAGTCCAACCACCGATTCAAACTTCGACGGCAACAGATCAAGCACTTCCGAATCCAAATTCCTTCTCTTGACTGCGATTAAGACGGCAAGACAGGCAATGGCGAATGCTATAAAAATTAAAGTCCCGGTCCGATGAGCGATCGTGTCGGCTAAATACTCTGTGATTTTGGACGCAAAGACCGAAACTGCAGACCTTGAGCGTGATTTCATTCAGTAGGCAAATTCGTTAGCCAGGAATAGTGGAGTTTCAATTACGGTATTCTGTTGCGCGTTGCAACCGGAAGCCGCTGGCTTGTTCATTGTTGCCTTATTCATCATTTAGACGTGCGAACGCCGGATCGCTCAGGAGCGAGTCCCTAGGGCACGCTCCACCTCGCGCACCACCTCCTCGACCGTTACCGCCTTCATGCATCGAAAATCCAATGGACATTCGCGGAGGAAACATGGGCTGCACTCCACATGATGGCGGATTACCACATGCCCCTCTCCGTTTGGTCGCGTCAGCTGCGGCTCCGTCGATCCGAATATCGAGACTGTCGGTACACCCAGAAACGCTGCTAAGTGCATCGTCCCGGTATCGTTCGTGAGCAACAGCCGGCACCGACGAAGTTGCGCAGCGAGTTCTAACAGGGAAGTGCGACCGGTCAGATCGGTTGCACTCGTGCCGAGGGTTTTCATGATGTCCGCCGCAAGCGGCCTCTCATTTGCGGTACCAAAAATCAGCCAGTGTATTCCTTGGCGTTCGGATAGTTGCCCGGCGGCTCGATCGAACTCTGTCCAGCGCTTGGCGGGGCCATATTCGGCACCCGGGCAAAGTCCGGCCAACCCAGGTTCCACAGTTCGATGTACCTCCTGTGGCAGCGGTTCACCCAAATTCGCTCCCACGCGATCCGCAATCCGCAGGTAATGATCCGTCTGGTGACGCAATGGAGCCGGAAACGGGGCATCAGGAATGAACTGGTTCACAAAGAAATCCCGCCAGGGCCGATGATAACCGACTCGCCGCGGAATCGCAGCCAGCCAGGTCTCGATGGCGGCTCGGATGGAATTCGGAAACAGGATGGCGACTTCAAAGCGTCCCCGGATCTTCGAAGCAATACGAAAAATAGAGTCACCAGGGTCAATCGTAATCACCTCATTAACCTCAGGAACAAGTCGCCAGAAATCTGCCAATTTCGACCGGGTCAGCACCGTCAATCGAACATCCGGCCTTCCTCGCTTGAGCCGGCGAACGGCCGGCGTGGTCATGACCGCATCCCCCAACCAATTGCTGGAACGCACCAGGATTCGAAACGGTTTCAGGGGATCGACGTTCTTTGGGACGTAGACGCCCCGCTTGTATTCTCGGAGCAGAAATTTTGGAGATGGAGTTTTCCATCTTTGGTGAACCCAAAACCAATCGCTTGGCCGTCGGATAATCAACAACTCGAGCGCGCGATTGATCCGGTACGTCAACTCTTCAATGGAAGCATTACGCTTTGGTATGAATTCGCCGGCCTCCAAACGCCATCGGGCCGGACCGACCGT
>DASXBV010000041.1:0-6819 GCA_036491515.1 Chthoniobacterales bacterium
CATATTCCAAAATGCCTTCTTCGTGCCCGCGGTATACCAGAATGGTGATGCGACCTCGTTCAGCCAGGTTAGCGAGGACATCGCGAAGCGCCATAATAGTTGTGTCCGGGCGAGTGATGATTTGGCGATTGCCGCGTGGTAAATATCCCAAATTAAACATCGCTCCCTGAATGGCGGCCTCTGCTGGTAGATAATTGGCTAATCGCGAGTGAGAATCGTGGATCAACGAAACCCGGTCAATTGAACCGACAAACTTCAGGACTTCTCGGGCTCCAGCCAGCGCTGCCTTTTGTACATCAAAACCAAGGACCATTCCTTTCGGCCCAACCCGATGCGCGAGAAATAATGTATCGTATCCGTTACCGACGGTCGCGTCTACTGCAAGAGCGCCGTCAAATAGCGCAACCTCGATCCACGAGGAAGCCGCGGCGGTTAATCGTTGGTCAGTTACGGTGACAAGGATTTTTGGCATACAGCAAACTCCGAGTAAATCAACTGACCCGCGGGAGCGATGCCCGTATCACCATGAGCTATAAGTAAATGTCGTCCGGCATTTGGAACGCTCCTCGGAGCAGTTGCACGCGTGGGGTAGGCTCCATCAAAACCTCCACTACATCAAATCGATATGGTACGCGAGGATCATCCAGTAGTCTCAGCCATTCTTTCGCGCCGCGAATGATGCGGTCTCGCTGAGCCTGGGTCACCCCTTCGTGCGGCGGACCGAATGCGTCGGTCGTGCGCGTTTTGACTTCGACGAACACTAGCGTTTTTTCATGGCGATCGCGACAGACCAGATCGATCTCACCGCCCCGTTTCGACCGGAAGTTCTTATACAGCAAGCGAAATCCATTTCTGCGGAGATAATCGGCGGCTATTCCTTCTCCTCGTCGTCCGAGCGCCAGATGAGGGGCCTCAAGTCGTCGGCTAGCCACTCTCGACCAGAATTTAATGGAAAGGAAAACGCGTCTGAGCAACCGGCTCGAACGATCGCCGATGGATCGGGCAAGGCCCGTGGATCTGTAGACTCTCGAGGTGCGCCGGCGTTCCATAGCCTTTGTTTTGGTAAAAATCGTATTGTGGAAACTCGTTATGCCAATTCCTCATCATACGGTCCCTGGTTACCTTCGCAATAATGCTGGCAGCGGCGATGCTCATCGACTTTGCATCGCCACCAACAATCGCAGTTTGCGGTCGATAAAACGCAGGAGCCGGAAGGCCGTCGATTAAGAGATGCTCCGGTAGAACCGCTAATGCCGCAACCGCCCTCTGCATTGCTAAGTAGGTGGCCTGGAGGATGTTAAACCGATCGATTTCTGCAGGCTCGGCGATGCCGACGCCGTAACAGACCAGAGTTCCGCGCTCGGTCAATGCTTCAAAGAGTTCCTCACGAACTTTCTCTGGCAGCTGCTTGGAATCGTTCAGACCAGTAAGCGGAAATTCGGCTGGCAGGATTGCTGCCGCTGCCACCACAGGCCCCGCCAGCGGGCCGCGCCCTGCCTCATCAATGCCGGCTACGAGGGAAACGCCCTTTTTCCAAAGGCGCCGCTCGAATCTGAGGTCGCAGGGCATACGCTGCGCGAGACTTCAATTCTGAGACTTTTCTTTCACCGTCATCGCTTGTTTGCCTTTGCGGGTGCGAAGATAATTGAGCTTGGATCGCCGAACGCTCCCGGCGCGTTCAACTTCGATCTTGGAGATGCGCGGCGAGTGCAAAGGGAATACCCGTTCTACGCCTTCGCCGTATGAGATTCGGCGAACTGTAAACGTAGAGTTAAGCCCGGTGCCGCGCCGCCCGATCACTATGCCCGTGAAGAGTTGGATCCGCTCCTTGTCACCTTCCACCACGCGGGTGTGAACTTTGATCGTATCGCCGACCTTAAATGGCGCGATGTCCAGCTTCAGCTGCTCTTTCTCAATCTTCTGAATAATGTCCATACGATGTTCCCGGCTGTACAGAGGATCGAGTAACTAACGCAGGAAAGTGAAAATGCAACCTGAAATCCTATTCAATTTTAACAAATGTTCCGATTGGACAGGACTGGAAGATCTTTTGGGCCTTTTCTTCTGAGCCCACGCGAATACAGCCATGACTGGCAGGGTGCCCGGGGTTGACGCCGTAGTGGATACCGTACTCCGAAAAGGATAAGCGGAGGAAATAGGGCATCGGAACTTTGTAGAGGGTGGAGCGCTCCAGCCTGATTTTGTCCGTGACGAGATAATCTCCGGGCGGTGTTGGCTTATCGTGCCGGCCCGTCGAGATTTTGGCGATTAAGTACGGCGCGCCGTCCCGATACAAGATGAGCTTCTGCTTCGGAAGAGAAATTTCTATTTTATAATGGTCGCCTTTCGAATCGATGCTCAGGAGCATACTCGCCAAGTCGGGATGTCCTGTCTTTGCGGCATATTGTGCGGGTACCCAGTCGTATCCTTTGCTGAGAGCGAACTCTTTTGCCCCGGCGGCCAATAGCAATTGGCAGATATCTCGTTCGCCCAGACCAGCGGCTAAATGTAGCGGTCGGAAATCCGCGCCGTTACTATAGTAGTGGTACACCCGAGGGCTGACTGATTTGAGCAGCGTGTTTTCGTCATGGGAGAGAATAATGACATCGTTCGGGTCGGCTTTCTCCTCGAGTGCGGTCTTTGCAAGAGCGTAATTGTTTGCGAGAACCGCGTTGACCAGATCGTTGCGAGCTTGCTCTCGCTCTCGGAGGCTCGCTATGCTAAACGTGGCGTTAGGGTCAAACTGAGCAAGAAGCAACAGGAGTAAAACTATGCTCATCAATTCTCCCGGCGCTTCACGCGCCGTCTGCGTTATGATTATTATAGCGCGCCGCCGGCCATTTTCAACCTGCAGCCGTAGCAGTTCTTGCTGAATCGCTCTCACGACGATGCTTAAGACAATGTCGAGTATTGGTTCGCCGAAGCCTTCCGGTTGCGTTAAGAATGCACGGAAGATCTATGCTCACTTTGATTTTCGACGAGGCCGCAACCAGGTTTGGCCAGGATTATCATCCGGAGTCCCCGTACAGGTTGATTAACGCTGAGGCTTACCTTCTGGACAAACGTCCGGAGTGGATCTGGATGAAACCGCGGCTCGCCACCGAACAGGAAGTGTTGCGAGCCCATTGTCCAAGCCACTTGGAGCGGCTTCGGCAACCGATCGATTTTGACGCTGATACTCCGTTCTATCCCGGAATCGAAGAACATGCTCAACGCGCCGCCGGAGCGGCAATCAGGTCGGTAGATCTGGCGCTCAGCGGTAGAAAAAGCTTCTCGTTAATGCGTCCGCCCGGGCACCATGCGACCTCGACGAGGGCTATGGGTTTTTGCTATTTGAACTCGGTAACGATTGCCGCCTATTACGCGCTCGCAACAGGCTGCGAACGAGTTGGGATCTGGGACTTCGATGCGCATCATGGCAACGGCACCGAACAGATTGTTTTTGGCAATAACCGAATAAGGTTTACTTCGATTCACCAGTATCCGGGCTATCCAGGCAGCGGCACTACGTCGCGAGGCAACGTATTCAACTGGCCAATCGCGCCGGGAAGTGAAGCGGGACAGCACGCGTCCGCCGTGCGACGAGCGCTTGACTGTCTGGTCGAATTCAATCCGGACATCCTGTTAGTTTCCGCCGGGTTTGATGCGTTCGCGGGGGACCCGCTCACAGAAATGACCCTGGAACATGAACATTTTGCAAATTTCGGCAGATGGCTTAAGGAAACCGGGTTCCCTGCAGCTGCTATTTTGGAAGGGGGATATAGTAATGATCTACCGGTGCTGGTGGAGGCTTTTTTAGCCGAGTGGAGCGATTAGGCTGCGGCGACAGCGGCGGTAGGGCGAAGCTCCGCCTGAGCCGCGGTTGACGCGCCAATCCCGGCTCGGACGGAGCCTCGCCCTACCCGGGGCGCCCCTGCACAGACCGGAAAGCGAAAACGATTAAAGAGAGAAAGAGGGCAGAAATTCACTGGACAGGGTCACGACAGATGACGAACCTTTTCGGCTTATTATGACTTCCGGGAAAGGTGTTGCTCTAACGGTTGTTCTCTGGTTAATCGTTATTTCGTTCCTGCACGCAACCCTGAATCTCGGGGTTTTCGCTCCACATAAGTCGACTGCAGAGGCGCCTTTTCGCGTTGGATTCATCCCGGTTACCTGCCATCTGACTTGTCCCGTGACCGATTTCATCAATAGACAACTATCCGGCGAGTCCGGGTTCGAGCCGATCCGGTTCCAGGCTTGGCCGGAGCTAAAAGAGGCGTTCATTTCCGGCTATCTGCCCGCCACCTTCATTCTTGCTCCGCTCGCAATGCGGATGCGAGAGGACGGCATACCGATTAAAATCGTTTATCTCGGCCACCGCGATGGGACCGCAATGGTGGTTCAGAAAGACTCCCAGATTTATCACATTGAGGATCTCCGAGGCAAGACGATCGCCGTTCCAAATCGTTTCTCAAACCAGGAGCTGCTCGTCGTCAAGGCGCTGAAGGATCATGGCGTGCAGCTCAATGAGATCAAAATCCTCGAGATGCCGCCGCCAGATATGCCGGCAGCACTCTACAGCAAATCCGTAGACGCAATCACGTCCGGCGAGCCGTATATGGGACAGGCGGAGTTAGATGGTTATGGCCGCGTCTTGTACCAGACAAAAGATGTCTGGCCTAACTTCATTTCCTGCGTGCTGGCCGTCCGGGAGGATGCCATCCGTGATCACCGCGAGACCGTTCAGAAGCTCGTCGATGGAATCGCCAGGAGCGGCAAGTGGCTCGACCAAACCATGAATCATCGGATGGAAGCAGCCGATTTTGTGAGCCAGTATTATTACAACCAAAACCCGCGCTTGCTCCGCTTTGTCCTTAGCAAACCGCCAGATCGAGTGAAATACACAAACCTCGCGCTTCGGAAGAATGATTTCCTGGAGATTGAGGCGCTCGCTAAGGAAACGGAAGTGCTAAAAGGGAAAGTGACGTTCGAGGATTACACAGATACCAGTTTCATCCCGCCGGATAATTCCATGCAGCCATACGCTTGGGACTACCAGAAATGAAGAAGAGCTTTCTGCTCCCCGCCACTGTCCTTCTCGTAGTCTATGGTCTTTGGGATGGCGCCGTATTGCTCTCTAAATCCGATATTTTTCCGAGACCCTATCAGGTTTTTTTGGGGATCGCCGAGCTGATCCAGCGCGGCGTGCTTTTGAAATATGCGGTGGCATCTCTTTTTCGCGTGAGCATCGGCTTTACACTGGCTGTTCTTGTCGGTGTACCCTTTGGCTTGCTGCTTGGGTGGTTTCGGCCGGCCTTTTTGGCGTTTAATCCACTCATTCAGATCCTTCGGCCGATTTCTCCAATCGCTTGGATTCCAATCGCGATCCTGTGGTTTCACGTCGATGATCGTGCGCCCATATTCCTCATTTTTCTATCCAGCCTGTTTCCGATAGCCGTCACATCGATTGCGGCAGTCCAAAACATCCAACCGGTTTACGTACGTGCCGCGCAGAACTTCGGTCTTAGCCGGTTCGATTTGTTTCGGAGAGTCATTTTCCCCGCGTGCTTACCCCAGATTATTACGAGTTTGCGCATCTCGCTTGGGATCGCCTGGCTCGTGGTCGTAGCTGCGGAGATGGTTGCTGTCAATTCCGGGCTGGGCTACCTCATCATCGACGCTCGAAATGCTGGTAAACGGTACGATTTGGTGGTCGCGGGAATGTTGATGATTGGGTTGATTGGGTTGATCTTGGATTTGTTGATTCGGCGCCTGGAACGATTTGAAGAGGTCAAATGGGGTTACTTCGGCGGGAACTAGTCGAAAAGGTGAACGAACCAATCATTAGTGTCCGAGATATCGGGATAAGTTTTCCTGGTAAACAGCGTGCCGAACCGATCCATGTCCTGCGTTCAGTGAATCTGGATGTCTGGCGAGGAGAATTTGTTTGTATCGTCGGTCCTTCCGGGTGTGGAAAGACAACTCTGCTCAATATCATTACCGGCTTCATAAGACAGTCCAGGGGTGAGGTTCTGGTTCAGGGTACTCCCGTCACCGGTCCGGATCCCAAACGGATCTTCGTATTTCAGGACAATGGGGTTTTTCCATGGCTCACCGTCGAACAGAACATCGGATTTGGGCTCAGTCGCCGTCCGCGCAATGAACGGCGAGAAATTGTGCATTACTACGTTCAAATGGTTGGACTGACTGGCTTCGAAAGAGCTTACCCCCGGGAACTGTCCGGGGGAATGCGTCAGCGCGTTGAGATTGCTCGGGCGCTGGCTCCAAATCCCGAGATCGTTTATATGGATGAGCCATTTGGTGCACTCGACTTTATTACCCGAATCAAAATGCGGACTGATCTGACTCGAATCTGGCAGGAAGAGAAGAAGACTATACTGTTCGTGACGCATGATATTGAGGAATCCGTGCAACTCGCGGATCGGGTCGTAGTCCTGAGTCAGCGCCCTGGAACCATTCGCAAACAGATTGGAGTTGATCTATGCCGGCCACGCGACCTGGATTCGCCCGAGTACCTGCAAGTGCGTGACGAGATCTTTCAGACCATGGGTATGAGTCTCAAAGTCGGGGCAGGGTGAGGTATCAGCGGGTTCAGCGGATTCAGGTGCCGCAACTCGGCAATCGCCGACCTCGCTGAACCCGCTGAACCTGCTGAACCCGCTGATGCTTGAACTGCCACTTTCCCTTGAAAGAACTCATCGAACAATTGCGAGACCGGATCGATCTTGGTTTTGATCAGGCGCGGGAAGCATCGCGGCAGCTAGCTGACCCTGATGTTGCCGAAGAACAAAAGGCTGACTTTCTGGTGGCCCTGAA
>DASXBV010000042.1:0-4605 GCA_036491515.1 Chthoniobacterales bacterium
TGTATCGTGCGGCGATTGAGCGATGGCTTTGAGTCATCGCCGCGTCGTTGCCAATTTCGCAAGGCAATGCGCAGTGGTCTCCCGGTAGGGCGAGGGCGGGGGCAAGTAAAGCGTCCCGCTTTACCCGCGGGGGTAAGCAAAGCGGGATGCTTTAACTTACGAAGAGGGTAAAGCGGGACGCTTTACTTACCCCGCCCTCGCCCTACCGGGAGCCTCTTGAGTCCTTACGCAGATTAGCCCATCCCTTTCTCATCCAGCCGCCGATTCAACTCAAACGCAGCGCTGATCAACGCCAAATGGGTAAAAGCCTGCGGAAAATTGCCCAGATGCTCGCCCGACGGGCTCAACTCTTCTGCGAAGAGGCCCAGGTGATTGGCGTAACCCAACATCTTCTCGAACAGGAATCGGGCCCTTTTTGCGTTATTACTTTTGGCCAGACATTCGATCAGCCAGAAGGAACACATGCAGAAGGTGCCTTCGGTGCCCATCAGGCCGTCTTCTGTCCTGTATCTATACACCAGTGAGTCGTCGACTAGCCCTTGGTCAATAGCACGGAGTGTCGACAACCACCGCGGATCGGTTGGACTGATAAATCTCACTAACGGCGCCAGCAAACATGATGCATCTAACGTCTTGCCATTTTTGGTTTGCACAAAGCTCTGCAGTTCCTCGTTCCAGAATTCGGTGTGTATCTGTTGATAAATGGCATCGCGTACCCCCAGCCAACGCGCCACAGGCGCCGGGAAACTCCGCTTTTCCGCTAGCCGCAATGCCCGGTCCATAGCAACCCAGCACATCAGGCGACTGTAAAACAGATGTTGCTGCCCGCCGCGCACCTCCCAGATTCCTTCGTCTGGCTGATCCCAGTTTTCACAGACCCATTCCACCAATTGACTGATCTGCGACCACAGGTCGTGGCTGATCGGTTCTCCGTACTTGTTATACAGATAAACGGAATCTAACAGTTCTCCGTAAATATCTAACTGCAACTGGTTCTGTGCGGCATTCCCTACTCTCACGGGAGCGCTCCCTTGATATCCCTCCCAGTGCGTGAGCTCAACTTCGATCAGATCCTTGCGTCCATCGGTACCGTACATGATCTGGAGTGGCTCATTTTTAGCGCGATCACGGCAGCGAGCCCCCAGCCATTCCATGAATGCCTTCGATTCCGATTCAAACCCGAGCCGATTCAATGCATACAAAGTAAAACTGGAATCTCGGATCCAGGTAAAACGGTAGTCCCAATTGCGCCCAGCGCCAATCGCCTCGGGTAAGCCAAAAGTCGGCGCTGCCACGATCGAACCGTGACGCTGACTCACCAGCAGCTTCAACACCAAAGCCGAGCGATCAACCATCTCGCGCCAACGTCCGCGGTATGTCGACTTACTTATCCAGGACTGCCAGAAGTTGAGGGTAGCCTTGAACTCTTCACTCACTCGATCCGGATCGATCTCGTGCGGCGCTTCTTCATATCCCTCCAGGATGAACACCGCCTTTTCCCCTGCCCTTAAAACAAACTCCGCTTCAACGCGCCCCTCCCGAATTGTCAGCGGCACATCAGCACGGAGCCGAACGGGTTGAATAGAATTCTCTGCGCTGTCCGGAATAAAGAGAGCCTCCTTTTCTGAAAGCAGCTTGACACTTTGTTTCGCGCGTCCGTAATCGAGACGCGGTTCACAGATCATCTCAAACTTCACATCACCACGCACGCATTTAGCTCGGCGAATCAGTTGGTGGACCGGTTCGACTCGATCGCTCCAGGACTCCAAGGAAATTGGCATAAAGTCACACACCTCCGCGACCCCGTCCGGAGAAAGAAATCGAGTAAGGAGAATATTTGAGTTCGACAGATACATCTGTCTTGGGCGGCGATGCTGAAATAGCGGTGACAAAGCGAATCGCCCCCCGCGTTCTGAATCCAAGAGGCTTGCAAAGATCGTGGGCGAATCGAAGTACGGAAAACAGAAGAAATCAATCGACGCATCCATCCCGATAAGCGCAACGGTCTGCAAATTTCCAATAACCCCATAATTCTCGATTGGGTGATACGTTCCTCGCATAATCGTATATTAAGCGAAATCTCCAGCTTTTGCCTCTTCGCGTAAAATAATTCGTTGTGAAGAAAAGGAATTCCTTGGTGTGCGTCTCCGAACAAGGGGATCGACTTGCCGGCCCAAGCGGGATCGGTCAGGCAGAGAGAAATTTGAACAAAAGCTTCTGTTCAAATTCTCTTCCAACCTTCTGTGATTGCGGCACGTTGAATGCTGTAAAGCACGGGAACGTGATACGCCGTCAGAAAGCAACATCGTCAAAAAACCAGCTGAAGACCAATCAGCCCAGGAAATACGAAGAGACTATCGAAGCCCTTCGCCGGGCCGAACAGAAATACCGTAGTATTTTCGAAAATGCGACTGAAGGTATTTTTCAGACTACTCCAGATGGTCACTATCTAAGCGCCAACCCTGCACTTGCCCGGATGTACGGCTACGATTCGCCTGATGAGCTGCTCGCCGCGCTGATCGACATCAGCCGGCAACTTTACGTCCAGCCCGGGCGTCGCACTGAATTTACTTTGGCAATGCGCCATTACGGACGAGTCCTGCAGTTTGAATCGCAGATCTATCGCCGTGATGGCAGCATCATTTGGATCTCGGAAAATGCCCGTGCCGTCCACGATGAGGTCACCGGCGAGTTGCTTTACTACGAGGGCATGGTACAGGACATTACCGATCGCAAATCTGCTGAAGAAGAGCGGCGGACAGCTGAAGAACGCCTTGCGCGCTACGCGGAGGAGTTGCGCTTCAAGAATGCGCAGCTCGAAGCCGATCTCGAGATGGCGCGCGACATTCAGCAGGTGTTTCTAACACAGAAGTATCCGAGCTTTCCTCGGAATTTGCCGCCGCAGGAAAGTTGGTTGGGTTTCTGCCACTGGTATCAGCCGGCAGAGCAAGTCGGTGGCGATTTCTTTTGTGTCCTGCCTCTCTCAGAAACGGCGGCAGGCGTGTTCATCTGCGACGTGCTAGGCCATGGACTGCGCGCCGCACTTGTGACAGCAATCGTGCGCGGTCTGCTCGAAGAGTTAACGCCGATCGCAACGGATCCCGGCCGGCTTCTCTCCGAAATCAATAGCAGCCTGCTCGCGATCTTTCGGCAAACCGAGACGCCCATGCTCGTGTCTGCCTTCTACCTTGTCGTCAACACAATTGACGGAAAAATGTGCTATGCAAACGCAGGTCATCCACGCCCATTCCATGTGCGCCGTCAGTTGGGCGTGACCGAGCCGTTGCGGCTCCAGGGACCTCAGGGCCCCGTTCTGGGAATTTTTGAACGAGCGGCCTATCAGAATAGCCATTGCGAAGCCTCGGAAAATGATCTGATCGTGCTCTTTACCGACGGCTTGTTCGAAGTCGAGGTGGCCGAGGACGAATATTACGGCGCGGAGCGCCTCCTGGCAGCTGTGGGCAAGCGAATGCAGCTTCCCGCCGCTCAATTATTTGGCGAGGTAGTGGCCGAGATCCAACGGTGTTGCGTTTCCGGGCGGTTTACGGACGATATGTGCCTCCTCGGAGTGGAACTGAGGCGCACGGGCCTCGCCGATTCGAGCAGGAAGGTCGCGTGAAATTGGGGGAAACGTATCGGCGTATCGGCGTGTCGGAAGTAAGAAGGCAGAATGCAGAAGTAAAAGGCGTCTCGCCTGTGCGGAGCCGGTAAGAGCACGTCTTTCGCGGTCACATGAAGCGGACAGCATCAGTCATGAAGTGCTCGGCGTCTGTTGCGGTTCCGCAACTGTGCAAGAAATCTGCGGTCTCAAACGATTATCATGCTCAAGCGGGCACCATTTTTGTCGAAATATCTTGATGAAATGCATCTGAAAGATTTGGAGAATGCCGAAGGACAGGTATGCTTCGATCTGATGGGCTCGATTAGGTCGAATCTCTTACTCGGGGTATCCGCTGGTCTGCTCGCAATCTTCGCTGCGGATGCCTGCGCGCAGTCTAAATCCGAAAGCGTAGCGGACGTCGCGCGATACGCTATGAAATTGCCCGAAAATACGCTGCTTAGAATCCAGCCGAAGGTCCCGATGTCGCACGGGAACAGCGGCCCGGCTGTTTCAGGCTCCGGCGATCAACTGGGTTCATCCTTAAGCGGAAAGAACAGTCTCGGTGCCGGACCGGGGGAATATCCATGGAAGTTCGGCATCACCACAACAATCTTCTGGGTAGGTGAACCAGCAACCGTCAACAACTCGGTCCCGAACGACAAAAGCGCCTGGGACAGTGGCTGGTTCTTAAATTATGGCGGCTACGATAGCCCGAACTCGGATAACAGACGAAATTTTATACCCACAGATTTTGTCCCGCACCAAAATCCGTTCTACGTTGCACTGCCGTATAACGACGTCGACGATCATCACACTAAGCCGGAGGCGACGCAGGTTATTCCCTGGTTCAGGAATTGTTTTGTGCAAGATGGACAGTCCGTTTGCAAAGGTCGCTGGGTGGCGATCCGCCACGGGAAGAAGGTTTGTTACGCGCAGTGGGAAGACGTCGGACCCTACCAAACAGACCACTGGCAGTACGTTTTCGGGAATGAACGCCCCAGACC
>DASXBV010000043.1:0-5781 GCA_036491515.1 Chthoniobacterales bacterium
GAGCGGGTGAAGGGAATCGAACCCTCGTGTTGAGCTTGGGAAGCTCACGTTCTACCATTGAACTACACCCGCGTTAAAAACTGGGTTGGCAGGGATGGTAGCGCATCTCGTGGGCCGCGCAACTCAGAAGTATAGACTTAGCGTCGGGGCGCCCTTACTATTTGAGGTTCAGGAAGGATGGGTGCGCACACAAAAAAATCAACAGAGCAGCGGTTGCTCGAGTTTCTGGGATCGCCCCGGTATCAACCCCTCAACAAGACCGACCTGGCCAGGCGGCTGAAGATACCGGTCGACGAACGGTCGGGGTTTCGCCGGTTATTGAGCGATTTGGAGACTCGCGGGCAGATCACCAGAATTCGGAAAGATCGCTACGTCTTGCCGAAAGAGGCAGACCTGATGGTGGGCACGCTGCAGGTCAATCCGCGAGGGTTCGCCTATCTGTTGAACGAATCCGGTGACGGCCTGGGAGATCTTTATATCTCCGCAGAGAACCAGGGCACGGCGATGCATCGGGATCGCGTAGTGGCGAGGATTGTTCGTGATCGCACGGCTCCGGAGCGCGCCGGTCGAAGCGGGGCCAATCGAGAGGGCCGAGTGATCAAGATCCTGGTTAGGGCGAACCAGACCATCGTCGGGACGCTTCAGCGGTCGAAGAATTTTTATTACGTTGTGCCGGATGAACCGGCTCTTGTTCACGATATTTACGTCACAGTGCAGGCGGGCCGGTTCGCGCGAACGCCGGAGGTCAACGACAAGGTGGTTGTCCGCTTGGAACCCTGGGAGCACCGCCACGTCAATCCCGAAGGCGAAATCGTCGAAGTTCTTGGCCCGGCTAAGAAGCCGGGTGTCGATATCCTTTCGATCATTCGAAAGTATGATCTTCCGGTCGCGTTCCCGGACGCTGTGCTGAAAGAAGCGGAACAGATTCCGCTCGAAATATCGGACAAGGAATTGAGGGCGCGTGAAGACCTCCGGTCCGCTCCCGTGTTCACGATCGACCCGGACGATGCGAGAGACTTTGACGATGCCATCCATGTGGTGGAAAGCCATGGCGGATGGACCGTCGGGATTCATATCGCGGATGTCTCTCATTACGTGAAACCGGGTTCGGCCCTCGATCGTGAAGCGTTGCGCCGAGGTAATAGTGTTTACCTTCCAGATCGCGTATTGCCGATGTTGCCGGAGCGGTTGTCAAATGGAGTTTGCAGCTTGCGGCCAAACGAGGACCACCTTACCAAGAGCGTCTTTGTGGAGATCGATCGAGCCGGCCGAATCAAAGATTACCGATTCGCGGCAACGGTGATTAGGAGTCTCGCCCGACTTACCTATCGAGAGGCGTTTGTCATTCTGCAGGGGAAACCGGCAGATCCGATCGATAATGAGATCCATCGTGCCTGGCAGCTTGCCGCGATCCTTAGGAAACGGCGGTTTAACCACGGTGCCCTGGAACTCGATATGCCCGAGGTGCGCGTAAAATTGGATAGCGAGGGAAGGTCTATCGGCCTGGTGCGTGAAGAGAACGATATTTCGCACCAGCTTATCGAGGAGTTCATGCTTTTGGCCAACGAAGTGGTTGCCAAGGCAACCAGGGTCCGGCGGATTCCATCCGTCTACCGGATTCACGAGGACCCGGACCCGCAGAGGATTGGCGACTATCGGGAACAAATCCGGTCGTATGGCATTGAAGTGGGCGATCTCTCGCAACGCCGCGAAATGCAGCGTTTCTTAAAGACAATCGTTGGGAGACCAGAGGAAAGCGCATTGAAAATCGGCCTGTTGCGAAGCTTGCGAAAGGCGGTTTACTCGCCGGACCCGATCGGGCATTACGGCCTTGCCAAAGCTGATTACGCCCATTTCACAAGCCCGATTCGCCGTTACGCGGATTTGCTAGTTCATAGAGCATTTGCGGCAATGTTATTGCGCCGGAACGGAAAACCTGCGCGCTCGGCCGATTTAGGGTCGGTATGTGAACACATTTCGACTACCGAACGCGTCGCGGCTGACGCGGAGCGCGAAGCCGTGCGCCTGAAAAAGCTGGAATACTTTGCGGGACTCGTTCGGAAACCGCACCGGCTGGATGGGACGATCATCGACGTTCGTAACTACGGGCTGCTAGTAGAACTGAAAGAGGCTTTGGTCGTCGGATTAATTCATATCTCTTCGCTTGATCACGACTTTTTTATCTTCGATCAGGCGCATCAAAGGATCACCGGCCGCCGGAGCAAGATGAGTTTTGTAGTTGGCGATCGCGTCGTGGTTCGGGTCGCGGGAGTGGATCCTTTCAAGCAACAGATAGACTTCGATTTGATTACAAAACAGTGAATGGTTACATTGAGGCGTTTGCGGAAGAAATTTAACAGTTTACCGACAAGAAGTTTTGTGTCATTTAGCAGAATTCCTCCTCCGACGGTGGCTGGTAAAGATGTAATATGGTTAAGTGGAAGCCCTCCCAAGCATCATGGATAACGTAATTGTCACGAAAGAACTTCAAGTCGAACGCAAGCATTTCTACATTGAATTCCGCGAAAATGAACGAGGGCGCTTTATGCGTATCACCGAAGAAGCCCATGGTCGTCGGAACACGATCATTATCCCAAGTACGGGGCTGGAAGAATTCATGGCGATGGCCGGTGAGGTGATACAGTCGGCTGACCGAGTTCCCGCCGCGCACGGATAGCGTCCGGTGCCAGAGTCGGCGTACTCGCCACAAAAGGGAGACTCTCTTACACTTCCGGCTTACCTCGACAGACCGCAACGGATGCTAAGCCTTTGCCAAGTGCTGGATGGCGATTGCTCAAAGAAGGCGTTAAATGCCCGCGAGCAACTAAAAGAAGCTTTGATGAAATTGTTGGTTCAAGATCCCTCCAACGAATGCACAGTCCGCATTGACACAGAGGCGCTCTTCGTTAGTTTCAAATTTCCGGCGAACAGCGTGCCGCACCCCCCCCGATTTCTCCCTTTTTAAACATCAACATATGGCAAAAACAGTGAAGAAGGCTGCTTCGAAGAAGGTTTCGGCTAAGGCAAAAAAGCCGACCAAGAAGCCAGTGGTTTCAAAGAAGGTCCGTTACGTTTATTATTTCGGCGATGGCAAAGCCGACGGCGATGGCAAAATGAAACCGCTCCTCGGGGGGAAAGGCGCGAACCTGCACGAAATGACTCGAATCGGTCTCCCGGTTCCCCCTGGATTCACAATCAGTACCGACGTCTGCACCTATTTCTATGAGAATAAGAAGACGTATCCAGCCGAGCTGAACGAACAGGTCGAATCCGCACTCGCCAAAGTTGAAAAGTCAGCCGGCAGAAGACTCGGCGACCGCAGCAATCCGTTGCTTGTGTCGGTACGTTCCGGTGCACGCGATTCGATGCCGGGCATGATGGATACGATTCTCAACCTCGGCATGAACGACGATGTAGTCGAGACCGTCGCCGAAAAGAGCGGAAACCCGCGGTTCGCCTGGGATTCGTATCGCCGGTTTTTGCAAACGTACGGTGACGTGGTAATGGGGGTACAAAAGCGGGAAAATGAACACCATGATCCGTTTGAAGTAATTATCGAGTCCGTAAAGCGCGATGCCGGTGTCGAGAAGGATCTGGAATTAACGGCGGATGATTTCAAGATCCTTGTCGAAAAGTTTAAGCAGCTGATCAAAGAGCGGACTGGCAAAACTTTCCCGCAGGATCCCCGTCAGCAGCTTTGGGGGGCGATCGGGGCCGTTTTCGGATCCTGGAACAACGATCGGGCGATAGTCTATCGACGGAAGTACAACATTCCCCACGAATGGGGGACGGCAGTCAATGTTCAGACCATGGTTTTTGGCAACCGGGGGGATACCAGCGCGACCGGAGTAGCATTCACGCGCGACCCTGCAACGGGAGAAAAAGTATTTTATGGTGAGTATCTGATCAACGCCCAGGGTGAAGACGTTGTGGCCGGTGTTCGTACGCCGCACCCAGTCGCGATGCTCGCGAAGGAAATGCCAGCAGCTCATAAGGAGCTGCTCAAGGTCCGGGAGACTCTCGAACAGCATTTCCATGACATGCAGGACCTTGAATTTACGATCGAGGACAACAAGCTTTTCATCCTGCAGACCCGCAATGGGAAACGTACCGGTCTCGCCGCGGTTCGCATTGCTGTGGACATGGTGAAGGAGAAGTTGATCAGCAAAGAAGACGCTATCAGACGAATCCCGGCTGATTCACTTTCGCACCTGTTGGCCCCGATATTCGATCGACAAAGCGTGAAGTCGGCTAAAAAGATCGCCACAGGTCTCGCAGCGGGTCCGGGTGCAGCCAGCGGACACATCGTCTTCAACGCGAAGGACGCGGTCGAGATGGCGCACAAAGGTCAGCCCGTGATTTTAGTCCGGGTCGAAACTTCCCCCGAAGATCTTCGTGGGATGATTGCGGCGGAAGCAATTCTGACCGCGCGTGGAGGCGTTTCTTCTCACGCCGCGCTGGTCGCACGTCAGATGGGTAAGGTGTGCGTTTGCGGTGCTTCTGCGCTTCAGATCGACTACGTCAATCGAACAGTGACGGCGGGCGATGTCACCCTGAACCAAGGGGATTTTATCTCGGTCGATGGAACGGCCGGTGAAGTCTATGCCGGTGAAGTGAAGACGGCGCATTCTGAGGTAGTCCAGGTCCTGGTCGAAAAGAAACTGGATCCCAAGAAGAGCCAGACGTTCCAGGAATTTTCTTCGTTGCTTAGCTGGGCAGATAAAGTCCGGACGCTGGATATTCGCACGAACGCCGATAGTCCTGAGCAGGTCGCAACAGCCATCGCTTTCGGTGCCAAAGGGATAGGATTAACCAGAACCGAGCATATGTTTTTTGAGGGTGACCGGATTGACGCAATGCGAGAGATGATCCTCGCCGCGTCCTCAGAAGAGCGAAAAGCGGCACTGGCCAAGTTGCTACCGTACCAGCGCGAGGATTTTATTGGGATCTTTAAGGAACTGAAGGGACTTCCTGCGACAATCCGAACCTTGGATCCGCCGCTGCATGAATTTCTGCCGCAGACCGAGCCCCAGCAGGCGGACCTTGCTAATAAACTTGGAGTGCCGATCGAGAAGATCCAGCGTCGGGTAGAAGAACTCCATGAGTTTAACCCAATGCTCGGTCACCGTGGCTGCCGCCTGGGAATTACTTTTCCTGAAATTACCGAGATGCAGGCCAGAGCGATTTTTGAGGCCGCGGCGGAAGTGCAGAAGAAGGGGATCAAAGTGAAGCCGGAAGTGATGATCCCGTTGGTGGGTTTTCCGAAGGAATTGAAGCTCCAGATCGACATCGTGCACCGCGTGGCTGCTGAAGTTGCAAAGGAAAAAAAGGCTCGATTCAATTACCTCGTCGGTACGATGATTGAGATTCCGCGCGGGGCTCTCGTTGCCGATAAGATTGCCAAGGATGCGCAGTTCTTTAGTTTTGGCACGAACGATTTGACGCAGACCACCATGGGAATGAGCCGTGACGATTCGGGCAGCTTTCTGCCTCAGTACCAGGAACTGGAGATCATCAAGAACAATCCTTTCGCGACGATCGACCAGGCAGGTGTCGGAAAGCTGATGGAAATGGCCTGTGAACTTGGCCAGAAAAGCCGGCCGGATATAAAGCTTGGTATCTGTGGCGAACATGGCGGAGACCCGGAAAGCGTGAAATTCTGTCATCGCATTGGGCTTTCTTACGTGAGCTGTAGCCCGTTCAGGGTACCAATCGCCCGCCTCGCCGCGGCACAGGCGGCGCTCGAGGGATGAGGGGAGATTTGTGTCGGCGTATCGGCGT
>DASXBV010000044.1:0-21022 GCA_036491515.1 Chthoniobacterales bacterium
CAGAGTTTCTCAAAGCAAGCACTCGTGCGAGCACGGGCGGGTGTGTAAAGTGTAAACCTACAAGCAACGGGTGTGGAGTCAGGTTAGACAAGTTGTCTTTGCTAAGCCTCTTAAGAGCCTGAATCAGCGGGTTCGGATCACCCAACGCTTCCGCGGCGAAACGATCCGCCTCGAACTCGTGCTGTCGACTCCAGAAATTAACAAAAATGCCAAGCAACTCTGCCACTGGTCGGACCACGATTAAATACAACGTCAACCCGACATAGTAAGAGGGCGTCGTTACGCCAAAAGCTTGGAAGAGTTCAGGACGCGAGATGCAAAATGACGCTCCGAGGAATAGTACGAGCAGGTTGAACTCCCCAAATACGAAATGTCGAAGCATGTGATGCTTTTTGAAATGGCCAACTTCGTGAGCCAACACCGCTAGCAACTCGGGTACGGTGTGGTTATTGATCAAAGTATCGTACAACGCGATGCGCTTGTTCGGACCGAATCCAGTGAAGAACGCGTTCGCTTTGGAAGAGCGTCGGGAACCGTCTATGACCAACAGCTCACGAACTGGAAACTGCTGGCGAAGACAGAAGGCGGTTACTTGGTCTCTCAGTTCCCCCACAGGAACGGGGCTGAGCTTAAAAAAGAGCGGCAGAATTACGGTAGGTGCCAGATAAACCAGAATAGCCGATACCGCAGCCGTGGATATCCACGCAATCATCCAGGCACGAAGGCCAAAATATTCGAACAAAAACAAAACAATCGAAGCGAATCCACACATCAGCAGAACAGAAACGCCCCATTCCTTTAGTCGATCCACGATAAAGGTTCTGACGGTTGTCCGATTAAACCCATAGCGCTGCTCGATCCCGAACGTGTGATAGATCGTAAATGGGAGCATGAGAACTTCTCGCGCGACGCAAAGAGCGCCGAGATAAAGCAATCCAGGCAGAATGTTTGGGAGGCGCAATCTGCGGATTAACTGGTCTAAGACTTCGAAGCCGCCGAAAAACCAAGAAGCAAGCAACGCCGCCAGCGTTGTGGTGGACACGACAAGCTCGAACCAGGTATTTGTCCTCGTGTATTGCTGTGATCGGCGATACCGGTTTTCATCGTAGACATCCGAAAATTCGCTCGGGACTTGTGTCTCCAGGCTCTTTAGGTTGAGGAGTTTGGCAAGAGAATCGAGAAGATAGTAACCAATTAATGCGCTTAAAACGAAGCCACCAATCATAGATTGTTCCGGATTACTCAACTATTGCCTAATCTCTTCATTCATTCAAAATGCAAGTTGCACTTGACTGATCGGTCCACTATGTTGATTGGGATGAAGGTGTGTGATTCAAAGCTGCGCCTCCTGCAGACAGCCCATGAGCTCATCTGGCGTCAGAGTTATGGCTCCGTCGGAGTCGATCAGATTTGTGAGCAATCCGGGGTGAAAAAAGGGAGCTTCTATCATTTCTTCCGGTCTAAGTCAGAGCTCACCGTTGCCGCCTACGAAAATTACTGGGAGCAGAGCCGTTTGACTTTGGATGGGATTTTTTCGGCGCAGAGCCCGCCACTGGAAAGGTTGGACGCTTACTTTGAAAACATCCGCCGAAACCAGACTGAACATTTCGAAAGGCGCGGTCGCGTACCAGGATGTCCGTTCGTTTCATTGGGAAGTGAACTAAGTACCCAAGACGAGGCGATTCGGCTAATGGCCCAGCAGATCAGCGAGAGGAAGTGTCGTTACCTGGAATCCACGCTCCGCGATGCCATGGATGAGGGGGTTATCCCAAGCCAGGACCCGAAACTTTTGGCGCAAGAACTCCACTTTTACATCGTTGGCTTGATCCAGGAGGCGAAAATCTGCAATAACCTCGCCGTTTTAAACCGCATGAAACCCGGAGCCTATCGTATTATTGGTGCGCTTCGTGCTGTTGTGACCTGACGGAAGCCGCGGGCTTTACTGGTCGGTCTAGCAAAGCCGACGAATGTTACTGGAAATCGGTCCCAGCAAGTGCAAGAGATCTTCGATACTCTGAGGGTCTACCCAATCACGGGATAGCTGATTTGTAACAATAAACAACAACCAAGAAAACTATGGCATATCAACCCCTATATACAGCGGTGGCGACCGCCACCGGTGGAAGAGACGGACACGTTGAAAGTTCTGATGGCATTGTGAAGCTTGATTTGAGTGTGCCGCGTGAAATGGGCGGACCCGGCAAGCCGGGTACTTCGAATCCCGAGCAATTGTTTGCCTCCGGCTACGCTGCATGTTTCGCCGGTGCGATCGGCTTTGTAGCCAACCAGCAACACAAAAAGCTCAGTGACGTTCAGGTAACGGGCCATGTCACGTTCGGTCAGCTCGACGGTGCATTTCAACTCGCAGTCCAGCTTGACGTTCATCTTCCTGGTGTCGCCAAGGCAGAGGCAGAAAAGCTCGTCGAACAGGCGCATCAAGTCTGTCCATACTCGAGGGCGACTCGGAACAACATCGAGGTTAAATTCGCCCTCGTGTAAACCGGTCTCCCGCTTAAACGGGTATGGATCTATTGCTTAACGAAAAGCTCGCATTGGTCAGCGGATCGACTGCGGGGATCGGTTTTGCGATCGCGGAAGGTTTAGCGCGCGAGGGTGCAACGGTCATCGTAAACGGCCGTTCCAAACCTCGCGTAGCTAACGCAATCGAGACGATCCGTCAGAAATATCCTGGATCCAAGCTCGAAGGATTTGCGGGAGACCTCTCAACTGCTGAGGGATTTGAGTTACTGAAAAGCGAGTATCCCGATCTGGACATCCTCGTGAACAATCTGGGGATTTTCAATCCCCAGCCTTTTGAGGAGATAAGCGATGAGGAATGGCGAAAGTTCTTTGAGGTAAACGTCCTGAGCGGAGTGCGGCTTTCGCGGTACTACCTGCCGCGGATGAAAAACAAGAATTGGGGTCGTATCGTGTTTATCTCCAGTGAATCCGCGATTCAAATTCCGGTAGAAATGATTCACTACGGATGCACGAAAACTGCGCAGCTGGCAATTTCACGAGGTCTGGCGGAGAGTACGGTCGGCACTGGAGTTACCGTGAATGCGGTTCTTCCGGGGCCGACTGCGTCGGAGGGCGTCAGCGATTTTGTTGCTAAGTTGGCGGGAGAGACGAAGCAATCGGCGGCCGAATTCGAAAAGGTCTTTTTCGAAAAGGTGCGTCCGACGAGCCTCTTGAAGCGATTCGCGACGACCGAGGAAGTTGCAAATATGGTTGTTTACATCTGTAGCCCGTTAGCGTCGGCGACGAACGGTGCGTCATTACGAGTAGACGGTGGAGTTGTTCGAGCGATCATCTAAGCTACCCGGCAAAATTGAAAGCGCCGGCGTCTCGATTGACCGAGAATTCAGCCCAGGAGATCTCGGACAGCTGGTTTATATCCACGGTGTGCAGAACTCTTTGGATTACGGCTTCAATCACGTACACGAAGCGTACTGTGCGAAGATCGCAGTTGAATTCATTCTTGATCGGGCTAAGCGGCGTTCTCGAGCTTGGCTTGCCAAGAAGGAGAACAAGATCGTCGGTTCGATTTTCATCGTGGAACGGCCCGACAATCAAGCTCAACTCCGCTTACTGTTTGTTGACCAAACCGTCCGCAGTATTGGCTTGGGCCGTTGGCTCGTGGAAGAATCAATCAGGTACTGCCGTGCGAGCGGGTTCGGTTTGGTCTATCTCTGGACGGTGGATGGATTGGATCGCGCGATCTCGATCTATGAGTCGGTCGGTTTTACCAGGGTTGCACAAAAAATTGTCGAAGACTGGGGGAGGAGGAGTGTCGAAGTCCGCTTCGATTTGGATTTAGCGGGTAGGGACGCGCTCCCGCGCGATCCGGCGTGGTAGGCACGCGCTCCCGCGGCATGTCGGCGAAACGGCGCAGAGAAGATAAGAGTCACACAAAGGTCAGGAAGGTCAGAGGAGGTCACGAAGGTTAATTAAAGGTTGTTCCGAATCGAGCGATACCCGATGCATGTTCTTATTATTGGAGCTCCAAAAACCTTCGCGACCTCCTCTGACCTCTGTGACCTTTGTGTGAAACTTGTATGCCGATACGCCGTCACGCCTCAGGAGCGCGTCCTACCCCAATTCCTCGATGATCCGAAGGACGGCTGACTTCGGATCCGGTGATGCAGTAATCGGGCGGCCGATGACGAGGTAGTCTGCGCCGGCCTGGATAGCTTGTAGTGGAGTCAAGATTCGTTTTTGGTCGCCCGGTTCCGACCAGCTCGGGCGGATCCCTGGAATTACCGTCGTGAAGAGCGAACCGAAACGCGCGCGTAATGCGACAACTTCCTGGGGGCTTGCCACCAGCCCGGTGATGCCAACATGTTTCGCAAGATCGGCAAGCAAAAGCACTTCATCCTCCACACGAGTACGAAACCCGATCTCGGCCAGGGCCTCGTCGTTCAAACTCGTCAAAACCGTCACGCCGAGAATCAATACCTTTGACATGCCACGTCCGAGGACAGCGGCCTCGCACATCTCGCGTCCGCCAGACAGATGGATCGTCAGCATGTCAACTCCGAGCGCACATGCGGACTCAACTGCTCGGCGGACGGTGTTGGGGATATCGTGGAACTTAAGATCCAGAAACACCTTTGAGCCGGAGGCCTGCACTTCCTTGACGATGCTCGGCCCAGCCGCGGTAAAAAGTTGATTGCCGACCTTGAAAAATCCTACGGTTCCCCCAATGGCTTTGATTAGTTCTCGAGCGGTTCCCACAGTCGGTACATCCAACGGCACAATAATTTTATCCTTTGCAGCGGGCAAACTTTGCACAGCATGACGATGCATGAAGATCCTTAGCCCGGCAAAGATCAATCTCACGCTGGAGATTCTAGGAAGGCGATCCGACGGTTTTCACGAGTTGGAAACTTGGATGGTGCCGGTTGGTCTGTGCGACGCGCTGGAAATTGAATTGGCGAGTCGCCCATCGTTTACCTCAAATGTGCCAGATCTCAAAGGGGACTCGTCGAACCTGGTCATTAGGGCTGTTCAACTCTTCAAGCAAGCGACCTCAATTCAGGCGAGTTACGAGATTCGTCTGGAAAAGAATATCCCAATTGAAGCCGGACTCGGAGGAGGCAGTTCGAATGCGGGCTCGACGTTGCGATTACTCAATGAACTGCACAACGCGCCATTGAGTATTGCGCAGCTGGAGGCCTTGTCTGCCAGTCTCGGATCCGATGTCGCATTTTTTGTCTATGGGCAGTCTGCCTGGTGTAAGGGACGCGGTGAACTCATGGAGCCGCGCCCGTTTCCGAGAGATCTCTGGATATGCCTGTTCAAACCTGGTTTCGGTATTTCTACGGCCGATGCATATGGCGCCTACGCCGCTTTGGCGACTGATCGTAAGAGAGGACAGGAAGAAGAGACGACGTGGGGCAGCCTGCGCAACGATCTCGAGCCGGCGGTGTTCTCCAAGTACTTGCTACTGCCGGTGATTAAAGACTGGCTTAAGAAACGGTCCGAGACGTTGTTCGCGCTTATGTCAGGGTCGGGGTCGACCCTGTTTGCAATCGTGCGAAATCAACCAGACGGAGAAATGCTTCGAACTCTTTTCCGGCAAGAATTCGGCGAGCAGACATGGACGGCCATGTGCCGGCTCAACCCTCCCTGAGGCGATGTTGAAACGCGGCGGAATTCTGCGCCAATACGCCTTCTAAGCACCGAAGGCGCAAAAAGACGTGTTTAAGGCGCTAAACACGAACTATCAGCTGCTGATAGTCCGGAGTCTCACCAACCGAATGTTAAGCGCCGCAGGTGCGATCGGAAAGTGGTTTCGATTTGATGATCGCTGTAAACCAATTGGACAGGGCCATGCGCAGTGATCTCTTGGTACAGGCTGGAAGCCTATGCTACTTTGCGGCACCGGTGAAGTCCTTAAGTGAGTATTGAGGCCGACTGACTGTCCGATGCTAGTTGGAAATCTGGCATCCTAGGAACCTGCGAACAACTTATGGAAAAGCGCGGGAGCGCGGGAGCGAAATCCTATCGCGCCACGCGCGGGAGAACGGGTCCGGCCATGGAACGCCGGTCGCGCGGGAACGCGACCCTACCAAAACCCAAGATCAAAACCGCCATTGCTCATAAATCTCTTAGGATTTATGAGCGATGCAGGCTAAATCTTTCCGCATGGAAAATCAGTCCGCGCTGGGAATAATCGCTGGGAACGGTGTTTATCCGTTTCTTATCGCGAGAGCGGCGCGGCAAGGTGGCGTCACTGCGATACACGTCGCCGCGTTTGAGAATGAAACACAGCCGCAGTTGGCAGATCACGCTGATTCCATCGAGTGGATGCGAGTTGGTCAACTCAGCCGGCTGTTGAGATTTTTTGAAAAGGCTGGAGTCCGCCAAGCGATCATGGCCGGCCAGATTGCCCCCAAAAACCTCTTCGATCTGCGGCCGGATTTCAGGGTCTTGACGATTTTAGCCTCGTTGAAAAGACGAAACGCCGAAACTTTGTTTGGGGCTGTTGCAAACGAATTGGCGAAGGTCGGAATTCAGCTCTTGCCGGCAACGACCTATCTGGAAGATTCATTGGCCAATGAGGGTTTGATTGCCGGTCCAAAGCCAAAGAAGCGCTTCGTCGACGATATCGCGTTCGGATTCGAGATCGCAAAGGAGTTAAGCAAGCTGGACATCGGCCAGACAGTCGTCGTGCGAAATGGGACTGTACTGGCTGTTGAGGCGTTCGAAGGCACAAACGAAGCAATACAGCGCGGAGCGCGTCTCGGAAAAGGTGGAGCGATTGTCGTGAAAGTTGCTAAGCCGAATCAGGATCTCCGATTTGACGTCCCCGTGATCGGTTGCCAAACCGTCGAGGTAGCCGCCGCAGCCGGCATAAACATCATTGCAGTGGAAGCAGGAAGAACGCTTTTGTTGGACAAAGAAGCGGTGAAAGGTTTAGCCGAAGAAAAGCAGGTGACGATTTACGGTTATAAAATATGAGCGATCGCATCCGAGCAGGCATCGTTGGAGTAGGCAGCATCGGCAAGAATCATGCACGAATTTACTCCGAACTTCCCGGGGTCGAGTTCTCGGCTATTCTCGATACGAACCCTGAGACCGCAAGTGCGATCTCTCAGCAATACGGTGTTAAGGCGGTAACGACTCTTTCAGAGTTCTCGGACCTGATCGACGTGGCGACAGTATCAACTCCGACGCCCGATCACTACGAGGTTGGGAAGTTTTTGTTAGCTCACGGTAAGCATGTCTTAGTCGAAAAGCCGATCACTGAAACACCGGGACAGGCGGAAGAGCTGGTGAGACTTGCCAAAGAGCGCTCGCTGGTTTTGCAGGTCGGCCACGTGGAACGGTTTAATCCGGCCTTGAGCGCTCTCGAGCAGCGGTTGACCAGGCCTCTGTTTATCGAGGTACATCGACTGTCACCATATCCGTTTCGAAGCGTGGAAATAGGGGTCGTCCTTGATCTGATGATTCATGATTTGGAGATCATTCTTCACCTTGTTCGATCGCCCGTGAAGAGCATCGATGCCGTTGGTGTGCCGCTCCTGAGCAAGGGTGAGGATATCGCGAATGCACGGATTCGCTTTGAAAGCGGTTGCGTTGCAAACGTGACAGCAAGCCGGATCAGTCCGGAAAAGATGCGGAAAATCAGAGTGTTTCAAGGCGTTCCACCGGCTTATCTGTCACTCGATTACCAGAACCAAAGCGGAGAAATGTATCGATTGGTAAACGGAGCGATCAGTCGGGAGGCTGTGGAAATTGACAAGGATGAACCGCTGAAACGCGAGCTTCAATCTTTTGTGGAATGCAGCCGCAGAGGCATTCAGCCGATTGTGTCGGGCTCTGAAGCCTCTGCTGCACTGGTGTTGGCGATCGAAATTACGGAGATTACCAGATCGGCCACCGGCGAGTTGGCCAGGGAGATCAGCCTGCATCGCTCAGAAATCTCTAAAGATTTGTGAGAGATGCAGGCTAAACGCATCTATATCATCGCCGGCGAAGCCAGCGGGGATGCTCATGGTGCAGTGCTGATGCGGGAAATGGCGAGATTGGTTCCCGATCTGCAGTTTTTTGGAGCGGGTGGCCCAGAGATGCGGCTGATCGCGGGGGAGGATTTCATGGTTTGGACCCAAGAGGCCGTTGTAGGTCTTTGGGACGTGTTGGTGAAATACCCGTATTTCCGCAAAGAATTTTACCGGATGTATCGCGAGATACGGCAATTAAAGCCGGATACCGTGATTTTTGTTGATTATCCCGGGTTTAACTTGCGACTGGCTCAATACCTCCGTCGCAACCAATTCGCAGGGAAATTGATTTACTACATCAGTCCCCAGGTCTGGGCATGGAACCGAAGCAGAATACCGCGCATGGCGGCTTTCCTGGATCTCATGATCTGTATCTTTCCGTTTGAGAAAGCTTTGTACGAAGCCAGCGGTTTGCGAACTGAATTCGTAGGCCATCCGATGGTGGAAGAGCTGGACCGTCACCGGATTCGTCAACCAAGAGATCCGAAGCTTGTCGCTCTCTTGCCAGGTAGCCGGAATCGAGAGATCAGGCGCATCTTTCCGGTGATGTTGGAAGCGGCGGAACTGCTGCGCCGGAAGGATGCCACCATTCATGTCGAAGCCTCCGCTGCTTCCGAAACGGGCCGCGAACTCATGCGGAAATTGAGTTGCAAAGCCGGCCTGGGTGACGTTCCCGTCGGCTTGAAGAATGCCTACGAACTTATGCAACGAGCGTTTGTAGGGATGGTTGCTTCCGGAACTGCGACTTTGGAATCCAGCTTTTTCCTGCTGCCGTTTGTCTTGGTCTACAAGGTTTCCTGGTTCAGCTACGTTCCGGGACGCTTGCTTATTCGCGTGAACCATCTAGGGATGCCAAACATCCTTGCCGGCAAGGAGATCATCCCGGAATTTATTCAAAGGAACGCGGTACCCGAAAGGATCGCAGATGTGGTCTGGAACTTATACGACAATCCCATCCGCAGAGCCGGTATGGTTGGCGAAATGGACCGGGTGATCAGACTTCTGGGCGAGAAGGGAGCTGGTCGACGTGCCGCTCAAGCGGTGGTACGCGAACTAAATCGGTAGGGGGAGAAATCAACAAATCAAGAACTCGAGAACTCAAGGACTCAAGAATTCAAGAATTGTGCGATGCGAAATTCGGCTCGAGAGCTTTGTTCTTCTCCGGCTTCTTCAGTTCTCGAGTTCTTGACTTCTTGAGTTCTTAACTTCTTGACTTCTTGGCCCCGAAGATAAACCTCCGTTGTGAGCGAGTTAGGAGCTTGGTTTGAAAGTCTCTGGGCACCGTGGCGGATAGAATACCTCGAACGGGAAAGCAAACCAGAATTTCTGCGTGAAGCCGCAGAAGCCGCAAATGATGCGGACCATCTGGTCGTGTGCCGTAGGAAGACCGCTTTTTTGATGATGAACCTCTATCCTTATGCTCCGGGTCACCTGATGGTTGTACCCTACCGGATGATCTCGCGGCTGGCGGAATTGACCGATGGCGAGAAAATAGAGATTATGGATCTGGCGAGTTATGCCGAGCGTCTTCTTGAGGAGGTCGTCAAAGCTCAGGGATTCAATGTGGGATGGAATGTAGGTGCCGCAGCCGGAGCCGGTGTCACCGATTACCTTCACCTACATATTGTCCCGCGATGGAAGGGTGATCATAATTTCATGACCGTTCTTGGCGGCATGCGAGTTATTCCCATGGGCCTGATGCCGCTCTACGAGAAGTTGCGTGCTGCGACCGACCGCATTTCGTTTCAAGAGTAAGCAAAGCTCCAACTTTTGCCTCTCGCCCTGTGGGTTGCGGGTAGGGCGAGGCTCCGTCCGAGCCGGGGTTGGCGCGTCGTCCGCGGCTCAGGCGGAGCTTCGCCCTACCCCGGAGCCGCGGAGCAAAAGCTGGAGCTTCCGCTAAGGCTTTGCCTCCTTGACTTCCCTTGCCGATCAAGCTAGAAGGTACCGGCTTTTCGCTGTTATTTATTCCTCCCGCTCCGGCGCATGGCGCAACAAAATCCTACAACTTCTTCGCAAATCCAGTCCGAGGGCGAACCAGCTCTGGCATTGCGCAACATCAGCAAATCATTCCCAGGTGTGCGTGCGCTCGATGATGTATCGTTCGACGTTTGGCCCGGCGAAGTGCATGCATTGCTGGGCGAAAACGGGGCCGGAAAATCGACTCTTATAAAAATTATGTCCGGTGTCTATCCCCCGGGCTCTGGCGAGATGCACGTTAATGGCAAGGCGGTGCATTTTGCTCATCCGCGCGAAGCTCAGGCCCAGGGTATAGCTACCATCTATCAGGAATTTAGCCTCTACCCGGAATTGACTGTTGCGGAAAATATCTTCTCCGGAAACATGCCGCGCAAGTTCTTTGGGTTGGCAATAGATTGGACGCGGGCTGCGAGGGACGCGGCTGCCGTTCTTGAATCCCTCGATGCGAGTGATCTTAACGTGAGATTCCGGGTCGGGACGCTTTCGGTTGGCAACCGCCAGCGGGTCGAGATAGCAAAGGCGCTCTCACGCCAGGCGCGAATCCTGATTTTAGATGAACCGACGGCAGTGCTTACCCAGCACGACACCGAACGGCTCTTCGGGATTATTCGTCGGCTGCGGGCGCAAAAGGTTGCCGTCGTTTACATCAGCCATCGACTCAACGAAATCTTTACACTCGCCGATCGTGTGACCGTGCTGCGCGACGGGAAGCTCATCGGAATCAGACCGGCCGGCGAAACGAACGAATCCGAGCTGATTCGAATGATGGTGGGCCGGGCACTGGAGCTTGAACCGCTGCCCCATCTTGATAGTGCGTTGCCAACCGGAGCGGTCGTCCTTCGCGCGTGGAATCTGGCGCGACGACCTCTTTTGCGAGATGCCAGCATCGAAGTTCGCGCGGGCGAGATCGTTGGTCTTGCCGGCTTGGTTGGCTCCGGACGTTCGGAATTGGCGCAGGCAGTGTTCGGCGTGGCCCCGCCAGAGTCGGGGACGGTTGAGATTGACGGACGAGCGGTCAAGATTTCTCGGCCAGAGGATGCGATAGCGCTCGGTATAGCCTATGCACCGGAAGACCGGCAGCGCCAAGGCTTGGTGGTCGCCATGACCGTCGCCGAGAACATCGGACTGACTCGAATTTGGCAACTAATGCGAGGTCCCTTTGTCGATCTTCAAGCGGAAGATCGTTTGGCCCAAGAGTATATCGGAACCTTGCGGATCAAGACTCCGGACAGTCACCAGGTCACACGCAACCTTTCCGGCGGTAACCAACAGAAAATTGTGCTCGGCAAATGGCTTGCCACCAAACCTCGCTTGTTGATTGTCGACGAACCGACCCGCGGAATCGACGTCGGCGCCCGCGCGGAGATCCATCGTCTGTTAGACAAGCTTTCCCGCGAGGAGAATATGGCGATCCTGGTTATCTCCAGCGACCTGCCGGAGGTCCTCCGTCTGAGTGACCGGATCTACGTGATGCGCGAAGGTACCCTGGTTGCCGAGTTCGCACGCAACAATGCTACGCAGGAGAATATCTTGGCTGCTGCGGTTGGGCAGCGGGCGAATGGCGATGCAAACGCTTCGACAATTCCAGCGCAATAGATGACGCCTATTCAATAATGGGTTTTTCCCGCACTTAGCTCCCCATAACAAAGCCTATGTCCCCTGCGGCGCCCCCAGAGAAATCGGTCGATCCAACCTTGGCCAGTGGCTTCGGGCGAAATTCTGCGCGGAGCTGGCTGACCGTGCTCAATCAGCAAGAGAGCGTTTTGGTCTTAGCGTTTGTGTTGGTCATAGTCGGCGTCACCGTGCTGAACCAAGGCTTCATAGCTCCTACTAACCTTGTCGACATCCTTTACAATTCCTCCTATATCGGCGTCGCCGCCATTGGCATGACCATGGTCATTATCTGCGGTCACATCGATATCTCTATCGGTGCTGCGCTCGGGTTGTGCGCCACGGTTGCCGGTAAGCTTGCCGTAGCCGGAGTTCCACTTGGAATAGTCTTTGCCGCGACGATCCTTACCGGCGGTGTGATCGGCCTCGTTAACGGCCTTTTGGTTGCGTATTGCCGCATTCCTGCCATCGTCACGACCTTGGGTATGGCCAGCATTCTCAAGGGCGGACTGATCCTTACTACAGGCGGGATCTGGATTTATGGTCTGCCTCCCGGATTCGGCATCAGCCGCCAGCTTATTTTGAGCATCCCCGTGCCGATTTGCGCGCTGATCGTGTTGGGCATTGCTTTTTCTTTTTGGCTCAAATACTCGGCTGCCGGTCGGGAAATCTACGCGGTAGGCGGCAATGCTGAGGCCGCTCGCCTGTCGGGTATTCCTGTACGCCGGGTAACGTTAGGGGTTTTTGTCTTGAACGGACTGCTGGTCGGGATTTCGGCGATCTTATACGCCACCAACTTCACGGCGATTCAATCGAATGTGGCGCCAGGTTTTGAGCTGACAGTGATCACTTCGGCGGTTATCGGCGGGGTAAGCATCCTCGGTGGTACCGGGACAGTAGTGGGCGCGCTGCTCGGCGCAGTCCTCCTTCAAACGATCGGCACGGCACTCGTTTTTCTGCATATTCGCGCGGAATGGTTTCAAACTGTCCAAGGCAGCCTGATTCTCTTGACTATTCTCCTGGATGTTTACCGCCGCAGCAAAACGTCGAGTGCAGGGGTTGCCTTGCCGGGGGGAGGCGGCGGCGGAGCGGACGCTGCTTCACCAAAATTCCTGAACTGGCGGTGGTTGACGGTCCAAGAAGCAGTTTTAGTCGGCATCCTCATCCTGGTGGTGATTGTGCTGTCATTTAAATCCGACCGATTCCTTACTCCGGCGAATTTGCTGAACCAAACTCGCTTTTTGTGCGAAGTTGCGCTTCTCACGGTGCCGATGACGTTCATCATTATTCTCGGCGGCATCGATCTCTCGGTCGGTTCGATGATGGCTCTAAGCGCAGTTCTGCTGGGATTTTCCTGGCAAAGCTTCGGCTTTCCGCTCTGGGCAGCTGTCTGCGTGGCTCTCTGCGGAGGTGCGTTGGCGGGCCTCCTTAACGGGCTGGTTATTGTTTACCTTGGCGTGCCGCCGTTAATTGTTACTCTTGCGACACTGGCAATCTATCGTGGATTTTCCTTCGGCATAAGCGAATCGCGGTCGGTGAATGGATTTCCTGATTTTTTTGCGTTCTGGGGTAGTGGTGACATCGGCGGTTTGCCGGTGCAACTTTACCTCCTCGTTGGAGTGCTGATTGTCAGTGCGCTGGCTCTTGCTCGAACCCCGCTCGGCCGTTGTGTCTACGCGATCGGTAACAATGAGACGGCCGCACGGTTTGCCGGCTTGCGAGTCGGCCGGATTAAGCTGCTAATGTATTCCTTCAGCGGCTTCATGGCGGGAGTTGCCGGCTTCATTTTTACTTCCCGAGTCACCAGCACGCGAGCCGACGCCGCGACGGGTCTTGAACTAGACGTCATCGCAGCAGTAGTCTTTGGTGGGACGAGTATCTTCGGAGGTCGAGGCACTATCCTCGGCACTGCCCTTGGAGTGGTGATTATCCAACTACTCAAGAACGGTCTGCAATTAGCCGGATTGCGCGGAGAAGCGACCGTGATTTTGATCGGTTCCGTTCTTATTCTTTCCATTTTGTTGAATCAGTTTTTGGAGAAGCAGCTTCTCACCCGACGTGGCTTCGCCAAATTAAAACCAAAACCAAGTCGATAATGTACCAGACCCCCCAAAACATGAACTCAGTCAAATGTCTTCACCTGACCAAAACGGTCCTACTGTTGGTTGCCGCCTCGATTGCGACAACATTCGGCGCCGATACACCGTACAACGGTGGACAGCCCACTAATCCAAAGGATCTTAAGGGTAAGAAGGTTGTCCTTGCCGACATACCGAAGCTTATTGGGATCGGCTATTTCAATGCCACAGCCAAAGGAATTGCTGAAGGATGTGCGGATTTGACCAAGAGCGGCCTTCCCACCGAAGTAACTACTGACGGTCCGACGGTAGGCGACATCCAGAAACAAATCGAGTTTATCGATAATGCCATTTCGCGTGGCGTGGATGGCATCTTTTTCGCGGCTAACGATCCAGTCGCAATCTCGCCAGTGCTCCGAAAAGCTCTGAAAGCCGGCATTCACGTGATCGGCTACGATGCTGAGTCAGCGCCAGATGCCCGCGAATGGTTTGCACAAATGTGCACCCCGGAAGGCGTGGCAAAGGCGGATATCGATTGTCTGGTGGCCGAGATGGGGAAGGAAGGCGATTTTGCGATCGTGACCAGCTCGATGACTGCCGCCGGCCAGAACGCCTGGATCGCGGAAATCAAGAAATACATCGCGTCGGCTTATCCGAAGTTGAACCTTGTCACCATTCTTCCTGCTGAGGAAGATCAACAGCTGGCCTTTAAGGTCACCGGTCAGATTCTTAAGGCTTATCCCAACGTCAAAGGGATAATCGGGCTCTCCAGCGTGGCGTTTCCCGGCGCGGCTGACGCCATTACGCAAGCCAACCTCATTGGCAAAATCGCGGTGGTGGGCCAGTCCACCCCGAATCAGATGAAACCATTCATCAAAAACGGTGCTGTTAAGAGCGACGTATTGTGGAATCCGGTCGATCTGGGGTATGCCGCCGCTTACGCAATGCGCGCGGTAATCGACGGGAAGCTGAAGCCGGGCGATACCGAACTTGATGCTGGCAAACTCGGCAAGCTCAAGATCATTAACGGCAGCCAGATTCTCCTCGGTCCACCGACCGTGTTCACTAAGGATAACATCGACAAATACGACTTCTGACGGAAACAATAAGTTGCAGGAGTTACAGAATGGGCGGCCTCGGCCGCCCATTTTTCCCTCTGGCGCAGAGGGATGTCGGCCCCTGCGGCTCGAAGAGTCACACAAAGGTCACGGAGGTCAGAAGAGGTCGCGAAGGTTTTTGTGGATTAGTCTAAATAATAAGATGGCGTCGGATATCGTCCAGTTCAGAGCAACCGCTAAATAACCTTCGTGACCTTCTCTGACCTCCGTGACCTTCGCGTGATTCTTCTCCCCCTGCTGCCTCGCAGAATCACCAACACGTATAGCCGCCATCCACGACCAGATTACTTCCCGTAAAATAGCTGCTTGCCTCCGATGCGAGAAAAACCACTACGCTCGCGATCTCCCGTGGCTCACCGACACGTCCCATAGGTGTAAAGTTCAACCAGTCCGCATACCGCTCCCGGTCGGCCATCGCTGTCTTCGTCATTTCCGTGGCGATGTAGCCCGGGGAAATGCTGTTAACGCGGACGCCCAGCTTCGCCCACTCACCGGCGAGTGATTTTGTCAGCATAATCACGCCGGCCTTCGAGACATTGTAGGCCGATTGTGGTTGAGGCGTGTTTGAGATAATGCCGGACATCGAGGCCGTGTTGATGATGCTCCCTTTGCCCTGGTCGAGCATCACTTTGCCGAATTCCCGGCAACAATAGAAGACCGCGTGCAAGTTAATATTGATGACCTTGTGCCAGTCTTCGTCGGTGCATTGCTCCGACGGTACGTTAACGCAGATTCCTGCATTGTTGAATGCGATATCGATCCGGCCATACTTCGATCGGATATCTGAAGCCAATTTGGCGACCTCTGCTGACTTGGTCAGATCGGTTAGCGCAAATTCGACATCCAGAACTTTAGCTGCCTTTTCGCCTGCTTCGGCATTGATGTCTACGATAACAACCTTCGCACCGTTCTCTTTCAGCGCCTTGGCGGATTCCAATCCGATTCCGCGTGCGCCTCCGGTAACGATTGCAACTCGATCGTCAAGAGGGGTTAGGGGGGAGTAACTCATAGAAGTAAGGAAGAAGAAGTAAGAGGGAAGAATGAGGAAAAGTAAAAAGTAAAAAGGCGGAAGCCAAAAGAGCTCGGGCCGACGATTTTACTTCTGCATTTTGCCTTCTGCCTTCTTACTTTTCCCTACATCAGCGTCGCTCCGGCTTCGGCTAGAGGGCTGCGTTCGCCTTTTGTCAGGCAAACGTGCGCAGCAATTGATTGGCCTTTCAGTCGGTTCCGCGTATACACGAGGCCATTCGAACGGCTGTCTACATACGGATTGTCGATCTGAGCCGGGTCACCGACCATGACCAGCTTTGAGCCCTTGGACATTCGCGTAACGACGGTTTTCGCCTCGAGCGGGGTGAGTTGCTGCGCTTCGTCCAGGACAAAATACCGGTTAGGGATCGATCGTCCGCGTATATAACAAAGTGCCTCGATCTCCACGATCCCCTGCTCGATCAGCTGCTCGTAGGGTTTCAATTGGATTCCAGCGCCGTTTCTTTTAGGGACCTCAACTATCCGGGATTTCTTCTGTCGCCTTGCCACTTCGGTTGTCGGGTTGGCGGGTAACAGCAATTCGAACGCATCGTAGATCGATTGCAGCCACGGCTTCATCTTTTCATCTAACGTGCCGGGTAGAAAACCGAGAGTTTCTCCCATCGCCACGACCGGGCGACTGACTGTAAGGCCGCTAAAAATTCTCAACCAGAAAAGATGAAGTCCCGCTGCAACTGCGAGAAGCGTCTTTCCAGTCCCGGCTTGACCATAACAGGTCACCAGGGCGATATCGGGATCGAGTAACGCATCCAGAAGACACTGCTGACCAAGGTTCATCGGCTGCAAGTGTACCCCGCGAGGATTGGTGAGAGCATGAGGCAGATTCAAGCGGCGAAAAACTCCATCCCCCACATGACGTGCCGCCATAAGCTTATCATCGCCGGCTGAAAGAAACACATACTCATTGGGCGGCAATGCGTCCTTGGTTTTTAGCGTCAACTCGCGCGAACTGGCAAAACGCTGGAGCGTGTGTGAATCGAGCTCGATCGTGAGTTGTTCATACCCTTCGACGTCTGCCACTTCGACCTTGTCATTCTCGTAGTCTTGAGCCTCCACCCCTATAGCAAGAGCTTTCAGCTGCATGTTCAGGTCCTTGGTAACCAGAATCGTTCGTTCCGGGCGCTTGCTCTTTACGTACTGACAGAGCGCCAGAATTCGATTGTCGGGTTTGTCCAGATCCTGAAAAATCTGCTGGAATTGCCGTAGCTCCTTGCTCTTCGTCGCTGCTGTGAGAAACTCATTGATCGCGACGCGGATGGTTCCGCCGCCAGGGGTCTTGGCCCCGCGCATAACGAGCTTGCTGTCTTGATTGAAGCAACGCGATAAAAACCGATGAACGGTACGCGCGTTTGCTCCGCGCTCAGTCTGTTCGTTCTTGAATCTATCCAGCTCACTTAACACGTCGATCGGAATCCAGACATGGTTATCAGCAAATCGATAAACGGAGTGGGGGTCATGCAGCAGCACGTTTGTATCAAGAACGTAGTTCTTGACGCGTGTTTCACTCCCATTGAGCGAATCCCGCAGACGATGCCCACATGCCTGTTTGACCGGTTCCTGAAAGAGGCCGGGTTGATCTTCTGAGATAAACATCTGGTTCAACAGCAACCGCAGCGGCCCGTTCCACACGTGGTCTTCGATGACGAGCGGGCGCCTGTCACGATGCTGACTCCCCCCGCAATCACTCTACGGACTTTCTGACCTGTTTGAGGATCACGTGTCAGCGGAGCGTCCATCATGCTTTGCTTGATTTCAAACCGCCGAACCGGGTCATCCGGGAGATCCGGCACCGTTTCATAGATATAGGTGGCCATGACTAGTGGAGATACTATCGGTTGTAGGTAAGCGTTAGCAAGTTAAAGCGTGAGCGAAAGCTCCAGCTTTGTCTATTGTGGGCGAAGCCTCCTTGGCGCCTACGGCGCAAAAGAGCCGCTTCCAGCGGGGATGCGCTCCCCCGCGCGTTCGGCGCCGCACGTTCGACGCGTCTTTTTGTGCTTTGGGAGGAGCAGCCCTTCTCGTTAGGGGAGTTCGCACGTTCCCTGGACATGCGACGCCGGATTGCGCGGGAGCGCATTCCCACGCAACGGCGGATCGCGTTTTCTGACTGAGCAGTGTAGCATAGCATAGGCTTTCCTCCTTCGTCCGCTAACGCGGAACTACGGCGGACAGGCCAGGCTGTACCGAGAGATCACCGTGCTTGGCCTGCGAAATAGGCGACGACGTGGAGGGAGTCGCTTGCGGCTCCCAGAGGCGTCTCAGACGCCTCCAGGCGCTGCAAGCAGTCGCCCCTCCAAGTTTTGGCATCAGGCTGGCGAGCAAGGAAGCCTATGCTACGCTGGGACACAGGTGGAAGCCTATGCTACCCAGAACGGGCAGTTTCAAGACTTTGAGCGAACAGTATTGAGGCTGGCTGCCTCTTGGAACAAAACATCGACCGCGCGTGCAAAGGCGGTTTCCGGAGGTCCGGGCGGGCTGATCAGCTTGGCTGCGGCTATTGCAGCAGAATTTCCGTGCCTCATCGCCACCCCCATTCCGGCCCAGGAGAGCATCTGCAGATCATTTTCGGCGTCACCGAATGTCAGAACCTGCTCGCGGGTTATGCCAAACTGCTCCGCGACTTTTGCCAGTGCCGTGGCTTTGTTGATCCCTCGCGGCATGAATTCCAGGTTTTCTGGTTCGGTCGATAACACATCGACTTTTCCGCTATAAAGGGCAGATACCTCAGGCCGGATCTTATGGAGCACGGCAGGGTCGCCGTACCAGACGATCTTTAGTGCGCGACGACCATCGAGCTGATCCAGGCTTGGAAGCGATTCGGCCCGTTCTCCGACTCGCGACTCGTAAAGATCAAGCCACTGATTGTTGCGCTCCGCGACATACAGATGGTCGAGATGATAGTAGATGGTCTGGACGCCGTGCTTTTCCCCTTCATTGGCGATCTCGCGCGCCGCGCTTTGCGGCAAGAAATGGGCCTCAATGACGTTACCACTCTCACCGTCTCTGATCAGTCCGCCCTGGCAGGCGATGATCGGCCCGGTCAACTGAAGCTGCCGCTGGAAACGAATGCTATTCTGATGGCGTCGCCCTGAAGCGATGATCACCTTGACGCCGTTTTGAGTCAGCCTTCGTACGGCGGCCGCATTCTCGTCGCTGATTGTTTTGTCGGGGCCAAGAAGTGTACCGTCCAGGTCAATTGCGGCCAATCGAAACGGGAACGTCGACGCAAGTTGATCAGGGTCTCGGGTAGCGCACATAGAAAAGAACTATGCTTCAGAGCGAAAATTTCATCAACCTTGATGAAAGCGCTCGGAGGTCGCGCAGCGCTTGGAGCTTGGAGGGGAGCTGCTTGCAGCTCCTTGGCGTTGCAAGCAACGCCCCTCCATCTCATGAAGTAAAGCCGGACGCATAGCTTACACAGTTTCGAAGTCTCTCCGATAGAAATGATTGTTCGGATTTCACCTCAGTTAATTGAAGCGCCTTCCGAAAATGTTCGGCGCCAGTCTGAAAGTTATGCAGTTGCGCCTCGAACTCTCCAAGGACCGCATAGAGCAGGTAATAAGAGTCCAGCTGGCCCCGGTTCCGAATTGCTTCGATCGCTTCAATGCCGGCTTTGGGGCCGTTGACGTTCGCAATGGCCACCGCGCGGTTAAGGGCGATGACAGGAGAATCATTGTTCTCCATCCATCTATTATAGAGAGACAAAATCCTTGGCCAATCCGTGGACTCATAGTCTTCGGCCGTGCAATGGCAAGCGGCGATGCCGGCCTGAAGATGATACTCGCTGAGGCCGTCTCCAGCGGCAGCCTGGCCAAGGTGAAATATACCAAGCTGGATCATCGTTCGGTCCCAATTCGAACGATCCTGCTCCCTGAGGCGAAGAATGTTGCCCTCTGGGTCCACTCGCGCAGGCAGGCGCGCTCCGTTCAAGAACATCAGCGCCACCAGAGCGTGGGTTCGAGGCCGATTGGTCGCGGTATGCTCGGAGAGCAACGTTGCCAGGCGGATTGCTTCGTAACAGAGGTCCTCTTTTACCAGGCTCTCGCCGCTGGATGCCTTATAACCTTCGTTGAAAAGCAGATAGAGAGTTTGCAGCACGCCGTCCAAACGGCCTGACAATTCCTCACCCGAGGGGATCTCGAAGGGAATGCGAAGCTCGCGGATTCTTTGCCTGGCCCGCGTTAGTCTCTTGGCAATTGCTGCTTCGGTCGTAAGGAATGCCTTCGCGATTTCCGCGGCACCGAACCCGCAAAGTGTCTTTAGCGCCAGCGCAGTCTGTGCCTCCTGTGGAATCAGTGGATGACAGCACGCGAACATTAAGCGCAAACGGCCGTCTTTTATTTCAGTGTCAAATAGTGGCGAATCACCAGCGACGAAATCCGCAGACCACAGCTCAAAGGATGCGGAGATTTCTGACTGCTTATCGCGGAAAAGCTTTTCCCGCCGAATCAGATCCAGCGCAAGATTCTTCGCCGTTTGGGTGATCCAGGCGGCGGGATTTTTGGGAATCCCATAATAGGGCCATGTCTGCAATGCCCGGACCAACGCCTCCTGGACCACGTCCTCCGCCAATTGCAGACGGTCAATTCCGAAGATCCCTGTCAGCACGGATACGAGCTTTCCTGCCTCATGACGGAAGAGATGTTCCGCCAAACGGGAAATTTCTCCGGGCGGCGCGTGAGTCGTATCTTGAACCATGCTCACGCGCTCAAGCCGTAGCGTGGGCGAGTAGTTCATTTACACGTTGCATGCATCGGCACTGATCGGCTACGGGCCGGACTTCGACCGTCACACCGTATTCCAGCGCCGGACACTCTTTGGCGATTTCCAGCGCTTCGTTGAAATCGTCCAATTGCAGGAGAAAATAGCCGCCAATGGCTTCCTTGGACTCAGCAAAAGGACCGTCTGCGACCGTCCGTCCCTTCCCCGAAACTATCTTTCCGTCACGCTCGAGCGGCTGGGCTGCTTTGACCTTGCCCTGCGCGGTTAGCCGTTCGAGCCACTCATTCCATTGGCCCATGATCTTCTGAAGCTCTTCCGGGGATAGATCTTTATCCCACTGCGCGCCCCTAAATAACAGCATGTATTCGGATGTTGTTGTCTGCGTGCTCATATTGCCTTTTTGGTGATGATTTTGTTTCCAGTTCAACTATACGACGAACAAGAGAGCGTGCCCGGGACA
>DASXBV010000045.1:0-15556 GCA_036491515.1 Chthoniobacterales bacterium
GGGCCGGCGAGAAGGGGATGTACCGTTACATTTTCATCGGGAACCTTATCCAGGCGCACGTCGGTTCTCTTTTTCAAGGTGTCGAGGTAAAGGGCGCGTACCAGTTCAGGGTTACTCGCAATAGTGACCTCTACCTCGACGAGGAAGAGACTGACAATTTGTTGAAGACGATTGAACATGAGTTGCGGAATCGAAGTCGCGGAGCCGCGGTCCGGTTAGAAGTCCAACAGGATTGTCCGCGTCATATTGCCGACCAGTTGTTGCAAACCTTCAACCTGACCGACGACGATCTCTATCAGGTCGATGGACCGATTAATTTTTTGCGGCTAATGCCAGTGATTTCTGAAGTAAATCGGCCGGACCTCAAGTTCCGTCCATTTGTGCCGGCGATCGTGACCGCATCGGATCATGAAGAAGACATTTTCTCGCAGATCCGCCGTAGACCGATCCTGTTGCATCATCCTTATGAAAGCTTTCAAACAGTGCTGGATTTCATCGACCAGGCGGCAGAAGATCCGAACGTTTTGGCAATCAAACAAACGCTTTATCGGACCAGTGGTGATTCCCCGATCGTGGCTTCTTTGGCCAGGGCGGCTCAGAGCGGGAAGCAGGTGACGGTGGTGATCGAGCTCAAGGCGCGCTTCGACGAAGCAGCAAACATAAAATGGGCCAGAATGCTCCAGGAAGCTGGTGTTCATGTGGTTTACGGGATCGCCGGTTTGATGACCCGTGCAAAGCTTGCGCTAGTTGTTCGCAGGGAAGAGGATGGTATCCGTCGCTACCTGCATCTCGGGACGGGCAACTATAATCCATCAACGGCGAAGCTTTATGAAGATTTCGGCTTATTGACGTGCGAGCCGGAAATTACCAATGATAGCGCGGAGTTGTTTAACTGGTTGACGGGTGTTTCGGTTTTTCCTGAAGAGAAAAAAATTAAGGCGGCACCGAAAGCGCTGCACAGTTTTGTCCTTGAAATGATCCAACGAGAGGTGAAGCACGCGATAAGTGGTAAGCCTGCTTCAATTTTCGGCAAGGTGAACGCGCTTGTCGACGAAGAGGTCATCGAAGCCCTCTATTTGGCTTCCCAAGCCGGTGTGAAGATAAAGCTCCTGGTCAGAGGCGTCTGCTGCCTGCGTCCAGGGGTACCCGGAGTGAGCGAGAACGTGAGCGTGCGAAGCATCGTTGGCAGATTTTTAGAGCACAGCCGGATTTACCGTTTCGAAAACGCAGGTAACCCGGAAATCTATCTCGCGAGCGCGGACTGGACGGCAAGAAATTTTTTCGGGCGCGTAGAGATCTGTTTTCCGATTGAGGACGAGGAACTGCGCGAGCGGGTCGACGAAATCCTCGACATTTATTGGAAGGATAATGTGAAGGCCCGAGAACAAAGAACAGAGCCGACCTACGTTCGCAGGGTCTTGGAAGGGGAGCGAGTGGATGTCCAGGCGTTGTTGCTGGAGCAATCGCGCAAACCGAGAAAACCGGATGCCGATAAGAGGTCACTGTTGGCAAAGACAAAAAAACCCTATAGCAACAGGGCGATCCGCGCGACCGAAAGCTAAGCGACCCGGTCACGAGCATGTAGCATATGGATCGAGTTTCGCGATCGCGCGTTTACCACAACAGCGCAACAAGATCTCCGAACTCGCGTTGATTGTGTTCTACGACTGCAATCGGCACATCCACCAGGCTTTCCAGCAAACTCATGTTCGTAGCCTGCGAAATGTCGGGCTTCCATTGCACGGAATTCAGGGCAATCAACGAACACTCCAAACCTGCCGACCGAATCGCCTCGACGGTCAACCGCGCGTGGTTCAGAACGCCAAGGCGATTGGCAGCTACGACGATGACGTGCAGGCCAATCTCTTTCGCGAGATCACGAAAATCGTAGTCTGCGAGAATTGGAACCGCAATGCCTCCAGCCCCTTCTACCAGGACGATTGAATGCCGGGTCGCGAGTTTCTCAAACGCCTCGCAAATAGCGCCGATGTCCACTAAACGATCCTCGATGACGGACGCCGCATACGGTGCGACAGGAGTTCTGTACCAGACCGGGTTGATGAGGTGTTCGGGTTCACAGCAGCCACAGGCATCGAGGAGTTGGCGTACGTCGTCGTGATTACCCGTACAGATCGGCTTCATTCCGACAGAGTCCAGCCCCTTGGCGCGGGCAAACCGGACTAAACCGCAGGTGATAAATGTCTTGCCAACTCCGGTGTCTGTCCCTGTCACAAGGTAATTCACGCGCCGAGATTCTTTGCCAGCTCTCTCACGATCCCCTCCGCCAACTCATTGAGTTCATCGGCGTCGGGACCTTCGAGGAGGAGACGCGCCTTCGGTTCAGTTCCGGAATATCGCAGGAGGACCCGACCTTTCCCGTGCAGCCTGGATTCGGCCTCTGCCACTCGCTTTATCAAGCCTCCGAATTGTTCAAAAGGCAATTTTTCCCGGACCGTGAGGTTCCGGAGGACCTGTGGAAATTTGTGCAGGATCTGACGAAGCTCGCCGAGAGTTTTTCCAGTGCGCACCATGATGGCCATAATTTGCAACGCGGCGATTAGGCCGTCCCCGGTGGTCGAAAAGTCCCTGAAGATGAGGTGGCCGCTCTGTTCTCCCCCGAAATTCAATTGGTGCTGCACCATGGCATCTATGACGAATCGATCGCCCACATCCGTCCGCAAAACCTTGCCTCCGTTCCGACGCAGGACTTCGTCGAGGCCGAAGTTGCTCATGACTGTTGCGACGAGGGTGTTTCCGCGCAGTTGATTTCGCGCTAATAAATCCGCTGCCGCGATTGCCAGAAGCTCGTCTCCATCAAGCGGAACTCCTTGTTCGTCGCAAAACAAGACCCTGTCCGCATCTCCGTCGTGGGCGATGCCGAACGCCGCACCCGACTGTTGAACCAGGCGAGAGAGTGTCGAGGGATGGGTGCTTCCGCAATCCAGGTTGATGTTAAATCCATCTGGGGTGCCGAAGCGCAGATCGACCTCAGCACCCAGCTTTGACAGAACGATCGGGGTCGTCCGATACGCCGCGCCGTTTGCCGAGTCAACCAACACCTTGATTCCTGGTAACGAAAAATCCTTCGGAACGGTGGAAGCGGCGAAGGCGACATACTGTTCTGTCGCTTCCTGTATTTGTCGAATACGCCCAATCGATTTGCCGATCGCACGCCGGGGAGCGGCGGAACTGAAGTATTCCGACTCGATCGCGAGTTCTAGTTCATCGCTCAGCTTGTAGCCGTTCGCTCCGAAGAACTTGATTCCGTTATCCTGGAAGGGATTGTGCGACGCCGTGATCATGATGCCAAATAACGCGCTGTGAAACGGGACTAAAAATGCGACCGCAGGAGTAGGAATGATACCCGCAAGCAATACGTGCACGCCGCTGGCCGCGAGGCCCGCGGCAATAGCTGATTCCAGCATCTCTCCGGATGCACGCGTGTCCCTGCCGACGATCACTACCGGATAGCTTTCTTCCTTCGCCAAAACGCGTGCGGCCGATTGCACGAGTCTGAGAGCAGATTCGACCGTAATGGGCTCGACATTTGCAATTCCACGGACGCCGTCCGTACCGAAGAGCTTCTGCATATAGTCCAAACCTAGGAGCGCTCCGGCGTTATCGCAGCGGGCCGGCGCTCGAATTTCCAACGGCCAGGTGTTTCGTCGACGTTCTTTTTGATCAGGTACCAAACCGCGGTGGCTACGATCAACGCCATCAACTTGGCGCGCCAGTTCTCCAGAAGAAGGCGTTTCATTGTTTCGTTATCTTAAGGCGTTGTACCAGGCTCAGGTAAAGTGTTGTCCTCGTTGTCTTCTGATTGACCATTCCCCCGAAGCAGCAGTTCAGACAAGCGTTTCTCAAACTGCTCCGGCTTAAACCCTCGCTCGATTTTTCCCCGGTGACATATCGAAATGTTCCCGGTCTCCTCCGATACAACGATTGCGATTGCGTCAGACTCTTCCGTGATTCCAAGTCCTGCACGATGCCGGAGACCCAACGTGCGGTCAAGATCCTCGCGTTGGCTGACCGGGAAAATGCAGGCAGCCGCGATAATCCGATCGTTCCGAATAATCACGCCGCCATCGTGCAGAGGTGTCTTTGGAAAAAAGATCGTCAACAAAAGTTCCTGCGAAATCTCACAATCAATACTGACACCGCTCTCCGCGAAACTTCTGATTGCGGTATCTCTTTCAATGGCAAGCAATGCTCCGGTTTGCTTACCTGCAAGCTCAAAAACCGCGTCGGTGATTACGTCGATTGTCTCCTTCTTTTGCGTCGCCGAAGAAAAAAACTGGCTGCTACCGAGTTCTGCAAGCGCACGGCGCAACTCCGGTTGAAATATTACCACCAGGGCAATTGCCAGAAACGCCGTCAAGCTGCGCAGGAGCCAGCTGATTACGGTCAGATTCAGAATCTGAGAGACTAGCGTGAGGCTGATGAAGAGAATCGCGAGGCCCGTCAAGACCTTTGCCCCCCGGGTTCCACGAAAATAAAGGTAACCGTAATAGATCGCCATCGCCAATAAGGCGATCTCTATAGCGGCGTTCCAATAATTCTGTAGAAATTCTAAAATCGCGTCAATCATCGGATACGATCGCTTCCGTCATCCTCAGGGCCTCCAGATTCGGCCGAACATCATGCACTCGGAAAACGTGAGCCCCTTTCTCCCGGAGTAAACTAGTCAGGGCGACCGTTGGCCACAACCGTTCATGCGGAGACAGCTTCGGATTACCAAGCAATTGGGCAATGGGCGATTTCCGGGAGAGTCCGACGACCAATGGCTGACCAAGCTCAGCGAACCGACCTAGCCATCGAACAAGCTGAATATTGTCTTGAACACGCTTCCCGAATCCGTAGCCCGGATCGATTGCGATCTGGGCTCGATCAATGCCGCAGTCAACGAGTTCATCTCGGCGCTGCCGGAGAAACTCAAACACCTCGGTAACGACGTCTTCATAATAAGGACTGACTTGCATTGTTTTGGGCGTTCCTTGCATATGCATCAGGATGATGCCGGCATCCGAACGTTTCAAAACTTCGATCATGGCCGGGTCAGCGCGCAAAGCCGAAATGTCGTTGACGATATCTGCGCCAGCTCCAAGGGCCTGGCGAGCTGTCTCTGCCTTATATGTATCGATCGACAGGAAAAGATCGGGAAACCGACTGCGAAGACGCCTCATGATTGGGATGACGCGCCGAAGTTCTTCCTCCGCAGGCACCGGATCAGATCCCGGTCTCGACGATTCTCCACCTACGTCCAGGATGATGGCTCCTTCACCGGCCATTCGCTCGGCATGGCGAAATGCGGCTTCCCCGTCCATGAATTGGCCGCCATCTGAAAAAGAGTCAGGCGTGACATTTAAAACGCCCATTATCAGACCCGAATGGCTCAGGTCAACCGAGCGCTTTCCGAGTTTCCAGATCATGCGGCACACTCACTACCTAAGCTACCGATTAGCAAGTAGTTTTACGAGCCCGGCTGAGGGGATCTGGAGGGGAGCTGCTCGCAGCTCCAGGGCGTTGCAAGCAACGCCCCTCCAATGCGGCGCCGAAACGCCGAACGCCGAACGCTGAACGCCGAACGCCGCCGGACACCAAAAAGAAACAATACTGGAAAAAGACTCACATTGGGCTGTCAATGAAGCTATATGGTCTGCCTATCTAACTGAAGTTGAAGTAAGGAGCTTTCAATGCGTTACAAAATTTTCGACCAATGGACCGGCCTTAAGGTCTCGGAACTCTCATCCCGATGAGCGATCACACCGACCGGACTATTGAGAGGGGGCTGCTGCGGGGTGCGCTGGTTTGCGCCGCCCTGCTGATCGTCGGCTATTTTGCCCTTGTAAGCACATCCTGGGGACATCAACTCGATGACAACGCGTTCTTTGGCCGCGAAGCGTTGAACTGGAAAGTCATCCGGTTGGACTCTGTCGCGCTCGACCTTGTTAGCAAGGCGGGGCTGCTGCTTGCGGCAGTAGTCATCCTCGTCATCGCCGCCGCGCGCCGCTGTACCCTTGTTGGTGTGATCGGGGTGGTGGGCTTTGGATGCGCGGTCGTAGGTGCTGAGGTTCTGAAAGATCAGCTCCCGTGGCGAGCGTTAGTACCCAATGACCTCTTGCTCAAGAGAGGCTTTCAGACCGGCACATACCCAAGCGGACATGCCACCATTGGCACCTCGTTCGCCTTAAGCTTGCTATTGGTCTCGTCGTCCCGCTGGCGACCGTGGTTAGCTGTCGCTGCAGGCTGCATGAGCGCAGCATTCGCAACAGGCGTTCTGTTTACCGGTTGGCATCGGCCGTCTGACGCGTTGGGCGCGCTGGCCTGGTCTGGGTTCTGCATGAACCTGGCAGCTGCTTTGGCGGTCCGACTGCGAGGCCGACCAGCACTTGCGATCGAGCATCCAGAACGCGCATTATTCGCCAGTGTCGGGTTTGGGATCCTCGTCGCGGCTGCAACGTGGCTGGTTGCCGCAGCCGCAGCGCCCGATTACCCGTATGGTGACCTTCCTTTTTTCGCGCTGACGGGGCTCATTATCGCGGGCGCATTTTCACTGGTCGCCTGGTACGGCTGGCAGTTGCGAGCGGTCGATTGGCCCGCCGACCGAGCTGTCTATGGCTTGAACAGCAAACTTAACTCGACTTCACGATTGGACGACCGATTGCCGCCAACATCCAGGGCCACGACGCCGGGCAACGAATAGCATCGGGTGCGAAGGCATTTGTAACCGCTGCTTTCGATGTCCGCAGCAGTGAGACCGAACCAGTCCGGGCCAAGATGATCGTCCCAGAAGACCAGCGTGCCGGAAGGCGCATCCCGCAGCAACGCGCGGATAGTTTCTGGATTGGAGGAGAGTAGCGAAGGGCTCTCGGCAAGAGTCAACCCGGAAACAATGCACATTCGAGCGTTGCTCCAGATCAACCGTTTGTAAGGCTCAGGGTGCTCGTGAAGCCAGTCGGACATTTCACGAATAGCAATTGGATCACGCGCCCAAGGAAACGAGTCCAGATAGCAAAAATTTGTCGCGAGAGAAATGCTCAGAACAGTCGATCCCAGCACGCGGGAGGCTAAGCTGGACCACTTTTCAATCCGAAATGCGATCGTATTCCAGCCCTCCAGGGTGAGCACGGCAATTGCGGGCGCAACCGAGACCATGTAGCGCGGGTAGCCGGCCTCTCCGAAGAGTCCGTGAGCGCGGAAGAGTGTGTGCAAAAAAAATAGCAGCAGGAACGAGGTCGTGACGGGAATCCAAGTCCACGCGCCCATTTTGCGCCAGAGGCCGAATACAAACGGCGCGACAAGCAATATGCCGATGAATTCCGGAGCGCGCTGGCCATAGCTGAAAATTGTGCCGCGGCCATAGACGTCTTGATGCCAGGTCGATGGCCAGTTATGCAGAATAAAGAGCGGGTCGCGCGTGATGCACGTAGCCACGAACCACCAAAGAAAAACGCCTGCTGCGAGAAATACCGTCGAAGGAACAGTGCGAATGAGTTTCCGATAATCCGGCGCTTGCAGCGAGGCCGTGGGATTTATCTTTTTGGCGACCACCCACACGCCCCAAAGCAGGCAAAGAAAGACGCCCTCCGGCCTTGCGAGCGGAAGCATAGAAGCTGCCAACATTCCGCGCTTTGTCCAGCCACGTAAATGCCAGCGCAGCGCGATCACGAAAACAAGCGCAAAGAGCGGCTCGGTGAGTAGGTCGGGGAAAAGTTCGAAAAACACTGGCTGTCCCAATAGCAAAGGAATGACTAGCCAGGCGCGCTCCAAGCGCAGGTCGCAAGCAAGACGCCATGTCTGCCAGGCAATCGCCACGCCGATTCCCACGGCAAAAAATCGCGCCGCAGTGAACCCCAGAAGTGCAGGCAGAGCGTAAAGCGTCGTGTACAGCGGACGTCCCCAGACGTCGACAAAAAGCCAGGGGTTGCTCCATGCCGTGCGCGCCTTCAGAAAATGATAGTCCGTATCCTGCTCGGCAGATCCCGGAAATACGAGGACTAGCGCAACGCCGAGGAGCGCCATCAAAGCGAGCGCGATGGTGGCATTGCGTAAACCGTTGGTTTTTGGACTCATCCTGGCTCTCAAACGACCAGCGTGTCCATAAAACGATTCATGGCAGTTGCCAATGGGACGCTAAGAGGTCCCACCAGTTTTCTACTCGTGAGACCCTCGTCTTGCGCCCGCCAGCATAAAACTGGTGCGGGAAGCTCGTCGACTCGGTCCGGACGGCCGCCGGATGTGATTTTTGCGGGTTAGGCCAAGATGTTGGCAAGGTACTTTCGAAGAACGCCAACCGTTTGAGTGTGGACTTGACAGATCCGGGACTCGGTTAGTCCGAAGCAGGCGGCGATCTCTGACAACTTCAACGGAATTGATTTAGAAATGCAGCAGTTTGTTAATTTCATTAGCTGCTTCCATCTGCACCATATGGCCGGCGTCTGGCAGGATATGAACATCGGCCCCGGCCAATGCAGCATGCGAAGCAGGAATGATGCGATCCTGCTCTCCCCAGATCACGCGAACTGGTTTACCGAGATGGGCAATTTTCTCGCTCAGCACTACCCGTTGCTGATCTCCGTCGAGAATTGCGGAGAGAATCGATTCCAGAGCGGCCTGGACTCCATCCAAGCGCTTAAATCGAAGCAGATCTTCTACAAGTTGGCGCGTCACCAGTCCTTCGTTTGCAAACAGGCGCCCAGCAAGGGCTTTCAGCTCCTTGCGGCTGTTGGTTTTTGCTAAGCCGCGCAAATACTCGACGTCAATTTCTTTACCGAGGGCCATCGAACTGATCAACGTCACGGATTTGATGCGATCCGTCCCCAGTAGCGCCGTGGCGAGAGTGATTGCACCACCAAAGGAATGGCCGACCAGATGCAGTTGTCCGATCTTCAGCGCATCGACGAATCCAAGGATCACTTTGGCGAATCCGTCCAGGCTTGGATCATCGATCGCCTTGTCGGAGTTGCCGTGCCCGGGCAGATCCAAAGCATACACGGTGTTAGTGGCCGCAAGCGCTTCATGACTAAATAGCCAGCTGTTCTTCTCTCCTCCGAAGCCGTGAATCAGCAATACCACCTCTCCGCCATCCCCTCGCCGGAGATAACTGATATTGCGACCCTTCACCGTTACCGTTTCCGGACCGGCGGTTGATTCGGCTTCTGAAGTTTCGCCCGGAACAAAGCGGCTCTGAAATTCGGTTACAAAAGCGTCAAGGTCGGAGTCCGCGACTTCGTTTTCCGCTATGAGAGCGAGCAGGGCACCCACGGGCAGAACGTCATCTTCCTTTGCAACCTGACGCCGCAATACCCCGCCGCTCGATGCTTCGATGACGCCCGCGATCTTGTCGCTTTCCACTTCGACGACTTCCGCGCCGGCTCGGATGGAATCACCTATATTCGCGAGCCAGCGATTCACTTTACCTTCCTGCATCGAAAGGCCCCACTTCGGCATTGTCACCGGATAGATCTGACTCATTTCGCGTACTCCACAACTTTTTTAGCAGCATCCTTTACCTTTGCCGGGCTTGGGATATAGAGATCCTCAAGCGCATCAGAGAAAGGTACCGGGACATGTGGCCCGGAAACTGTCGCGACTGGAGATTTCAAGTCGCCGAATGCCTTTTGGGCCACCAGAGCGGCGATATCCGCGGCCATGTTGCAACGCGGATGAGACTCATCAACAACCACGAGCCGCCCGGTGTTAGCCACACTCTCAAGAATCGTATCTTCATCCAGCGGGCTTGTTGTCCGGGGATCGATGACTTCCGCATGAATACCTTCCTTGGCCAGCTCCTCAGCGGCTTGCTGTGCCACATGGACCATGCGGGCTATGGCTACGATGGTGACGTCGTCTCCCTCCCTGACGACGTTAGCTTCGCCGAAAGGAATCGCGTAGCTTTCTTCCGGCACTTCCGATTCCAATCCGTAGAGCAGTTTATGCTCGAAAAAGATAACGGGATCGTTGTCGCGGATCGATTGAATCAACAACCCTTTCGCGTCATACGGTGAAGAAGGAATAACACATTTTAGACCGGGGATGTGGGTGAATAGCGAGTACAAACATTGCGAATGCTGTGCCGCCGCACGGAATCCCGCTCCGATCATTGTGCGAATCACCACGGGCGTTACCGCTTTGCCGCCGAACATATAACGAAATTTAGCTGCCTGATTGAAGATTTGATCGAAGCAGACTCCCATAAAATCGACAAACATGAGCTCTACAACGGGGCGCAAACCACATGCCGCGGCGCCGATGGCTGCTCCGATGAAGGCTGACTCGGATATGGGAGTATCCATGACCCGATCTCCGAATTTTCCGTAAAGCCCTTTGGTAACGCCGAGTACGCCGCCCCAGGCATCCCTTTCTCCGTCGCCTCCCATTCCTCCGACATTATCTTCGCCCATCACGATGACCGTTTCATCACGACTCATTTCTTGAGCGATCGCTTCGTTAACGGCCTGTTTGAAATTAATTTTTCGCGCCATATGCAGTTTGGAGCTAGAGGTTAAGCGTAGGCAACGTAGACATCCGTCAGCAAGTCGGACGGTTGGGGTTTGGGCGCTTGCTTTGCGAAAGCGACGGCGTCCTCGACTTCATTTCTTACCTCCTCGTCGATTTGGTCGAGTTCCTTTTCGGTGAGCAGGTTCTGCTTGGTTACTCTGCCGCGAAACAATAGGAGGCAATCCTTCGTTTCTCTCAGCTTTTTTACTTCATCGGGGCCGCGATAGGTCTGTTGGTCTCCCTCAAAGTGCCCAAAATACCGGTTGACCTTGACCTCTATCAACGAAGGGCCGCCGCCTGAACGCGCACGCTGAATCGCTTCGCCAGCCGCCTCATACACCGCGAAAAAGTCATGTCCGTCGACGATTGCCGCCGGCATTCCAAATCCGGCGCCTCGATCGGCGATATTGCCGGTGGCAACTGCCCATCGTGAAGCGGTGGCTTCTGCGTATCCGTTATTTTCTGCGACGAAAATGGCGGGCAATTGCAAAACTGAAGCAAGGTTCAGCGATTCCAGGATGGTGCCTTGGTTGGAGCCCCCATCACCGAAGAAGCAAACCGCGACGTTGTCTGTCTTCTTGACTTTTGCGGCTAACGCGGCGCCGCAGATCAGAGGGCCGCCGCCACCGACGATTCCGTTGGCGCCCATCATCCCGAGGTCCAGATCCGCGACATGCATCGAGCCTCCTTTGCCTCCGCAGATGCCTGTTTTCTTGCCGTATATTTCGGCCATCATGCTTCGTAGAGCCATTCCCTTGGCGATACAATGGCCGTGTCCCCGATGAGTGCTTGCCACATAGTCTTCCTTCCGGAGCTGCAAGATAACCCCGGTTGCCGACGCTTCTTCTCCCGCGTAGAGATGAACGAATCCTGGGATTTCGCCGGTAGCAAACTCGACATGCACTCGTTCTTCGAAATCGCGGATGCGCCGCATCATGCGGTATGCCCGCAGAAGCATTTCCTTGTTTAGTTCAGTAGTCATCCTGTTGATCTCCTTTTATATGGGTTGGGGGATGAGAAGTTCTCGAAGCCAATAAACCGCGCTCGGCCGCTAATTCGAGAGTATTACGTACATCGACAGTAAGAGGCCCGTTCATGTCGAGCGATAGGTAAGCGTTGTCTTCAGCCGTGAACTCGATTTCGCGTTCACCGTCCAAAGCGATTGTCCCATAGTCTGCGTCGATCGGGATCTGCTGGCCCAACGGAAGGGAGCGAACCGAGCCGATCGGCATATGCTTGATCAAACCTGGTGCGATCGGCGCTGACACCCACGAGACCGGATTCTCGTGATTAAACCTCACAGAGCATCCTTCAGTAGCATCCCGGCTGGTAGGACGCAGAAGTCCCACAATCGATGATAAACCGATTGAGTCACACTCGGCGAACGTGACAAATATTTCGGACACATCCTCTGGATTCCAAAGCGCTCTGGATCCGATGTTCCTATTCCGGCAGACTGCGACCTCGACCAGCGCGATCTCGTGACGGCCGTCAAAACAGATATTTAAGCGCTTGTTGCGCCGGCAGATCTCAGAACTGTCGAATTCTCCGCTCGCACATAGACCCGCCGCGATCCCCGCAATGGTTGCTTCGCGCAGATCGGGAAAAGCATTGTTGGTCCCGGTCGAGAGTGTCACCAATGGAGTCGCGCCGCATTCGGACGCCACGACGCGATGGGTTCCATCGCCTCCCAAAACGACGATGGCGCGCACTCCGGCTGTTAACATTGCTCGCACAGCGAAGCGAGTATCGTCTGCGGTATGTTCGATTCTTTGCTCGAGAAACTGAACTTCCGGCCAGGGGTCGCCGGCTCTCGCCGAGTGGGACAGGGTCGCGCGCAGTACGCCGGCCGCGATACCGCTTTTATCCGGCATCATCAGAACTCCCTGAACGCCAAATGATCCGAGCGCCGCAAGGACGCGGACCACCATGCTCACTTTCTCCGAAGTCGGAAATACCGAGGCGCACGAGACTAAGCGGCGAACGTCGCAGCCCGATTCAGGATTAGCTACGATACCTACAAGGCGTTTTTGGCCAAGCCTCATTCTTGGGGGATTGATTACGAATATGGGCGATCTAGACTTGTTTTGCCATGAAGTTTTGTGAGGCGGTCGCAGACGGTCTTCACGAACGGCTAGCTCTGCGCCGTGAAGATGTATTGATCAACTTGGTGGAGGTCGCTAAGAAAAACTGGTCATTTGGGAATGGTGAAGCTCAATATGTGACCGCACCCAAATGAATTTTAGGAGGATCACCAAAGCAGCTCCAGCTTAGCTGACCCCGCCCGGGGTGCGCGTACCTCGCACCACTCGCACAAAATTAGCAGCAACTGCGTTTAGCGTCCCTTTTTTCCAGGCCAAGCCGACGGACAGGTCCAGTGTGCTGTCGGCTATCTCGCAATAGACGAGGCCGGGAGGGCCGCATGCGCGGTAAGAGCAGGGGATCAGGGCGATCCCAAGCCCGGAGGCGGCCATAACCAGTAATGTGGTGACATCGAATGCTCCCGGGACGAGCTTGACCGGGATCTTCTCCTTTTTCAGATATGGCAGGATGCAGGAGTAAAGATTGTCCGGCTGGTCTGGCAGAGCCACGACCGGTTGATGACGCAAATCTCGGAGCCGCAGAGTGCCTTTCCCGGCCAACGGCAGGCGGTCCGCGAAAGCGGCAATCATCGAGCAGCTGTCCAATTTAATCAGATCAAGCTCTGGATCGTTCATCGGCAACGGCAGGATCCCGGCGTCCAGATCACCTGACCGCAGAGCAACGATCTGCTTGGCCACCGACTGGGTGACGACGGAGCAGTGAACCTCGGGGTATTCTTTCTGGAAAATCTCCAGGAGCGGTGGCAGGACACTGAAAGTAGTCCCATCCTCGCAGCCGATCTGAAGTAAACCCTTCTCCCCGGCGCCGTATCGTCTCACCTCGATTCGGGCATCCTCCAATTCCCGAAATATTCTTTCACATCGCTCCAGGAGCGCATGGCCAGCGGGCGTAAGTTCAACTTGCCGTCGGGTTCGCACGAAGAGCTTGGTCCCCAGCTGGTCCTCCAGGGTTTTGATGCTCTTGCTCAGAGGCGGTTGGGAAATGTTCAACAACGCAGAAGCCCGCCGAAAATGAAGGGTCTTTGCAACCGTTTGGAAATACCGGAGCTTGACCAGATCCATGTCTGATATCTTTGGAGAATCAATCGCGGTTGTAAAGAGTCTTGGAGAGATCTTCCCAGGGCCGCCATGTTGCCATCATGAATCCTTCCATCTCTTCTCGGCTCCTGTTCCTCGGCGCTCCGGGGCTCATCGGAAACCATGTCATTCCAGCCTTGGTGGAGACCGGCGTTCCCGTGGCTGCCGGCAGCCGGCGCGGGTTGTCTGTCGGTGGTGCCCCCGGTATCACTGTTGATATGCGAGACCGCGAAAATCTGGCTCGTGCGATGCGGGGCATCCGCACGGTCGCCTTGGTGATTCCAGACGTCATCGATATGGAGTCCATCGGCCTGAACGTCGTCTCTGCGGCTCAATCCGCCGGAGTGAATCGCCTACTCTGGTTCTCCAGCTTTGGCGCGAAGCGGGAAAATCAAGCTCGCTTCAGTCGTCGCCACCCGGTGATCGACGAAGCAGTGCGCGCCTCGGGGATTCCCTACATTATTTTGCGCCCGAACTTTTTCATGCAGGATTTCACAACCTTTTACGCGGAGACCATTCGGACAACGGGCACGATTTTTCTGCCCCTGGGAGATGCGCGGGTCAGTCACCTCGATCTGCGCGACTTGGCTCAGGCAGCCGTTGCCGCGCTGGAGGACGATCGGCAGCTTAACCGCTCATTCGATCTGAGCGGACCGGAAGCGTTACATACCTTAGAGGTGGCGGAGTACATCGGATCGGCGATCGGTCGACCGATTCGGTACCAGCCCATCACCGCTGCGGCGATGGAGGCTAGCCTCCGCGATGCTGGCATGGATCCCTGGTTCGCAGAAGGCCTGGCGGAATTGTACGCCTGGGTCCGCGACTCGGGGCTGGCTAGCGAGGTCACCGACGCCTCGGAGCAGTTGCTCGGCCGTGAGCCAAACTCGTTTGGACAATTCGCCGTTGATCACCGGTCGGCATTCCTGGATTAACCCGTTTTAATTCCTCAAATGATTGACCAACTACTCTCCGCTTTAACGTTTATCTCCGCGCTTGGCTGTGGCTTGGCGGCCGGAATCTTCTACGCTTTTTCAGCTTTGGTCATGAAAGCTCTCGCTCGTATCCCGGCGCCCCAAGGCATTGCAGCCATGCAATCCGTTAATCTCTCAGTGATCAATCCATGGTTCCTCACAGCCTTTTTTGGTCCGGCTGTCGTGTGCGCCGTGTTGGCTGTTTCCTTGCCGTTCAGGTGGCACAGGCCGGGCGCTCTCTTCATTCTATTTGGTAGTCTGTTCTATCTTGTCGGTACCATGTTCGTAACGTTCGCCTTCAACGTGCCACTGAACGATACGCTGGCGACCGTGGACCCGGCGAACGCCGGCGGCGCTACCCAATGGGCTAGCTATCTCGCCACTTGGACAAACTGGAACCACGTGCGAACTGCCGCAGCCCTGATGGCTGCGGTATCTTTCACCGTGGCGTTCTGTTTTGATCGGTACACGAGGGAAGCATAGCGGATTTGGAGACAGGAAACCAGCGGCACAGGGTGCCAAGTAGTGTAGCATAGGCTTCCAGCCTGTAGAGACCGATCACTGCGCAGCTCGACCCTTACTGATCAGCGGCGACTTGGGATTGTCCGGAACGTATCGACAGATTCGAGCTAAATCGCCTTCGGTACAGGCTGGAAGCCTATGCTACACTGGCCCTTAACGACTAGCGGACAGATTTCACAAATTGCTGCAATGCTTGGCCGCTGCGCTGTGAGACCACGTTCAATTCCCTGGATGACAATCTGCAGGCCGGTGCCGCCCGTTGCGCCCAGTACAAGTAGTTTCATAAGAACTTCCTAGCCCGCAATGAGCTCATCGCTTCGGCCTTTGTGTGGTTTTTTTGCGGGCTCGCTCGCCTTTTGCGCGTTTCGCCGCGATACCGCAAGG
>DASXBV010000046.1:0-1860 GCA_036491515.1 Chthoniobacterales bacterium
AAATACGTAAACGGTAACCGGATCTTCTTAGCGATTGAAGAATCTGCCATAAAGCTTCAACCGCGCCATGATGACAACATCACGAATAGCCGTATCAAACGGTTTACCCTTCTTTTCGACAAGCGGGCGTGCCAGGAAAAAACTGACGATACCCAGAAGCGCAAGCAGAACGAAATAAATGCTAAAACGATTAACCTGGAAGACTCCGATCGAAAACTCCTTCTTTGCCAACACATCGAGAAAGATTCCCCAGAAAATTGGAGCCAGCCCGAGACTCAGAGAGGCGCACATCGTGAACATCGAAAAAAAGTGATTACGGCCCATCTCCGGCATCGTATCCATCGCTATCCGGGTGTTCGCTATGGAGAAGAGCCCGCCCGCGACACCGAGGACAAGGTAGTTAAATCCGACGAAAAGATAGTGTGCAGGGACTACCCCGCTAGTAAGCAGCACCCAAAAAATGATACCCCAAAGAGTGAGCGTCATCGACAGCCGGAGAATCGGTTTGCTACCCGTCCGTTCCAGCACATGACCAAAAAATGGAACACTCGCGAAAGCTCCGACCCCCGACGCAAGACTGACGGCGAGAACCTCTCCAGCCGTGTACCCCGCCCTGCCTTCAAGAAAGGCGATCACAAATGCGGCTAAGCCACCAACTACCCAGTTATAAACCACGTTAAAAATCAGTAGCTTAGTAAAGGGAGGATAGTTCAGAATCTCCAACCACGGAACCGGATGACCCGAGGATCGGACCTGTTCTCCTATTTCAACATCAGGAATCTTGCGGACGAAATGAAGGCTCAAAGTTCCTGCGACTGCGCTGATGAAAAAAAGAAGAGCAAATTGCCATGGCTGAGCGCCTGACCACAAAACGAGAGTCGAAATCGCGATGGCCAAGAATCCTCCACATTGCATATGAACTTGATCCAAACGCAGAAAGTCGCTTCGCGCGTTTTCAGGAACAAGCGCGGTCAGCCAGGGAAGCCAGGCCCCTGTTGAAACGCCACGGACAACGTTGAACAGGAAGAGGCAGGTAAGCATCAGCTCGATCTGTACCGCGTTCGGGAAAAAAACGAGCAAGGGCAGCAGCGCCAGAATGAACAACAACGCCGCACGAACCGACCAACCGGATAATACGAATCCCTTGTAGCCGACCTTCGGAATGAAATAAGCCGTTGGAAGCTGAAGCACGGTCATGAGCGGAGCCAGGGAAGCGACGATCCCGATAGTGGTTGCACTACCTCCCAACGCCTTGGCGTACAACACCATGGGCGCACCAAGCGTAATCTGGAAATTAAGCGCGTTGAACAGACTGAAGCGATAAGAATTATTTGCCTGAGGCGGCACCTCCGGCTTTGTCGCGGCTACCGAAGCAGTCGTCATTCTTGAGATTTTGGTTTCAAATGCGGAAAAAGAATAACGTCCCGAATGGATTCTGCACCGGTTAGCATCATCACCAGCCGATCAATGCCGACCCCGATCCCGCCTGCAGGCGGCATACCGTGTTCCAGGGCTAGGAGAAAATCTTCGTCCAACTTCTGGATTTCCTCACCAACCTGGTCCAGAAGCCGACCACGCTGCGCCGCAGGGTCGTTCAGCTCCGAATAGCCCGGTGAAATCTCCTGGCCGTTGATGATCAATTCGTAGACATCAACGACAGCAGAATTCTCCGTATTCTGTTTCGCCAATGGAACCAGCTCTTTGGGCAAATGCGTCACAAACAGAGGGTCGATCGTTCGTTCTTCGATGATCTTCTCAAATAGCTGTTGAGTGATCTCAAACTCCTCCATCCTGGGATGCACTTCGATACCGAGGTTCTTGCAATGCATCAGCTTCTCATCGCGGCTGCGGTCAAACCAC
>DASXBV010000047.1:0-7469 GCA_036491515.1 Chthoniobacterales bacterium
CTGAAGAATCACGTCAATTTCGGGGACATCAGCGGCACCGGGCAACTTGTAGGTCTCGAAGTTTGGATTGAGGACTACTCCTGTCTGACCATCCAGAATTCGTTCTTCGTATAGAGCGAAGCCGATGCCCAAGATGATACCTCCGTTGATCTGGCTTACGCTGGCGAGCCGATTAACAACCAGACCGCAATCTTGTACACAAACAATCCGTTTAACCCGGATGAATCCGGTTTCGGTGTCCACTTCCACCTCCGCCATTTGCACGCCGCCGACGCCGCGGCTCGAGAGTCCCTCTTTCCAGCGGCCACGAGCGACTATCGGATTTATTCGCAGGCGGGCAGTTGCGGAACGCCAATTCGATCCCGTTGGATCCGACATTCCCGAAGCCGACGCGAGATCGGCCAGCGCGTTCTGGCAGGCATCGAACACCGCCGGTGCGACCGAGGCTGCAGTGGTGCTCCCGCCGCTTCCGCCCGATGGCGGAAATGTCGTATCACCGATCCTTACCGAGATTGCGGCAGGATCGAGGGCGAACATTTCCGCAGCTACGATGGCGATCAAGGTCTTTGTTCCTGTTCCAAGGTCCTGTGTCCCGCACCGGACCTCCACCGTACCATCGGGATTGATCCGCACCTCGGCTTCAGAACCTTGCCCGGAGCCACCCCAGGTGGCTCCGGCACAGCCAATCCCGGCCTTCACAGGCCCCTCAGAAGATCCGGGAGAATGATATTTGGCATTCCAACTGAAACGTTCAGCAGCAATTTGATACTGTTGGCGTCGTATCTCCGATGGATCGTTCTTAATCCGCAGTTCAACCGGATCCATCCCCAGAGCAAGCGCCATTTCATCCACGATAGACTCCATACCAAACGACGCCTGGGGATGACCCGGCGCTCGCATTGCCCGCGCTGAACCGGCGTTAATAGCTACCGTGGTTTGTCGAACACGAGTATTCGGAACCCGATAGATATAGGGCGCCGGAAATCCTGCGCCTCCTCCTCCGCCCGCCGTGCCGCCGCCGCTGGCGTATCCGGCAGTCCCAAACGTCTCCAACTCGTAGGCAACGAGGGTTCCATCTTTCCTGGCGCCCAACCGCACTTTCTGAAACGACGAAGGTCTGTTTCCGACCGCCAACGCCTCGTCGAAGCGAGTGAGCATCAGGCGCACCGGAAGGCCGCCGGCTTCTTTCGACAACCGTGCCGCAAGTCCTCCTTCGATTCCAGCGCCAAATTTGGAACCAAAACCGCCTCCCATGAATTCCGACATGACGTGAACCTTGTCCAGCGGCATGCCCATGTTGTCCGCCAAACCGTCTCTTACGCTGGAAATTCCCTGGGTAGAGGCCCAGCACGTAATCTCATCTGGAGTAACCTGAACAGTGTTCCCATGGGTCTCGAGGCAATGGTGCAACTGCACTTGCGTTTGGAAGAATCCCTCCACTGTTTTGTCGGCGGTTCGAAATGCAGCGTCGACTTCTCCGGTTTGCATTTCTCGCGGCTCACCTGCGTTTGGCTGATTTTCAAAAACTCGAGGTGTAGTATCGCGCAGGGCGGCTTCTTCTTCGACGACGAACGGGAGGGGGTCAGCGTTCACTTTGATTGCGCTTAAGGCGTCCAGGCACGCCTGCTTTGAGAGACCCGCCACTGCCGCGAGTTCTTCACCGCAGTACCGAACCGTGAAGGGCGGGTCGTTCGCCGTCACCGCAGCGCGTATCCCCGGGAGGCTTAAAGCCGGCCGCAGATCAATCGCACGAATCCGCGCAGCCGGCCAAGGCGAGCGCAAGATCATACCATAGAGCCAACCGACGGGCTGCATGTCGGAGGCAAACCTGGCGCTGCCGCTGACTTTAACCGGCCCATCAATCCGCAGGTGTTCCTTACCCAGTTGTTTCGGATTTTTTGGCCATCCAGACATCGAATGCTCCGCTAGGTTTTTGACGATCCGGATTCGGCCACTCTTTGAGCGGCCCTGAATATGTGCGGATACGTCCCGCATCGGCAGAGATTACCTGAGCACGCTTTCTTGATCTCTTCGAGTGTGGGATCCTGTTTGGTGCGAAAGAGCGCTGTCAACGACATCACAAAACCCGGAGTGCAATATCCGCACATCAACGCGTCGCACTCGACAAAAGCCCGCTGAATCGGCGTCAGACTGTCACCGATGCCTTCAACGGTGGTGATCTCTTGAGCTCTCATCTCGACCGCCAGCTTCATGCAAGAGTAAACCGGCTGACCGTTCACCAACACCGTGCACGCGCCGCAGGTCCCTCGATCGCAGACTTCCTTTGCACCGGTGAGCTGAAGCCGATTTCTCAGGACGTCAAGAAGGGTGACCCGCGGTTCAACTTCCACTTCATGCCTCTTGCCGTTGACCTGCAAGATCAGTTTTACCGCCTCGGGTCCGACCGGTTTCTGGTCGTCCAGAGACTCAACCGATTGAGCAGCAGCCGTAACTTTCGCGATGGCGCCGGCCATCGCCGAAGCACCGACACCGCGAAGGAAATTTCTACGTGAGATTTGTTCGTCCACGGCTCTGGGGAACTGGATTCTCAATGACAAGTCGAGTCCGCGAGCTGGGCACTGTTTTTATCTGAGCCGAAACTCGCCAAGAAAACGTTTGGCCTGTCATGGTCAGTCCAGAGAAAATTCACAGAAGCGTCTCGGATTTTCGAAACTCGGGATGCAACAACCTCGAACGAGGAATGTCTCACCTGAGGTTGGTACCAAAGGGCCTGACCGCAAGCGCCCGAGCTGCACTGCCCAATTGCCATGGTGGAAAGCGAGATGGAATCACCAACCGCCGCGTTCGCTGCGCATCCAGACCGCTGATAAGTGATCTCGGCTTCCACCACCCGTGTTGAGGCGGGCGTGATTCCCTGGGAGGTCACCCAGGAGAGCAACGCCTCCTTCTGCGATCCGGCCAAACCTTTTGGCACGAAGATTTCCGCCTGATCCGCCAGCGCCCCTTTTTCTGCAAGGTTTACCGATCCAAGCTCCAAAAGCGCAACGTTCAGGCCGGCCAGATTTTGATTGTTCCATGTCCCCTGACTAATCGACCATACTCGAAACAGTTGGCGTCCAAGGAGCGTAGATTCAGACGAAGCCGTACAGCCTCCGGTATAGAGGTCGCAGGAGTGTAATTCGACAAATTCCCCAGATGGTGCGGCGCCGAAGCAGGCTTGGAGCGCAACGAAGAGAGAGCTAAAGAGAACATACGTTTTCATGGCATTTACTTCCCCTGGACGCATATTCTCGCCGCAATCTGAGTAGTCGGCAACGAGCAATTAAGAGGTCGTCGCCCTGCGGCGAGATTGCGGAAGCCGAGCCTCAGGACTCCTGATCCCGTCGAGCTAGTCTCAGAGATCCTGATGCGCGCCCGAAGACTGCGCTGTACACATACGAAACCTTGGGCTGAGCTCTTTTCGCCTCTTCGAGGCCTGGAGAAGACGCGGCCTAGCGAACGCGCCGATACGTTTCTCCTCAGAACCACGACTTCAATCGCGGATATAAGTCAAGGAAACGGTGATAGGCGGCCTCATATCGATCAGCTTGCTCAGGGGTTGGCGCGGTGACGACGTCAAAAACGGGAGCTAAAAGTCTAGTTTCCTCGTATCCCTTAAACACCCCGGCGCCGATGCCGCCAATCATGGCGGCTCCGACGCCGGCACGTTCAGCGGCATATTCATCTCGACCTCGGAAAAGTGGTCGAGCCAGAACATCAGCGAGAATTTGGCGCCAGAGCGGGCTCGCTAATCCATTGCCCGAAGCAACGAGCCTGGGCAGCTTCGCCCCACAACCTTCCATCGTTTCGATGATCTGGCGAAGCGCAAACGCGACCCCCTCCAACAGGGCCCGGATCATGTGCGCCGGCCCATGCCGCAACGCTAAACCGACAAAGCTTCCTTTTGCTCGCGGATCCATGATCGGCGATCGTTCTCCGACGATGTAAGGAAGAAACATCAGGCCTTCACATCCGGGCTCAATTTCTGCGGCCTGCTGATCCAGTTCTGCATAGGAAAAGCGGTCGCTTCCCAGAATTGATCGAAACCATCTCAGAGCCATGCCGGCAGAGAGCATCGCTCCCAAGAGATACCACCTCTCGGGATGCGCGTGACAGAATGTATGAAGCCGCAGTTTCGGATCAAAGAGCGGCTTAGTCAGCGGAACAAATACCTGGCCCCCTGTGCCGATCGTTACCGAACCAAGCGGAGGATCGATCAAGCCGTTTCCGACAGCCTGCGCCGGTTGATCGGAACTCCCCGCCGATACCGGGATTCCAGGAGCAAGGCCGAGTTCCGTTGCGGCACTTTTTGTAAGGTGGCCGACCAGATCGCTCGAAGCTCTTGTTTTCGGAAAAATTGACCTTGGCAGTTTTAATCGCGCGATCACTTCGTCGGCCCAAATTCTTCTCCCGACATCGAAAATTCCGGTGGCGGAAGCGTCACTCTCGTCCGTTTCGAGTTCGCCGGTTATTTTGAACCGGACGTAGTCCTTGGGAATCAGAAATGTGAGGGTTCGATCGAGCAACTGTGGTTGATGTTTCTGAAGCCAGAACAAAGACGAGATCAGAAACCCGGCTGCCGGGGCAGTCCCGCATTTTTGCAGGTCCAAACCAACGAGATCCTGGATTTCCTGCAGCAGATCGGCGCTCCGCTGGTCGGCCCAAATGATCGCCGGATGCAATGGCTCCTTGTCAGCATGGATTAAGACAAACCCATGCATCTGGCCGGAAAACCCGATGCCAGAAATTTCGGGCCGGCCCGCCTTATCCATCGCCTGGCGCACGGCACTTACCGTGGCACGCCACCAGTCAACCGGATCCTGCTCGGCGTATCCAACCATGGGCGTAAGAATAGGGTACTCAGCTGATCCGATACCTCGAATGGTCCCGTCCTGCGCGAAGACGACCACCTTCACGCTGGAGGTCCCAAGGTCAATCCCAAGCAGGCAAGTCATTGCGAAAGATTCGGTTTCCAGCCCAAAAGCCGAAGATAGGAGATAAGCCGTGAAATCTGTGGTTTCAAACTCGGAATTCGGGTTGGGTTTGGCGTCTTGGCTTTACCGATCCTCTGCGAGGAAAGGGCCGTTGTCAGCCGAACACAAAGTAAGCGGTCGCCGTACTGAAAATAACAAACCGGGACGGTTAGCCTACTAAAAAGTCGCGAGTTCGGTGACAGGCTTGTGTTCAACCGGAAAATTTACCGAGATTGCGATGAAGCAAAGTTCGTGAGCGCGCTGATGGAGTGCCTCGGCTTGCGCGACCGATCCTGTTACTTTCACGTGAGGCTGAAGTATGACGTTGATAAAGCGGCCACCCCCTTCGGCTGTCTCTCTCATCGTGCCTTCGGCTCGATCTTCGTACGATACCACAACGACGCCAGCGTCGGCACACAGGTGTAGATACCAAAGCATATGGCAAGTTGAAAGTGCGGCGACTAACAACTCTTCCGGATTGTAGCGAGCAGGATCTCCCCGGAACTTGGGATCGGAGGAACCCGGAATCGGCGGTTTGCCAGGCACTTTTGTCTCGTGATCTCTCTTGTACGAGGGATAACCAGAGGTTCCGCTACCGGTATTGCCGGTCCAGACGACGTTGACGCAGTAATTGTGTTCGCGAGGCATGGTGGGAACGTGTCGGCGGGGCGGCGTGCCGGCGTGTGCGCGAGCAATGTAGCATAGGCTCCAAGGGGAAACGTATCGGCGGGTCGGCGTATCGGCGTAACGGCGTGATAAGAACTGCCTTTCGATATGGCTATATTGACCAGGAGGTCTCTACGAAGCTGGTGACTCTTTGCAAACGCCCACACGCCCACACGCTGACCCGCCGATACGTTCCCCTTAAGGGGGGAATTTTTTTTGCAGCAATTATCTCTAATCAGAGGACTTTTCTTGCTGGCAATTTCTATGCGTTCAACCTTCTTTCTCGCTGCTGTTTGGCTCGGCTTGGCAGCGCCCGCAAATGCCCAAGACAATGCGCAGCTCAAGATCGGCGGAGGAACGATTGATGTCTCCTTTGACCCAGCCCCATCCGAAGAGCTGCGCAAGCTGGCCCTCGATTGGATTGCGACCGCGGCACGGGCGGTCTCTACTTATTACGCCAAATTTCCGGTTCCGAATGTCGTGATCGCCGTCAGTTTTCATGACGGCCGAGGGGTTGATTCCGGGCGGGCGTTCGGCTGGGAACATGCTCATATTTCGATTTCGGTGGGCCTGGCGACGACCGCTGCGGATTTTGCTGATGACTGGACGATGACGCATGAGATGGTGCACCTGGCGTTTCCCTCGGTACCTCGAAGCCACCATTGGATCGAAGAGGGCCTGGCGGTCTATGTCGAGCCGATCGCTCGAGCGCGCGCGGGAGATTTAACGCCTCAGAAAGTTTGGGGCGACATGGTTGACGCGATGCCGCAGGGACTGCCAAAATCCGATGATCGCGGGCTCGATTTTACCCATACCTGGGGCAGGACCTATTGGGGCGGCGCTTTGTACTGTCTGCTTGCCGATGTCGAAATCCGGAAACGCACCGGTAATCGGATGGGCCTCGAGGATGCGGTGCGGGGGATCCAGAGATCCGGAGGAAGTATTGAGGTGGATTGGCCACTGGAGCGCGCCCTGCAAATCGCCGATCAGACCGTCGGAGTACCTGTACTTGAAGAGCTGTACAAGCAGATGAGAGCTACTCCCGTTTCTCCGAACCTCGATCAGCTCTGGAAAGAACTGGGCATTGAGCGTCGGGGCGAAACCGTCGTTTTCGACGATTCCGCGCCGCTCGCCGCGATTCGTCGGGCCATCACTGAGCCGGGCAGTCGCGGCTGAAATAGGAATTCTGCTGAAACCCTCCTTCGATTAGAAACTTGGAGGGGCGCTGCTTGCAGCGCCTTGAGGTCTGAGACGCCTCTGGGAGCCGCTCCATTGCAATCCGTCCAAAGCCCGCACGTATCTGATCGAACAGCAAAGAGGGCGGGGACGCCCGTCCCACTCTTCGCTCCACCCCGGGTGTGTTTGTTGTAAGCGACAGCACCAGCTTTTGCCCGCGTTAGGAGTCAGCGGGGGAGTCACCGGAGGCAGAAAGCTTTTTTCCGACACGAAGCTTCAAAGAGTGACCAAGTCGCAGTAGTAACAATCGCAACGATCAACCATGAAATGGATCTGCATCTGTTTTGGCTTTTTCGGTCTCCCGCTACGGACAGTTTCCGGCTGCTTCCAAGGAAGAAGCAATTGCTCACTACAAGAGGCCATAGAGCTCGCGCCAGAGCGGATCGTGCACCATGCCGAATACGCAAAGGCGCTGGATGCGTTGGGCGATACCGTGCTGCCCGCCAGCAATGGACGAAGGTGACGGAACTCAAACCGATCTGGGCCCAGGATCGTCGTTATCAGGCCATGGCCATGCAGAGGCTGCGTAGGCTAAAACAGTTCGTGGAGATCAACAGTAACGTCGGGAAAATGCTCCGGGGAGATTTTACCCTG
>DASXBV010000048.1:0-7829 GCA_036491515.1 Chthoniobacterales bacterium
TCGCAGCCGAATTGGCGACTCGGCTGAGGGTTTCCATCGACACGATCCGGCGCGACTTGAATCAACTTGCACAGGAGGGCTTCATTCAGCGGGTCCATGGAGGCGGGTTACCAGCTTCGCCTGCTCTGAGTCCAGTGCTGCAGCGAGAGTTCAACAATCGAGATGAGAAACAAGTGATCGCGGAAAAAGCCGCACGACTCATCCAAAATGCATCCGTTGTGTTTATGGACGGAGGAACAACCGCGGTGGAGGTCGTCCGGGCTTGCGATCCTCAGATCCATTTTACCATGATCACCCACAATCCCAGGGCCGCCCTCGTGCTCGCAGAGATGGGTAGCTCCGCCGAAGTCATTCTTCTTGGCGGCCGCGTCGATCGTCACGAGCTGGTCACGATGAGCCCTGCGACCATCCCGGAGATCGGCAAGTTTCGCGCCGATCTGTTTTTTATGGGCATTTGCAGTATCCATCCGAGTCTCGGAATTACTTGCCGGACACTGGAAGACCTTGAATTGAAGCGGGCGATGGCAGCGGCCAGCGCGGAGGTCGTCGGTTTGGCGACCGCACCTAAGTTGGGAACCGTAGCGCCAATGGTCCTTGGGCCGATATCCATGCTTCGCTATCTCATCACCGATGCAGCGAGCGAAATGGTACGAGATTATGCTCGTTTTGGTGTGACCATCCTCTGAGACGCGGAATGTCGGCTACAATCGCTCCCGAACCGGTCGTTCCCGGCATGGCAAGAGCCACGATTTTCCTGGCCTTCTTTGCGAACGGTTTTCTATCCACCAGCTGGGCGGTACATATACCCAGGATCAGAGGTCTCCTTAGCCTGAGTGATGGACAACTAGGGCTTTGTCTCTGGGCGGGAACTCTAGGTTTGTTTCTTGGCATGACCCTCGGGGGATGGATCGTTGAACGTTTTCAGAGCCAATTTGTGACTGGCATTGCCACTCTTTTCCTGGGGCTCGCCACGATCATGGCGGTTATCAGTGCCAACTGGCTTGCACTTGTGCTGTCACTTGTTCCATTCGGTTTTTTTAACGGCCTGATGGATGTATCGATGAACAGTCAGGCGGCCGCGTTCGAGCGATGTAGCGGGCGTTCCGTCATGTCTTCGTTTCATGCGTTCTTCAGTTTGGGTGGGCTGGTTGGGACATTGTTCGGAGCGGCTTTGCTTGCGGTGAGCTGCCCTGCGCCGGCTCATGTGCTGATTGCGTCGGTTCCATTCATGATAGGGGGTTGTTTCATGTACCGCGGACTGATCCCGGAGGAGCGACATGATCACGCGCTCAGATTTTTCATCAGAATCCCTACCAGGAATTTGATCCCGCTGGCAGTCATGGCTTTCGTGTTTTTCCTTGCAGAGGGAGCGATATTTGATTGGTCAGGAGTATTTTTGAAGACGGAGCTTCAGGTCGACATATCTGCAGCAGGGATTGGCTACGGTGCTTTTTCTTTGTTGATGGCGTTCGTCAGGTTATCCGGGGATTTTTGGGTTGCGCGATTCGGGCGCCTCATCGTTTTCGTGGTGGGTGCAGTCGTCGGAGCTGCGGGCCTCGTTATGGCTTGTGTAGCTCATAATTACCTGATTGCCGTGGCTGGTTTCGGCCTGGTGGGAGCTGGGTTGGCCAACTGCATTCCGCTAATTTTTTCGGCTGCAACGCGGCAAAGCGAAGTTGGCTTTGGCAGAGCGATCGCTTCGGTAGCGTCTGCCGGCTACTTCGGTCTTTTTGCCGGGCCACCGATCATCGGCTCGATTGCCCAGCTGATCGGCTTGCAGAGGGCGCTGCTTCTCGTGGCTGTGGCGATAATGCTGACCCTGCTGCTGACGAGGACCGTGCTCGGGCACTCGAAGGGGTAGGGGACGAATTTCACACTCGTGCTCGAATCGCCGAAGGGCTCTTTTCGCTGCGGAAACGCCGACCCATCGAGCACGAGCACGAGCACGACGACGAGCACGAGAGGATGCCGGACGCGGGGTCCCCTACCGGCACATCGCCTAAGATCTCGTACTCGAATGGAGATGTTTAGCTAAAAAACTCTCCATCGCTTCGTAGAACGAAAAGCGATTTTCCTCGTTTTGAAAGCCGTGTCCTTCATTTTCCTTGACCATGTACTCCACGTCGATCCCACGCTTCTTGAGGGCCTCTACGATCTGATTCGATTCGTTAATGTTCACCCGCGGATCTTTTGCGCCTTGGGCTACGAAGAGGGGCGCCTTGATCTTGTCGGCATTCAGGGCTGGGGAATTTTGCTCGAACAATGCTTTGTCCGCTTCGGGGTTCCCGACCATTTCGTACATCATGTCCAGAAAAGGCTTCCAATAGGGCGGTACCGTTTTCATGAAGGTGAAGAGATTCGAGACACCTACGTAATCAACTCCGGCTGCGTAGAGATCGGGAGTCTTGGTCAGACCGTCAAGAACAGCATAACCGCCATAGCTGCCGCCGTAGATTGCGATTCGCTTCGGATCGGCGATTCCCTGATCAATCAGCCATTTTACTCCGTCGGTAATATCGTCCTGCATGCTCTGGCCCCACTGTCTGAAACCAGCCTCCCAGAAGCTCCGACCGTAGCCGGTAGAGCCGCGGAAGTTCATTTGCAGCACTCCGAATCCACGGTTAGCCAGAAATTGCACCTCCGGATTGAACCCCCATTCATCTCGCGTCCAAGGACCCCCGTGCGGGTTGACGACAATTGGCAGATCCTTCGGTGCCTTGCCCTTCGGCAAGGTGAGATAACCGTGGATGGTCAAGCCGTCGCGCGATTTGTATTCTACAGGCTTCATCTCGGCGAGCTGATCCTCTTTGAGCCACGGATTTCGATCCGCGAGTTTCTTTAATTCGCCGGAATTCGAGTCATACAGATAAAATGATCCAAGCGACCGGTCCGTGATTGTACGAACGACAAAGGTGTCTTCAGCTTTGTTGGAAGAAACCACGTAAACGTCGTAACCGGGGAGTTTCTCTTCCAGAGTCTGGTAAAGCTTCTCAACTTCCGGATCGAAAAACGTCCTTTCTTCTTTCCAAGTGGTGTAGGTCGCGGAAGTAATCACCTTGCGCTTTTTGGAATAGTGAAGATCTGAGACGTCAACTTCCGGATGTGCAAACACGACGTTGATCTCTTTTCCGGTTTCAGGATCGAATTCGACTATCGCGGCTTTATCGCGGCCAATATTTGAAACGCCATAAAGATCTTTGTTGTCAAACGTGAAAAACTGAGGCGTAAAGCTTTCTTTGAAATTTGTCGTAATGACGGGCTTCCAGGCGTCTTTCTCCGTCTTGCGGTACAGCAAGGTTGTGTTTACACCGTCGGTGGTGGTGGCAACTCGGACATTGCCGTCGTGATCGGTTGTCCACGACGATATGTTACCGGGGTTTTCGGCAATCAGCCTCAAATCGCCGGTTTCAACATTCAGCCGGTAGGCGTCAAAGACTTCCTTGTTCCGTTTGTTCAGGCCGACGATCAAGTCAGTCGGGTCATCCTCGAGGTCATCGATCATTTCGGCCCTGACGCCTTCGAATGGCGTCAGGTCTCGGGCGCCGGTTCCATCGCTTCGGGCGACAAAGAGGTGATAGTTTTCATCGCCCCCATTATCTTTGAGGTACAGGAGATATTGATCGCCCTTCCAGAAGAAGCCGCGGATGTCCCGATCCTTGACGCTAGTGATCTGTTTTGCCTCTCCACCCGATTTCGGTTGAATCCAAATGTTCAGACGGTTATCGACCGGCTTCAAAAACCCGATGAGCGCACCGCTGGGAGAGAGTTGATAGGCAGTTGTTTCAGGATTTCGGAAAAAATCCCGCAACGGAATGGTCGGCGCAACGGGTTCTTCGGCTGGAGATGAAGAGAGGATCAACATAAAAGAGATCAGGCTGACTACGATATTCTTCATAGGAACGTGCCAAAACCTTAAGCACGCTGAGGCCGGATGACAACTGGGCAGAAAAGCGACATTTGTATTGCAAACCAATTGCAACAATTGAACAATCATTTTATGAGGGGTTCGCCACTGTTCCGCGCGATTGTGATAATGTTGGCACTGCTTGCGCTGCTGATTCCTCTGCGAACCCTGACCAGCCGACGAAGTGAGACAGCGACCCCTCTTGAGCAGGCTGCTCAGGATTCTACGGCAAAAAAGAGGGTTCGTTTGGAACTCACATCCACGACCGTCCCATTCAAATATCAGATTGCTAATGACGGCGAAACGATCTGGAGCGGCGAGTCGAATTCGACAACTGTGGCCACAGACGTAGAGCTCAAATTTCCACCGGAAGGGATCGACCTCGTTATTGACGCCTCTTGGAATGAGAGGAAGCAGACGGCAGTGCGACTTGCGTTGATACCTCAGGGCTCGGCCACGATGGCCAAGACGGTCTGGGGGACCACGAGCGTGAGCGAGGTACTGACGTTCCAGAAAGAAAAATAGGTCCCGTGGTAGGGCGAGGCTCCGTCCGAGCCGGGGACGACGCGCCGACTACGGCTCGGACGGAGCGTCGCCCTACCCTGAGCCGGGGACCAGGGAGCTACGCGTGGTTGTTTCCAATGCTGAATGCGAGCAAAACACAGGCTGGAAGCCTATGCTACATTGGGCCTCTTTACGAACATGTCTGACCACCGACTGGAGATAAAGGATTTAACAGTTTCGTACAAGCGAGTTCCAGCTGTTCATCATGTGAATCTTGAACTGAGATGCGGTTCGTGTGTCGGCCTGCTCGGACCAAACGGCGCAGGCAAGACTTCACTTTTTAAAGCGCTGGTCGGCCTGGTGCCTCTGGAAACTGGATCGATGAGTTTTCATGGTCACAGTCGACGCTTGGCCGTTTCGGAGATAGCGTATTTACCGCAGCGCACGACGGTCGACTGGGATTTCCCGATCACGGTGCGCGGAATGGTCGAAATGGGACGCTATCAGGCCTTGGGATGGCGGAAAAGGTTTCGTGAAGAGGACGCTCGGGTAGTCAATCAGGCCCTTGAGACGATGGAGCTTGAAGATCTCGCCGATCGCCAAATTAGCGCTCTATCCGGCGGGCAGCAGCAAAGGGCGTTTTTGGCTCGTGCTCTTGCCCAGGAGGCGCATGTCTTCTTACTCGATGAACCATTTTCCGGGTTGGATAAACCAGCGCAAGACCTGCTTGCCGGTGCGATTCGGCGCCTGGCTAATGCAGGCAATTTGCTGGTGGTATCTCACCACGATTTAAGGACGGTCCGAGACCTTTTTGACCAGGTGATCTTTCTGAACGGTGAGCTAGTAGCATTTGGTGACACCGGGCTGGTTTTCACCGCGGAAAATATCCAAAAAACTTTTCAGACCCATATCTTTTCCGGATCTGCCCATGAGCCTGACCTGGCTGTTTGAACCCTTTCGCCAGGAAAGGAATTGTGGCCAAGCTCCTGAGACCTCGCCATCTTCATGAGCTGGTTTACCTTTACCTGGCAGAACTTTTTGTTTTCGTTTCTGGCATTGGCATTCGAAGGATTGCCGTTCGTCCTCGTTGGGTCACTGATCTCCGGTGCGATTGCCGCGTTCGTTCCGTCAAGAATTATCACCGGAGTCTTGCCGAAGAACGGGCTCTTAGCCACGTTGGCCAGCGGCCTGCTCGGATTATGCTTTCCAGTGTGTGAGTGCGGCATCGTGCCGGTTGTCCGCCGCTTGATTAATAAGGGATTGCCAGTTTCATGCGGTGTCACCTTTATGCTGGCATCGCCGATCGTGAATCCGATCGTGGCGTTCAGCACGTTTGCCGCTTTCCGAGGTCAAGCTCCTTGGCTGAATATGTCGACCCGGCTCGTTCTTGGCTACTTTGTCGCGGTCGTGGTCGGGCTGACGGTTCGGCTGTTCAAACCCGAATCCATCCTGCGCAAGGGCGCCGTCAAAATTCCAGCCCGAAAACGGCTGGCCTTTAGCATCAGTCCGCTGCCTGATGCCGCAATGAATGATGCCGCAATGAATGGATTCGAAGCCACGTTCCCACAGAAGATTATCGCTGCAGTCCGAATGGCTTGCGACGATTTCATTGATACGGCGATTTTTTTTATGATCGGCGCGGCGGTAGCCGCTACGTTCAACACTGCCGTCGATCAGCAGGTTATTCTGCCTTTGGCGCTCGATCCGACACTCTCGACCGTCTCGATGATGGCTATCGCGCTGGTCCTGACGCTTTGCAGTACGTCCGACGCTTTCATCGCCGCAACGTTCGTCAGTTTTCCGATATTTGCGCGGATGGCATTCATGGTATTCGGTCCAATGTTTGATTTGAAACTGTTCTTCCTCTACAGCGTCGTGTTTAAAAAGCGCTTTGTGATCGGCCTCGGAATTGGACTTTTTGTGCTTGTCGGCATAATCTGCAGCCGTCTGTTAATCTACGTCTATGCGGGCCAAGCTCTCTAATCTAATCAATGGCATCACGCTTATCGGCGTGGGTGCGGTGCTGCTCGATTTTTTCTTCACGGGTCGAGTTGATCAATATCTGCACCCTCAATTCCGGCCTTGGACGTTAGTTGCAGGCGTGATTTTTTGTGTGGTCGGCATCGTTTATGCCGCAGCGAAGACCACCGCCCAATGCTGCATTGACGGAGAATGCGTTCACCAGGATGTCAATAGTCCGGTGCGAACCCTGGTTGCGTTTTTGGTGTTGTTTGTGCCGTTAGCGGCAGGTGTCGCGCTCTCGAAAGACGGTTACGATCAGCATGCCGTGTTAAATCGCGGTTTCGTTCAGGACATCACTAAATTGCCGAGCCGTTCGAGCTCACCGACCGCGGGAACTCAGAATAATCAGGTTATCCCGCCCCAGGCGTTGGGTGCGGACATGGACGAGCGCGCGTCTCAGCCTCTGCCTCAGGACACGCCCAGTTTACCAGCGGGCCCGGATGTGGCCACAAACGGCGGAACAGGTCAGGCGAATCCAGCCGTTCCCTCGCCCGACGAAGGAAGCGCCCAATACTTGCCGAAGGCCGCGGACGGGAATGTGGCGCTGGAAGTGACCGATTTGCTGTACGCTGAATCAGAGGATAGCCTGCGAAGGATGTTTGCGGACAAGACGATTGAGGTGATCGGACAATACCTGCCCGGCTCAGACGGTAAGCAATTTAAGCTGGTGCGCATGTTTATCGTGTGTTGTGCGGCTGACGCTCGCCCGCTGGCGGTGCCCGTTGCAGTCTCCGGCCCGATGACTGCCACTGAGATGGGGTGGGTGAAGGTAGTCGGAAAGGCTACATACACCCAAAAGGGCGACCGTGCACATGTCGTCTTGCAAGCGGACAAAGTAGAACCCACCGACCCTCCAGCTGAGGCGATGCTGTACTAGGGGAAGTATTCAAGAATTCAGGAGTTGCGGGAGTTCAGGACGCTCCCGGGTACGAGGCTCCGTCCGATGCCAGGGTTGGCGTATCGTCCTCGGCTCCGGCGGAGCTCCGCCCTACCGTGATTAGTCATCGCAAGGAAGCCGATTAATCAGCATCCACAGGCCGGGAAGCCACCTCTCATTCTGCAACTCCTGAATTCTTGAATTCATTACTTTGCCGGCTTGCCGGCTTCTGCCCTCACATCGCCATTCCGCCGTCTACTGTTAAGACTTGGCCCGTGATGTACTTTGCCTCGGGACTCGCAATAAAGGCAACTGCAGCGGCAACGTCGTCGCACTCGCCAAATCTGCCTAGCGGGATGAGGGGAAGGACATGTGTTTTGGCGGCCTCAGGCAATTGATTCGTCATGTCTGTTGTAATGAACCCCGGAGCAACCGCATTGACCGTAACGCTTCTGCCAGCGAGTTCTCGAGCCAAGGCTTTCGTCAGCCCGATCAGCCCCGCTTTGCTGGCGGAGTAGTTAA
>DASXBV010000049.1:0-1834 GCA_036491515.1 Chthoniobacterales bacterium
AATTTGCTCGACGGCGGCAAGGTTGATCACGCGGATTTTCTCGCCCGCGTGGATATTCTCCGCGCACTGGGACGAACCGTGTTGATCTCGAAGTTTGGCGAATATTATCGGCTCGCGGGGTATCTCTTTCGTTACACAACAAGGGCGATCGGCCTTGTCATGGGCGTCCCCAGCTTGATCGAAATTTTTAACGAAAAATACTACACGAAGCTGGAAGGAGGAATTCTGGAAGGGCTTGGCAGGATGTTTAAGGGAGGATTGAAGCTTTACGTTTATCCAATGATTGATGAGGCCAGCGGCAAGATCATCACCGCAACGCAAATCAAAGTCGCTCCGAATCTTCGCTCATTGTTTCAATATCTGATCGACAATCAATACGTCCAGGAGATTACGGAGTATCATCCCGAGTACTTGCGCATTCATCCATCTGATGTGCTGGCCAAATTGCAATCGGACGACAGCAACTGGGAACGAATGGTTCCACCGGAAGTGGTGCACATGATTAAAAAGCGCGAATTTTTCGGCTACCGCAGACCGATTGCCGCCTAGCGGCGTGTGTCACATTACAGCCCACTCAGAATTGTCATTCTGATCCCGCAGTCGCGGGAGAAGAATCTCGGATTAGTCTCGAAGACCGATCGTTGCGACAAATGGAATCCAGAGATGTTTCGCTTCGCTCAACATGACAGCGTCATCTAGAGTTTGAGAATCGAATGAAAGTCGCCGCCGCCCAGATTTCCTGTTCGCTCGGCGATCCCGAGGCAAATCTTCTGAAGGTTCGCGATTTTTCGCGACGGGCCAAGGACATCACAGGCGCTGAGTTGATCGTTTTTCCGGAGATGATTGACACCGGTTACTCGATGCCTGTCATCCGCTCCCGTGCCAATCGATGGAACAATGGATTCGTCGCTGGCCTTCAAGAAATCGCGAGGAAGCTTTCAATTGCGATCGTCACCGGTGTTTCCGAGCGGGATGGTTCATCAATTTATAATTCTCAGATTCTTGTCGATGCGGAAGGCAACATCTCCGCGAAATATCGTAAGACTCACCTGTATGCGGTCGCGCCGGTTGAAGAGCAGACGTGCTTTGCTCCTGGCGATGCCTTCGCGACCTCTGCGCTCGGCGGTCTGCAGTTTGGTTTCAGCATCTGCTACGATCTGCGCTTTCCGGAGATGTACCGAAAATTGGCGACCGAGCAGAACGTCAGTGCTTTTATTGTCTCTTCTGCGTGGCCGTTTCCGCGTCTCGAACATTTTCGCACGCTCGCCATGGCGCGGGCCATCGAAAACCAAAGCTACGTCGTCGCATCGAACCGCGTCGGGAAAGACGATGAATTGTGGTTTTGTGGCAGCTCAGCGATCATCGATCCACGCGGAGTCGTGATTGCAGCTGCGTCCGCAGATCGCGAGGAACTTATCCAGGCCGATTTGTCCCATGAGCTTGTACTGTCAGTCCGGAGCCGGGTTAAGTCCTTCGCGCATCGCCGAGAGGATTTGTACGGATAGCTACTTTCTTGTCATGACACCGTCTGAGTTGCTTGCTCTCGATGCCTTGGAATTCTCAGCGCATTTCAACGTTCGTTCTTACGTCGAATGGGATTTTGGCGCGGATGGAACGCGCCAAACCCTGACGGTCAGATCGTCAAATCTCGTCGTAACAGCCGAGGCGCTTTTGCTACGGTACCCGTGTCGCTGTTCCCACACCTAAACCGCCATTACCTCCGCCAGTCTGGGTGGTCCAAAGCTGCTGTGCACCCGGTCCGATGTACATGTTAAAGGTGGGGCCGCCGCCGGCGACTGATATGGTGCCCGTGCAGTCCGAGTTCACGGTATAG
>DASXBV010000050.1:0-3722 GCA_036491515.1 Chthoniobacterales bacterium
GCACAGAGCCAAATATCCCGAGAGACTCAATGATGAAGTCACGTGACAGATCAGCGTTGACGTTTTCCGCATTTCGGATCACGCGACTAATGATAGGCTGCACTTGCGCAGGAGTGAGCCTCTGCGCAAAGTGATGAGGCCCTAGCCCACTACCGATCGGTGTATAGAAAAAGGCGGCATCGCTCCACTGAAGCACCTGCACAACGCCAAGCGCATAAAAAACGTTGGCTGCCCAAGCAGCGAATGGCTCCGCCAACATGTTTTCACGGATCAGGATGGAGGGATACCACACGTTGGATGGCAGATCGAAAAGCTTGGCGAGAGGAAAAACCTCGAAGCCGCCGGCACGAAGATCGAGAGCGAGAGGGTTCGTTGCTTTTTTCATCGCCGCTGAAACCTATTACCATTCAGGCGCCCGCTTGCTTCAATTCGTTTGAAGAACGGAGACAGACAGTTGGGCGCTTACGTCCAAGAATGCGGTGCACTCGGCTCCTTGGTCAAGAATCCGCTCGATTGGATCTCCAGAAGCCGATCTGCCGGAGACCGGCTAGCACGACCAAAATCGGTTTGGAGCGATTACCGATGGCAGAACTCATCGGAGTTTCTTTCCCGTCGGTCCGTTGTTGGCTCGACGGTAGTACAACGCCAGAAAGGGAAACCGGGAGAATCTTTGGCTTTTTCTGGAGCGGGAAGGCTATTGATCAAAAAGGAGCCGACCGTTCTGGGTAATGGAAGGACAGCCACGCAGACGCCAGCTGCGAGAGCGGCTGGAGACCTTTTCCCAGTATTTCCCATTCTCGTAAAAAGGCTACCGTTCGCGAAGCCGGCGCCGATCCGCGGCGTTCATCTTCAATAGGCCGACCGTCGCTCGGCCTACTGCGGTGCGCCCGACAATAAGGACTCCGTTGCGCTCGAAGTGCTCATCCCACTGGTCCTGCCGGGGATGAAAGAGCCGGACGAGCGCGCCGCTTTCCGGGTCAAGTCCGCTCAGGTTCGGTCCCTTGTGCGCATTGCAGTGGTAGCAGGCGAGAGCGAGGTTTCCGCTGTCGTCTCCTCCGCCATGCTGGCGAGCGACGATGTGCTCGACGTGATAGGCGAAGAATGGCTCCGCGTCTTGCGGCAGGCAGCAGTATTCGCAGCGATAACCGGCCCGTTCACGGACAGTTTGCCGGAGCCGCTCGTCCATCAGGCGGCATGACCTTCAGCCAAGAGACGACGAGCTTTCGCTTGCAGAATGGCGACGAAATTCCCGACACGGATCATTGCCTCATACTCGTCGCGCTCCTCTGGGGTGAGCCTTCCTTCGGTGCATTTGTCGGCCAGTTCCTCGATCCTCCCCTGCATCTCCGTGTCGGCACGTAGGCGGAGCAGCGACTCCGCGCTCTGGCGGTCAAGGCATTGCCCGACAGCCGCAAGCACGCGCTCCAAAGCAGTTTGCGCTGAATCGGTCGGCATGATCAGAAGAATAAGATCGCTGGCCTCCAGGTCAAGTTGGCAGGTGGCGTGTGTCGACTATCGGAGTGTCGAAAGTTTGGAACGATGGTGCTTTGGAGCGTCATCGAGTGCATCGAAGTTCTCTTACAAAAAGTCAATCATTTGGATTCGCGGTCTTCATTTTGACCGGCGACGATACAGTCGGGGATCGGGCCGATCACCATGAAGTACGTAAGCTCGTCACGAAATTGGAATCGCGCCGAATCCGCGCGGCGCACCAAACAAAGCCACGCGCGCCGCGGCTCTTCCTACACAAACTTTAGAAAGGCCTTGACTGCTTTCTCGAAAAGTATATAACATATTATTATAATGTAATTATAACATCATACAATTTATATCATATATAATAGACTTGTGTTCGCTTCAGAGAGCTACTGACAGGCTTTCCCGATTGCTGCTTCCTCCCGGAAGGAAGATCACGGGCCCGTGACGCACTGCGTATGTCGCTTCAATCTCACGCTGCCAAAGTCGCGTCCACGTAATGCTTTGGCTAAGGACGCTCCTTGAACTTAAACCGACAGCCATTGCCGCCGCGGGCCATCCACTCATCATGGATTATGTCGCTGCCCTTCGGACATCAGAGCGAGATCAGAATAGCAGACTTCCGGATAGCGCTGAGCGAGAACTATGTAAATTAGTCTTTCAACGCAGCTGCTACGGCGTTTTAGAGAATGGCTCACCGAGAAAGTTGGGAAGATCTGAAAGAGGCATTCCGCTGGTGAAAGCTTTAATTTGTTTCAGCGATATTTTCTGAAACTTTAAAGAATCTTGCTCGACAGATTGCTCCAATAGTCTCTTTCCTGCGTCAGGCCATAACAGCGCGAGGTTATACCCAAGTTCGGCGGCCGTTGTGAGACGTTCGTATACGGCAAAATTGTCGTGCAAATCCTTCCCTTGGCACTCAGGCCAGGGGTTCCAAGTCGTGCCGCCGAATTCGCCGAGAAAGGCACCTTTGATTCGAGCCCGGTGTTTGGGAGGAGTTTGCCGCTGGTCGAACAGCCGGATTCCGCGAAGCTGCGAAACCTTCGCCCAAAAGGTACCCGGAGGATCCGGATAATAATGCACCTGAGGCCATTGCCCGGCCACTAGCCTGCATAGCGCTGAAGCCGTTGCGTGACCCACAGTGCTGACAAAGCCGTTCTTCTCGATGTGAGCAGTGCATTCCCCGAGGAAAAACGTCAGCGCTTCCTCTCTTAGGCTTTGGTGTTTTATCTCCCATTCAGGCTCATTAAAAGCGTCAAACGCCAGTATGGCATTACGTTGCTTTGCGCTGAATGAATCCAGGATTTTATCAAGTGTTCCAGATAAGAACTTTTGTCTAGCATCGTCATCAGTCGCAATGTTGACCCGTCCTCCACCAGCATTTTGGTTTAGAATCGCAGTATCGAGACCGGCGAAGACTCCGAAGTCAAAGAATACCGGTATGAGCTGTAACCCCGTACTGTCGGCTGAATCGCACAGGAAGTGAATTCTATCGACATAAGCCTGGCTAATTTCCTCAGGCGGATCGAACGCATAGTCACTTGACGCGGGGCGGCGGCGGAACCTCCGGTTATTCAAACGAGGTTGATTCCCGTACTGCGCTCCATTTGCGAAAAGCCAGATCCTGACGACGGATACGCCAATCCTTTGGAGCAGAGCGAAGTTACGTGGCACTGATTCTCGCCATTTATAGCCCGGATCGAGCTTGCCCTGTTCCAGACCCACAAAGGTGGACCAATGATTGCATGGCCACGCGTAGTTCACTCCAACTTTCATAAAAGCTCTTTCAGTGGCCCATCTGGAAGTGTTGCAAATTTGGAGCCTTCGCCTGAAATGCATCTCCAATGATTCGCATGGATCAGGATCAGTTCCCACTGGCTTTCATCGAAATGTCGAGGAGCCGTCTGTAATCGGCCGGGCTGGCTTCCAGTGATGATAGGGACCAATAAACTTTCTGCACATCTTCGAGATTCTCTCCGGTCATTTCAATGGTGCCCGACTCCGCTCTTTCCAGGATGTCCTCGAATCCAGACGTGGACACAGGTAGGAGATGGTACGATCCAAGGTTATAGAGCGAAGGGAGGAGCTTTCTTTTCGTCAGATCGCCAGAAGCGCCAAAGATCACAATGGCGCACGGGTCGGCCGCCTGAGGAGTAGGACATGCTTCCATACAAATCAGTTTCCTGGATAAATTTCGACGTGGCCACCGAAATTATTGCGCATGGCCGACAACATCTTTTCGGCAA
>DASXBV010000051.1:0-7870 GCA_036491515.1 Chthoniobacterales bacterium
TCGCCCGGACATTTTTGCGAACGGCGGACGACCGGCTTTATGTTGGAATCTACTATTCCAATTGGCTGATCGAACAACTCGAAAAACATGACCCGCGCAGCGGATTATCGAACAGCAATATTCAATCGCTGATCACATTTGTGGAAGAGATCAACCACGCGCTCCACGCCGCGTTGCAATTTAAGGCGGGCCTGCGCCGGATCGATAGCGAGGATTTCGCGCGTAACCTCGAACTGCAAGGTATGGTTGATACCTATCTGGTACTGTTGCTTTTTGTAGCGTTCTTTCGCAAGACTCAACGGGTCTCTCGAATGGATCGCCGGTGGCTCCGGTTTCATTTATTTGAATCCCGTTCAGCTGATGGCTTTCGGGATGAGAATCTGCGAGCACGTTACCTGGAAACGGGTGAACTCGCCTCGTCCTACACACATTTCCTGGATACGTTGAATGGTGCGCGTCGCCTTGAAGAGATTCGAAATTTCCACGCTCTGACCTACGACGCCAAGAAACAACACATCCTGGCCTTGATGAATCGGCCGCGACCATCCGAGTAGTAAGCGAAAGCTCCAGCTTTTGCTCCCCTTGCCCTACGCACGACCTCACACAAAGGCCTCGAAGGTTGCGAAGGTAAGTCCGAATTAAGACTTCCTTACCTTTGTTATTCTGACGTTGAACTTCACGCAATTTCGCGAGGCTTTCATTTGGTCGTCGTCCGCGTCGAAATCTTTGGAGGGGAGTCGCTTGCGGCTCCCTGGGGGGTTGAAAATGGGCCGGCGGCTGCGTTGCTCGTCGGTTGGCCGAGCGGATCGAGTTCCGCTATGGAACGATAAGCGTTGCAAGCAACGCCCCTCCAGCACCTGCAACCCGCTGCGCGGGTGCAATTCAGACAAGGAACATTGGTTTTTGGGTGCAGCGGCGCTTTAGGCCTGCAAGGAGGCGCCCTAGCTCAGAACGTCCTCGGTAATTCGACCATGTTCCTTGTGAGGCCCGCCGACACGCCGATACGCCGCACGCCGCTACGCCGATACCGTGCCCTTTGGGTGAGCTTCCCGCCGCAACGCTTACCATTTTTCATCGATGCGGTTTGACGCGTGCCCCTTCTTTCAACTACAACGCGAAGCGTCATGAAGATCTGGATCAACCGAGCGGGTCAGAACCTTGGGACATTCACTTTGGAAGAAGTTCAGCGAGGCTTGGATCAGGGCCAGTTCGTCCCAGGGGATCTCGGTTGGCAGGAGGGAATGGAAACCTGGACAACGCTTGCTGGGTTTCCCGGCCTGCGAATGCCGCAACCGCGGGCTGAAACTACTTCACTTGCGCCGGCCCCCCAAGCTTCATCTGACGTTCCACCGTCGTTAGCGGAGAAAACACTAACAACAATCGAGGGTGAAGAGGCTGGCCCGGCATGGGAACGACGACAGCAACTTGGTTTGTTTAAAGCGCTCACGCAGACGTGGAAGGAGATACTTTTTAACCCCTCTACTAGTTTTGCCCGGATGAAGACGAGTGGCGGATTCACCGCGCCATTTCTATTCAATCTCACTATGGTGATTATCTGGGCTTGTTTCACTGTAATCTACCGGCTGCTTTTGACCGGGATGTTTGCTGCCGCGGGATCGATACGCAACGATTCAACTTACCTGCTGGGTGTCAGCGCTGGAACTTCGGTGCTTGTGGTCATCGTGATTTTAGCAGTCGCGGTTCCGATGATAGTTGCATTTAATTTCCTTAATGCCGGGATTACGCATCTCTGCCTTTCCCTGTTTAAAGGAACATCCAAAAATTACGAAGCCACCTATCGCGTTATGTGTTATTCCTACAGCGCCTGGATTTTCGCCCTGGTGCCTTGCGCCGGCGGGCTTGTCGCAGGTATCTGGGGGCTCGTATCTTCAATCATCGGGTTATCGAAGGTGCACAAGACTGAAAGTTGGCGAGCTGCTGCCGGAGTTCTGCTCCCGATCTTTTTATGTGTAGGGGTGGTCTTCGCGGTATACATCGCGATTTTCGCCGCGATCTTTTCTTCGCTCCGCAATGCAAATACTTAGGACACTAAAAGTCCACCTGAGACCGTTGGCTCCGAAAGAGACCGATTTCGAGTTCCTTTTCCTGGTCGTATCGTCGGTCGCGGCGGTAAGTTGTTTCGGGTGGCTAGCCTCGGGATTGTCCTGGCCAGGATGCTGGTTTCGTCGGTTGACTGGCCTACCCTGCCCGACCTGCGGAGCAACCCGATCTGCCTTATCGTTGGCCCACGGAGACCTGGCGGCGGCGTTGCGGTACAACCCGCTGATTTTTGTTTGCTACGTCGGAACTATTATCCTCAACGTCTATTGCGCCGGCGTTTTACTTTTCCAATTTCCGAGGCTGCGGCTAGCCGGCCTGCCAGCTAATGTCAAACGTTGTTTGTGTGTACTGGTACTCGCCGCTGTTGCGCTGAACTGGGTCTACCTTGTTGCCAACCGCTGACGGCGGTGCCTGAGTCACGGCAAATGGGGGGCTGACGCGGTTTTGTTCGGCACAGAATAACTCGATTCCTTCGATCCCGTGACGACGCATAGCTTCCAGCGCTAGATCCGGACGATTGCAATCGCGGCTTAGATGGCCGAGTACAACGCAGCGGAGTTGACCTCCCGCGATCGCTGCCACCAATTTTGCCGCGGCTTCGTTTGAGAGATGGCCGTGCCTGGACAATATCCGCTGTTTCACTGACCAGGGCCGTTTGATGTCTTCCTGCAGCATCCGCTCATCATGATTCGTCTCAATGACCAGCGTGTGCACCTGTCGAATTCGCTCTAGCGCGAGCTTTGGTGCATAGCCGAGATCGGTCAACACTCCAATGGACCCCGCATCCCCCGTGAAAACGAACGCCGTCGGATCAACCGCGTCGTGCGGCACGTAAAAACTCTGTATTTCAATGTCCTTGACCGAAAAAGCGCCGCCGGTCATGAATAGATTCCACTTTGAAAAATCAGCGAGGCATCCCCGACGCAAAATTTCCGCAGTCTGCGGATTCGCATAGACCGGGATCCCGAAACGGCGACAGAAAATTGCCAGGCCGGCGATATGATCACTGTGTTCGTGCGTGATAAGAATACCGTCCAGAGATTCCGGACTGACTCCAATCGTCTCAAGGCGTCGCGAGATCTGGCGCGCGCTCAATCCGGCGTCAACGAGCAGCCGGCACTGGTTGGTGGCAATTAGCGAACAGTTACCTGCACTGCCGCTGCCAAGAACCGTCAAACTGAGCACCTGCCTATTTAAACGCACACCGCGTTCGATGCCAATCATAATAAACCAGCGGATTGGACGTATCCGCAGATTACGCAGATTATTTTAGATACGGGCCTCGCGAATGTTCGGAGGCCAGGAAACAAAATCTGCGTAATCTGTATTCTCTGCGGTTCAACGACCGCTTTACATAATCTGCGGCCTGCTTCTTCCGAGAGAGCAAAGCGAGGACGCTTCGCCTACTTTGAAAAAAAATCTTGCCTTCCTCACAGTTCCTCTCGAATCTCCGGAAGCCAAGGCTTCGCTAACACCCCCATATGAACCGCTACGTTACTTATCTCTTCATGGGCGCACCAGGCAGTGGCAAAGGGACTCAAGGTAAAGCGCTCGGATCGGTCCCCAGATTCTTCCATTGTGCCTGCGGAGAAGTGTTTCGCTCCCTCGATTTGCGCACACCTTTGGGACAAAAATTTGTCGAGTACTCCAGTAAAGGGTTGCTTGTGCCGGACGATCTGACAGTTGAACTTTGGCGGACGAAGATCGAAGCACAGGTACTCGAGGCAGAATTTAAACCGGATATCGACGCGCTGGTGCTTGATGGAATTCCCAGAAATGTCAATCAGGCCAAACTCATGGAGAACTTGATTGACGTCAGAAGGGTGTTTCACCTCTCGTGTCCTAATCGGAACGAGCTTGTCCGTCGCTTACGAAAACGCGCTATCAAAGACAACCGGCTCGATGACGCCAGTGAAGAGGTCATCCGGAAGCGTTTGGCCTGTTATGAGGAGGAGACCAAGCCAGTACTGAATTTTTATTCCGACGGGGTGACCGAGATCGATGCCCTTCAACCTCCGGTGAAGGTTCTCCAGGATATCCTTGTAGTGATTTGGAATACGCGCGACGGAGTAATGACCTTTAACGCTTGACCGGTGGTAACAAGCTGTTGCTACTTCGCCTCGCCGACCCTGACCGGGCGAGTTTCAAGACGATGAGCAATAAGCCTCGGGTTGTATTCATGGGTAGCGGCGAGATCGGGCTCCCGACCTTGCAATGGCTTGCGAACTCTTCGCTGGTGAACCTCGTGGGTGTTGTGACGCAACCTGACAAACCGGTCGGCCGATCGCAGGTGCTGACGTCGCCGGCGCCTAAGAGAATGGCGATCGCGCTCAATTTGCCTGTCCTGCAACCCGTCAAAATACGGCAGCCTGAGGAACTGGACCGGATTGAAAACCTTTCGCCGGACTTGATTGTGGTCATGGCATACGGTCAGATTTTACCAAAGGCGCTGCTGGAGATGCCGACCCTGGCCTGTCTCAACTTGCACGCGTCAATATTGCCGAGGCACCGAGGCGCCGCACCCATCCAGGCGGCGATCCTTGCGGGCGATCAATTGACTGGGATTACCATAATGTACATGTCAGAAGGCTTGGATACCGGCGACATTTTACTAAGCAGATCGATCTCAATCCGCCGACGCGAGACCGCCGGGTCGTTACACGATCGGCTGGCGAACCTCGGACCCAAGGTGCTGGCTCCCGCGTTGGACCTCATTTTATCGCATGAAGCGCCCAGAATTCGGCAGGAAGAGACACAAGCGAGCTATGCTCCCAAACTCGAGAGTGAGTCGGGGAAAATAAATTGGTCCGAAGATTGTTGGTACCTGGATCGGCTCGTGCGCGCGCTGGACCCCTGGCCGGGCGCCTTTACGCTCGTACGCGCGGCGGACGGTACCCTAAGAAAGCTCAAGATTCATCGGGCCTTGCCGATCCATCGTTTCGCTGGTCAATCGGGCGTCGTAAGCCAGGTCGTAAATCGGGGCGTTGTGGTTGCCTGTGGGCATGGGGCAATCTTGTTGCTGGAGGTTCAGCTTGAAGGGAAGCGCAGGATGGCGACGATGGAATTCGTGCGCGGGTTCGCATTGCCGGTCGGGACAGTGATGGGGCAGTGATGGCGCGAAGAATTCAAGAACTCAAGAACCCAAGGCACTCAGGCACTCAAGGGCCCAAGAAGTGCAAACTGTTATGCGGCGAATTTCGCATCTCATCATTCTTGATTTCTCGAGTTCATGAGTCCTTGAATTCTCCAATTCTGAATGGCCCTTACGGTTGCGCCCCACTGCTTCGCTTCGGTAATTCAGCGTGCTCGACCTCCGGTCTCATTGACACAGAAACCGTTTGACCAATTCGGAGAGGCACAGGCACTGGGCCCAAAGGCTCGATGCGAACCGCAAATCGTTGCGGTAGACGAACCCAATCGACCGTCTGGCTAATCTCAGGTAACAAATCAGTCGTCGTACTGCCAGACCCATCCTGAACGAAGACGCCCCAACCGATGCCTCGGACCACGCCCTGGAACGCTTGATTGCCGTAACCCATAAGGGCCAAGTTAGCCTGCTGACCCATTTCGATATGCGGCAGTTGAGTCTCCTTGAAATATGCGGCGATCCAAAACGAACTCGTATCGACCAGCGCCATCAACTGGTTCCCAGCGGTCACATAGGTGCCCTCACTTGTATTCATATTGGTTACGTACCCGTCCACCGGGGCGAAGACTTTCGTGTAGCTCAAGTTCAACCTAGCAAGCTCCAGATTCGCTTTTGCCGACACTAGCTGGGCTTGGGCGGCTGCGAAGCTGTCCTGAGCGTTCTGAAAATCCTGCTGGGCGGTCACGCGCCTGTTATAGAGATCGGTTTGCCGATCAAGGTTTTGTTGTTGTTGTTTCAAGTTCGCTTCGTCATTAAGGACCTGGCCGGCAGCCTGGTTGAGCTGCGCCTGGAAATCGGCCGGATCGATCTCAAAAAGCAGATGCCCCTTTTTCACCTCCTGGTTGTCGTGGACCAAGACATGAATAATCGGGCCTGAAACGCGCGGCGCAATTCCAACAATATTCGCGCGAACCTGCGCGTCCCGAGTCCACGGATTTTGAACGTAGCGCTGATAGAGAGACCACGCAGCCCAGCCAGCCAGGCAAACCATGACGAAGGTAATCAGATAGTTAAAAAGCCTCGCCTTCATGGTAAGCAGATGAATTCGATGATGCTGCTGAGCAAAACTATCAATGCCACGAAGAACAGAGCAAGTCCATGAACCTGAACTGATTCATTGCTCCTAAAACAATCATAAAGCAGACCACAAACCGGACGCTAGAGATTTCCTCGATGGTGCATCGTCTCGCATATAATGGTGACGTCGTTGCGTTCAATGGGCCGTCGGCAAGAGAAGCGTGTCGGCGTATCGGCGTAACGGAGTCTGGGAAATAAGACTGCTTTTCGATATGGCTATATCGACCAGGAGGTCTCGACGAAGCTGATGACTCTTTACAAACGCCCACACGCCCACACGCCGATACGTTTCCCCTCAACGGCCACTCACGCCGGATGCAGCTGCGCTAAAGGCGCAGGTTCATGTCGCCGTTGCCGCAAGCGATCCATATAGAGGTAAATAATCGGCGTGGTGTAGAGCGTCAGCAGTTGCGAAACGGCCAGACCTCCGATGATCGCGACCCCGAGCGGTTGACGGATTTCGGAACCGTCACCCTGGCCCATTGCAAGCGGAATCGCGCCAAACATCGCGGCCAACGTGGTCATCATGATGGGACGAAAGCGAACAATACAGGCCTGGTAAATTGCATCAGCCGGCGAGAGGTTTTGGTCCCGCTCAGCTTCCAGCGCGAAATCGACCATCATGATGGCGTTCTTCTTCACGATGCCGATCAGCAGAATGATTCCAATGATCGAGACAATCGAAAGATCGACTTTAAAGATGAGGAGCGCGAGCAAAGCACCCAAGCCCGCCGAAGGCAGGGTTGAAAGGATAGTGATCGGATGAATGTAGCTTTCGTAAAGGACGCCAAGCACAATGTAGACGGCGATGATGGCGGTCAGGATCAGCACCGGTTCCGAGGAGAGAGAATCCTGAAAGACCTGCGCTGTTCCCTGGAAACTGCCGCGAATCGTGTCAGGCATATTGATGGCCCGCGCCGCGTTCTCGATAATCTGTGTCGCTTGCAGGAGAGAAGTGCCCGGATCCAAATTAAACGAGAAGGTGACCGCGGGGAATTGACCCTGATGATTTATCGCAGTCGGAGTGTTGGTGGTTTGAATATGTGCGATGGCGCTAAGCGGAACTTGGATGCGAGCCGAGCCGGAAACGTAAATTTTGTCAAGGGCGGTGGGATCTGCGAGATATTGAGACGAAGCTTCGAGGACGACATGGAATTGGTCACGATCATTGTACACGACCGAAACTTGCCGCTGACCGAAAGCACTGTATAACGCGCTGTCGACCTGCTGAGGCTGGATTCCAAGTTGCGAGGCCTTAACCCGGTCTACAACGACGTTAGATTGCAGCCCGCGTAGTTGTTGGTCGGTTGTTAAATCCTTTAACTTCGAACTTTTTTTCAGCGCCTCCATCAGCTTGGGAACATAAGTATCCAAGTCTTCCTGGTTCGGACCTACCAATGAATAAATGTATTGACCCTTTGTTGCCCGGCCGCCAACCGCGATATCCTGCGCAGCCTGAATGAAAACGCCAATGCCCGGTATTCTGGCCGTTTTACCGCGTATTCTGGCTACAAACTCGGTTGCAGTGACATTTCGTTCCTTCCGCGGCTTTAAGCTAATAAACATTCGCCCCGTGTTCAGGCT
>DASXBV010000052.1:0-3522 GCA_036491515.1 Chthoniobacterales bacterium
CCAACGGCATCGAACAGAAGCGCAGCCTTGCCGAGTTCTTCGACTGGTATAATCTGCGGCGGCCGCATCAGGCGCTCAGCTGGCGAACACCGGACGAGGCTTACCTCGGCCAATCAACCGCGGCGGCGCTGGCCGCCTGACGCCATGCCAAGCAAGTGCTGTGAATTTGTGGACAGTCGGCTGCGCCGATCCCCGCCTGACCGCGCAAGTGCGGTCCCCTATGGACAAGCCGGGGAAAACGCGATGCGTTTCCCCCACCTTGCCCACAGGTCGGCGGCTGCCCACAAGCTTCACAGCACCCCGCAACAACACGCGATGAATTTGATTCGGGGAAGGGTGAAACCAGCAGTAGGCTACCGGGGCCCTTTAGCTTATTCCTCCCCGGAAGCTGTCCAAACAACCGGAACCGTTGCAATCCTGCGGGTCCGAACCAGCTTGCGATGATTACTTACCACCCCTTTCACGGAGGCCATGTTGAAAGCGCGGCATTTCGAAGTCACAACCATGATCGGATGCAAAGTTGCGCGTGTCTATTGTCTGCAAGCAAGATTAGTCACCGCTGTTTCGGCGAAGATCGCATGATGAAGTTTGATAACTTTAAAATATACATCATGAAATTCCCAGGCGTATCGTTCTGCACTTTACTGGTTTCGCTGAGGCGTTCTTAAATCCTCACTGCACGGACATGATAGAGTACGCGGCCGAGTCGCGGACAATCAATCTACATTAGCACGACGTTAGCGGGGATAACGCCTGATGAGGTCAAGAGGTTATCCAAGCTGCAGTACTATAAATTTCGGATCCATCTACCGTCCGCTGGAAAACTCGTGAACTTGGCTATCAACGACAAACATTTCTCTCTGCTCTCGGATCTCGTGGCAGCAGATATTATCACTGACCTTCATTTTCACGGAAACGAGGTGCACCGGTTTTAGGCGCATGGCTGCGACAGCATCAGGTCGATTTCGAGGAATTCCGGATCCAGGATCGCGCCGGAAATCTCAATACGAAGAAAGGTCAAGGCAAAAACATCAAACCCGATCATAACAGCGGCCAGCCCAAGCGGCAAACTCCGTTTGCGACCGCATCTATCAGAATGTGCAGCTGCCTAATGGCGGATGTGGTGCTCTGTTGTATGGATTGGTCGGCGGAATACGTGCTCGGCAACCTGAAGCGGGACCGATTTCAGGACTTGCATCGATCCGAAACGTTTCGGCGCGTGCTGTGCGGGTTGAGAAAGCCCGGCGATAACTTATTGTGTCGCACGTGCCACGTCGCCCAACCCGGGGCCGCAAAGGACGCCTTAAGACGGCGATCCGAAACATGCCCGGCATCGGCCCGTCGCCGTCAAAACTCTGAGCGGGCTGAAGCACGCCGCGAAACATTGGGGTGCTCGGCATAATTAGGTTCGGGTTGCCCTTCGCTATCCTGCACGACGCGTCAGCCGTTCTTCGGGAAAGGATGACGAAGGGATTCCCCTAACAAGGCGTCGTCGAGCTCGGTCGCCTTCACGATAAATACTTGGCCTGGACAGATTTCGATACGCTGAAATTTTGGAAACCGCTGCGGTGGTGTGCCGTTGCGTTCCGGATTGGTGATCGCATCCATACCGAGCTCATCGACCAGTTGCTTAATGAGACCGACCATCCCATAATCATGGCTCGGCAAACGTCGTTGCCTGTATTTGACCTTGCGATATAACCGGCTTGCCGGCTTGGTGATCGAACGCGCCCCTATCGTGCCCAATGCCCTCTTGGCTAGACCGGCGATTAAATCGTGGTAATTTGGCAACCGGGAATTCGGCTCCGTCGTACTCGAAAACTGCGGTGGTGGAGCCGGAGTGGGAATTGGCCACTCGTATCTCGCGCCATCTGGCCAACCCTCCCAATAGCTGACCCGCCAATCCTCGATTACATAGTAGCCACCAGCCTTCAGATAATTATCGAACAGATGCCAGAAGCTGATCTTGGTGTAAGCGGCGATGTGCGATGCATCATCAATGATTATGTCGAACCCGTCGGGTGCGCATTCGCTAGCTATTTGATCCAGAAGGCGCAGATCGCGCTGATCACCGCGATAGGTGCGAATTCGTCCGGTTGGATCATCGATGTGCACGGGCTCCAAATCCAATCCAACGATTTGGCCATTTGTGAAGAAGTCTCTCCATTGCAGCAACGAGCCTCCTTTATAAACTCCAAGTTCGAATAATTTTATGTCGCGCGCAGCAAGCGATTTAAAATGACGTTCGTAGTGGTTCAAATACAGCTGATGTTTTTCTGCGCTGTACTCATAAGCACGTAGGGATCGTTCCATCTTCATCACTCCGGAATTGCGCTATAGTTTGCGAGTAGGTTGCTTCTCGATTAGAAACGCGCAATTCGCTCAAATCGGCAACTTCGCGACCAGCGCATTGCCTGCTCATGGGAGGATGGTAAACACACCCTGTCTCAAAACTCTACATCCCCGGTAACATCCACGGCCGTCCACGCATGCTGCTCATGGTAAGCACAGACCTCCGAACGCCACCCCGCAATCTGATTCTCATCGATTCGAATCACTTCAAAAGCACAAATCCCATCCAAATTTTCATAAGTATCTTTGCTCCGCTGATCTTGGAGCCAAGTGCATACATGAAACTGTCCTACATTCAATGAAATACCAGGGAACCTACATAACAGTACCGATGAGCCGGATGTGGTACCAAATCCATCCCCGTGGTAATAAGACGAACAGATCACCGGGATTTGAATTTGGCTGTTTACAATCTGAAAGCAAAAGCTACCGTGTAGCATGGGTACCCGATGTCGGATCCAGAATTTCATCTCAAGTGGCTCGCCAAAACGGTGGACCGCATTTGGATCAGAGGTCAAGACCTCGATACGCGCGATATGAGGAGAGATAATTTGCGGGTCAAACGGACGTATGTAGCTGGCTTTCCTCGCTCCTCTTGACAGATAGGTCGAGACAGCTTCGGTAACTGAGCCATCAACTGTGACCGCCCCAGCATCGAGCAGCAATGCCCGGTTGGCCATTTCAGCAACTGCCGCCAGGTTATGGCTTACTAGCAGCACCGTCCGGCCTTCCTGCCGAGAAACCTGGTCGATCTTCCCGAGACACTTTTTCTGAAATTCGGTATCGCCGACTGCCAATACTTCGTCAACGAGCAGGATCTCCGGCTCTAGATGGGCAGCCACCGCAAAAGCGAGACGGACGTACATTCCTGACGAGTAGCGCTTTACTGGGGTATCCAGGAATTTCTCGACGCCGGCAAAGTCGACGATCTCATCGAATTTCTTGCGGATCTCGGCGCGGGTCATACCGAGGATCGCACCGTTGAGATAGATGTTTTCCCGGCCAGTCAATTCGGGGTGAAATCCGGTACCGACCTCGAGCAGGCTCGCGACACGGCCCCGCAGGATGACCCGTCCGGCAGTCGGTTCGGTGATGCGGCTCAATACCTTCAGAAGCGTGCTTTTGCCGGCGCCGTTACGGCCGATGATCCCGATAACCTCGCCTCTCTGG
>DASXBV010000053.1:0-5410 GCA_036491515.1 Chthoniobacterales bacterium
TTCGCCTTTCTTGTTTGTTAACCCTCGCAGTTTTCCTTCGATGAAGGCGTTAATCGAACCATCCATCACCGATTGGATATTGCTGGTCTCAACGCCGGTGCGATGATCTTTGATCATCTGATATGGTTGGAACACGTAAGAACGGATTTGGTTTCCCCAGGCGATGTCCCCTTTTTCCCCGTATTGGCGATCCAATTCCGCCCGTTTTCGATCCTGCTCGATCTGGTAAAGTTTCGCCTTCAACATACTCAACGCCAACTGACGGTTTCTGCCTTGGCTGCGTTCCGCCTGGCAAGCGACCACAATACCGGTCGGAAGATGAGTGATTCGAACTGCCGTCTCGACTTTGTTGACATTTTGACCGCCTTTTCCGCCGCTACGGAAAGTGTCGATGGCCAGATCCTTCTCATTGATCTCAAGGTCCACATCTTCCTTCAATTCCGGCACGACGTCGACGCTTGCAAAGGAGGTGTGGCGTCTCTTGTTGGCGTCAAAAGGAGAGATCCGGACAAGACGATGCACGCCCCGTTCAGTTTGGAGATAACCATATGCATACTCGCCGCTGACGAGCGCCGTAACGGATTTGATGCCGGCTTCGTCACCTTCTTGAATGTCGATGATTTGGCTGCGAAAGCCGTTTTGCTCGATCCAACGTTGGTACATACGGAAGAGCATATCTGCCCAATCGCAAGATTCTGTTCCTCCTGCGCCCGCATGGATCGTCAGGAACGCGTTGTTCTTATCAAATTCGCCCGAAAGAAGCATCTTCAGCTCGAAACTTTCCAGCTCTCTCAGCACGGCGTAATACTCTTGTGCGACCTCTTGAAGAGCTGTCTGATTGGCCTCTTTTTCCTCCTCTGCCAGCGACCTGAGGATTTCAAGATCATCCGTCTTTTGGACGAGCGCGGACAGGGGCTGCACCTTTGCGCGAAGAGCCGTCGCCTCGTCGATCGTGGCCTGGGCGCGATCCTTGTTATTCCAGAAATCGGCAGCCGTCATCTGCTGCTCAAGTTCAATCAGCCGCGACTGCAGCCTAGGGTAGTCAAAGATACCTCCGAAGTTCCCCTATGCGAGATTTCAGTTCGTCGATTTGATGGGCTTGAAAGTCAGATTCCATAAGATAGGATCCATAATTTAGGAGTCGGCGGCAAGAAGGCAAGGGGTGAAGAGGCAAAAGGCAGAAGGCAGAAATTTATTTCTCTTTTGCTCGATTGATGATCGTCACGAAAATCGCGATTAACTCATCGCATTCTTGACGGAGGCAAGAAAGCTTGTCTGACGCAACTTCTTCATTCTGCCTTTTGCCTTCTTACTTTTGCCTCATGCCCTTTGTGTGATTCTTCCTCTAGATCAGCTCCCGAACCTTCTCGTTTATCCCGTTTCTGTTTGGATCGGTTTTAGATCGGGATCAGTTTTCGCCAGAGCCGCAAATCCCTGATCTAACTGGATGGCTCGACGAAGACGCTGACGGGCTTCGTCCAGATATCCGAGCTGCGCCGCGTAGCAAGCAAGATTGAAGTGAATCGTCGCGCAATCGGGAAATTTCTCTTCAGCCTGTTTCAGAATTTCCTGGGCGAAGACCAAGCCTCGGCTTCGTCGGACCGCATAGGCGAGCGCTAATGGCCAATTCGATTCGTCCGGTTCCATTTCCGCTAACCGCTGGGCGACCGACGAGGCTTCCGACCATTTCTGCCACCGTTGATACACCTCCAGCCAGGTGGCGAGGACGATTGCTATTTCTTTAAGTTTATCCGGCAGTTCCTCGAGTTCCTGCACTGCATCTTGGAAAAGAGAGAGCTCCGCAAACCCGACTGCAGCTACCAGGCGCCGGTGAATCTGCGGGTCTAAGTTCACGGCAGGTCTCAGATCCAGGTTCCGTCCGGAATCATGGCATTCTTCGGGATCACCACCACACCATCACGGATGTAGTAGTTGGTGCTGTCAACGTTAGGTGCTTTCCCGTCGGGCGTGATCACAACGCTTTCGCCGATTCGCGCATTCTTATCGATTATTGCCCGGTCGATTACGGAGTTTCTCCCAATCCCAATCGGCGGGAGCAAACCCGCATCTTCAGAGATTTCGGCCGCTTCATCCTCGTAATAGTCTGCACCCATAATAACGGAATTTCGAATGGTCGCTCCGCTCTTAATGATGCTACGGATACCGATGACCGCCCTCTCGATATGTGCGTCCGATATGATGCAGCCGTCACCGACAATCGCGTGGCGAATCGTTGCGGCGTTGATTTTACTGGCCGGAAGAAATCGCGGATGAGTGTAAATTGAAGCTGCCCGATCGAAAAAGTTATAGGGAGGCAAGGTATCCGTCAGCGCAAGGTTCGCTTCGAAAAACGCACGGACAGTACCGATATCCTCCCAGTACCCCTGAAATATGTAGGTGATGACCTTGTACGTCTGGAGCGATGACGGAATAATGTGCTTGCCAAAGTCGTCAAGATCGTTGTTCAAGCACTCGATCAGGATTTTCCGATTGAACACGTAGATTCCCATCGAACCTTGAAAAAGCTCAGAGTCCTCGGGCAATCCGAGTTCTTTGAGGAGGGGAGGAGGGATCTGCAGCTCGTCCAGGAGGGCCGGTTCCTTCGGCTTTTCTTCGAACCGAAAGATTCTCCGGTTGGCGTCGCTATGCATAATCCCGAACGAAGAAGCTGCCGTGCGATCGACTGGCGTGGTCGCAATCGTGATGTCCGCCCCTGTCTCCACATGCTGCCGAAGAAGCAACCTGTAGTCCATCCGGTAAAGCTGGTCGCCACTCAGAATGAGATAGAATTCATAGGGACCCTCGAGAAAATAACGGAGATTTTGCCGGACAGCGTCTGCTGTTCCCTGATACCAACGCGCACCCTCAGGCGTCTGCTGTGCTGCGAGGATTTCGACAAAGCTCTTCGAAAAATTGTCGAATTTATAACTGGCGTTGATATGGCGATGTAGCGAAGTGCTGTTGAATTGTGTCAGCACATAGATCCGGTGGAAGCCGGAATTCAGAGAATTGCTAATCGGTATATCAACCAATCGATATTTGCCGGCCAGTGGCACCGCCGGTTTCGCACGATCTTTCGTTAGGGGGAACAGGCGCGTTCCAGCGCCACCGCCCATCACGATGCAAAGTGTTCTGTTCTGGAGGGGGAGATTATCCATAATTCACAGATAGATCAACACACCGCAATCTGGCGTTACCGCACCTTGCAATCACGCAAAATCTTTGTCACGATGGTTTTTACTTATGTGCGGGATTATCGGATACATCGGCGGTTCGGAAGCTACCCCCATTCTCATTGATGGGCTGCGCCGGTTGGAATATCGCGGCTACGACTCTGGGGGCGTGGCGACTCTGGCGAACGGCGAGATGGAGCTCCGAAAGTGCGCAGGCCGGATCGCGAGTCTAACGCAAATGGTTCAAAAAGATCCCCCGCGCGGCACATCAGGGATCGGACATACCCGATGGGCTACCCATGGCCGGGTTACCGATGAGAATGCGCATCCGCATCTTGACCAGAGTGGTAAGTTGGCGCTCATCCATAACGGGGTGATCGAAAATTTTCAGCAGCTGCGAGACCAACTGCTTAGCCACGGTCACACGTTCCGCTCGGAGACTGATACCGAGGTGTTGGCTCATTTGATTGGTTTTATTTTTGACGGCATGCCGGGGCCGCGCAACAAACAAAATCTATTAGACGCATTTCGTCTCGGTCTAAAGCAGGTCATCGGCACATATGGTCTCGCGCTCTTTCATGTCGACGTACCCGAGGTGGTACTTGGGGCACGGCGAGGTAGCCCCTTGATTTTGGGCGTCGGCAAAGGCCAAAACTTTATCGTGAGTGACGTCAGCGCGATAGTAGCCCATACGCGAGACGTGGTTTATCTGGATGACTACGACGTTGTCGCGATCGAGCGAGATCAATTCAACGTTGTCTCTCTGGCCGGAGCCGACACTTCTTTTCAGGTTAGCAAGGTAGAGTTTACCGCTGAAGACGTCGACAAGGGAGCCTATTCCCACTTCATGCTCAAGGAGATCTTTGAGCAACCCAACTCCATCCGGGACGCCATGCGCGGTCGCCTCTCGATTGAAGAGAGTACGGCGAAACTCGGTGGCCTTAACATGTCCTCGCGGGAGCTGCGTGATGTTGATCGGATGGTGCTGACTGCCTGCGGAACCGCTCTCCACGCAGCCAGGCTGGGCGAGTGTTTGATCGAAAGTCTCGCCCATATTCCGACTGAGGTCGAGTTCGCTAGCGAATTCCGCTACCGCAACATGCCGATGAACAAGGACACGCTCGTGATTGTAATCAGCCAGAGCGGCGAGACCATCGATTCATTGGCAGCGCTGCGTGAAAGCAAACGGAAAGGGTATCGGACTCTGGGCATTTGTAATAGTGTAGGCAGCACGATACCCCGAGAAAGCGACGGCGGTGTCTACATGCATGCAGGTCCGGAGATTGGGGTCGCGGCGACAAAAAGCTTCACTTCACAAGTCGTGATTCTTACTCTGCTCGCCCTTTTGCTCGGACGTATTCGGCACTTATCCAGCGCTCAGGGAATCGAAGTGATTTCGGCTCTCGAAAGCCTCCCTGACCTCGCTCGTCAGGTTCTCGATGAGGCGGCCAGAATCGAAGAATTGGCCGGGAAATATGCGGACGCGGCCGGCTTCCTGTTTTTTGGGCGGCAATATAACTATCCGATCGCGTTAGAAGGAGCTCTGAAGCTAAAGGAGATCAGCTACAAATTTGCTGAAGGCCACCCTAGCGCTGAGCTAAAGCACGGCGTTATCGCGCTCATCGGACCGGATGTCCCGTCAATCATGATTGCTCCGGATGACGCGGTCTACGATAAAAACATCAATACCCTCGAACAAATTAAAGCTCGCAGAGGTAGAGTTATCGCCATAGCTACCGAAGGTAGAAAACAAATCGCAAGCCTGGCCGACGACGTGATCTTTATTCCGAAATGTCCTGATTTCATTTCTCCAATTCTGGCCGTGATGCCGCTACAGCTTTTTGCCTATCACCTCGCGGTGAAGTTAGGTTGCGATGTGGATAAACCGCGCAATCTCGCGAAGAGCGTGACGGTCGAGTAAGAAAAGGGAGCAGCGAACAGCGGGTTCTGTTTTTGGCCAACTGACCGCTTGAGAAGGTGCCACCTGGGCGGCAGGTAACGTCTGGCCAAGACGACAAAGGGGAAGAACTCAAGAAACGGAAATTTACGCACGTTAGATACCCTTTCTCCCTCGGAAGATCATCGCTAAGCCCGCGGAGTAAGTAAAGCGTCCCGCTTTACCCGCGGTAAGCCCGACTCCGCAAGGCCTACGTCGTGGCCAAGTTGTCCGACTATGCTGGCCGCAAGACGAGGGCGCGCCGTAGCGTAGCGAAGGAGGCCTAGCGTGCCGCATTGCG
>DASXBV010000054.1:0-24821 GCA_036491515.1 Chthoniobacterales bacterium
CGCTATGGGTGGAATCATTCTCGGGGATATCATCGCCCATTTCGAAGGCAAGCCATTTGACCCGAAGGGGCGAACCGAACCGGTGCTAATCACCAAGGACAATGTGAACGACCCCAATTTGTGGGGTAACGCTGGCAAGAAAAAATGACGAGTATGGCACCGTTGCCACGACGAGAAATGAGTGAGGACAAAATGACACTAAAACTGAGATGGGGTGTGATGAGCACCGCCAACATTGGCCAAGTTGCGGTCATCCCCGCGATCCAAAAATCGAAGTTTGGAGTCGTCGAAGTTCTTGCGAGCCGAGATATCGAAAAAGCGCGCCGAGTCGCGCAGGCACTGGGAATAAGCCGTGTGGTGGGTAGCTATGAGGCGTTGCTGAAGGATCCGGATGTGGATGCCGTCTATATCCCTCTTCCGAATACGATGCACGCTGAATGGACCATTCGCGCAGCGGAGGCCGGTAAGGCGGTGCTCTGCGAGAAACCGTTGGCGACTTCCGCCCAAGATGTGGCAAAGCAGATCGAAGCCTGCGCAAAACACGGCGTCAGTCTAATGGAGGCCTTTATGTATCGATTCCACCCACAGACTCGACGGGTAAAGGAGTTGGTTGATTCGGGTGCAATCGGTCAGGTGCGAGAGGTTCGCGCCCATCTTTCCGTCAATATCATGCGTACGCTCGATCCATCGAACATCCGTTATGCGGAAACGCTGGGCGGCGGCGCGCTTCTTGACATGGGCTGCTATACGGTAAATATCTGCCGCATGATCTTCGGCCGCGAGCCGGAGCGCGTCATTGGTCGACTTCAAATCGATCCCGACCTGCGCGTTGACACCAGCGCGGTGGGTATTCTGGAATTCGCCGATGGCGTCGGGATGATTTCCTGTTGGTTCGGCGCCGATGGGCAGGGCACCTACACGATAGTCGGTACAGACGGGACGATAGAAGTGCCGCGCGGAATCATTCTCGGTCTCGGAACGCGCGTGTCGGAGGGCCTGATTGTCATTATGGATGCAGACGGGAAGCGTCGCGAAGAATTGCTTGAACCGGGAGACCATTACCGGGACATGGTTGACGCATTCTCCGAAGCCCTTCTGAACGGGCAGCCCGTCCCACTCCCGCCTGGAGATAGTCTGAAAAACATGAAGGTTCTTGAGGCGCTCGCCCGTTCATCAGCGAAAAACAGCATTGAATCGGTTTGACTGACGACATCGTCGCCGTCGCCTCCAGCGCTCTATGCACAATACTAACGGCCGCGAAGACGGGTTCTATCGGGGATGGTACGGTATTCGTTTCCACAATTGACGAAGCATTTCGTATTCGAACCATCGGAGACAGGAGAGACAGCAATTTAGTTGATGGCTGTGGGCGACAGGAGAGATATGTGTCCGGTGCACACGCCTACTGTTCCGCGATGGCACACTGGTTTGGATGCCTTTGTGGAAATTAACGCTCGATAGAATAGAATAGAGAAAATGCCGAGAGCCAGGATTCCGGTCGCGCCTTAACAACACTCCAACTTCCATAATGAATGTTGTAGATGGATCCTGTTGAAGCGCTCAAGCTTGCCCGCCATCCACAGCCGCTTTGACGTGGCCGCTCGTGACGATATTCAAGCTGGCGGATAGGTCAGATTGAAACTCGGCCCCGAGGCACTGCCCGTTGCGAAGCCACGCCAATAGGTGCAGTTAGCCTGGCCGGTAAGGAATTTGTTCTGGTGATGGAAATACAGACCCCTCACGATCTTCCACACGACGCGAGGCGCGTGAGTGTGGCATGAGCGCAGTAACGAAGTGATCCTCATCGCGCTGGTAAGACTTATTGCACTTATCGTGCACGGGGATCGTGAGTAGATTCGGAGAATGGGTTTTACGAACCTCCGGTGCATAAAGCCGCTGCATTGGCACGTGATCCATCCCGACCGGCTCAGATAACGATTGCCCACACAAATAGCAAAGTGCAGGCCACGCATTCATCTGTCCGAATTCTCTCCAGTTACTCTACCTGCCATGTTCGGAGTCCGCACGTCCATGGACATTTGTGCGGATTAAACAGCCTTCTGGAAACCTGTATTCGTACTTATATTCTTACTGGAGCGCTTTGTCCTGCGTAAATACTTGATAATCAGCTTGGCGACCCTAACGGGATTCGAACCCGTGTATCGTTGTAGTTGTCCGCTCGCTTTCGAGCTACGCCGCCGGAGTCGTATAAAAGCACAAGCAACATTTCAGACGTCGAACCCGTGTGACATAAGTACCTCGGATTGAGGCATGCATCCGGCAGGGCTCGAACCTGCAACCCTATGATCCGAAGTCACATACTTCAGGCGATTTCCATCGGAGTGGTTGTCGGAAGGCGCTGCGAATTAAATTAAACGAAAAGTGGGCAAAACTGGCTGAGAGGCGCTTTTGGAGGTCTCAAGAGACTTTACGTAAGTTACTGATGTTGAGCGCGCTGCCTCGCATGGATTCGAACCATGACAAAGTGATTCAGAGTCACTTGTGCTACCGTTACACTACGAGGCAATGACGGATCGAATGGCCCGGGAGCAATTCGTTACCGCAAAACGGCGGGTTGTCAACCTAACGGGGTCGAAACTTTTGTTCCGGGAGGCGCCGAGAACTCGAAAGTGGACTCCGGAATGGGCTCACGGCGGACGTTCGTGTACGTGATGGTGAACCTTTGGCCCTTGGAGTCTTCAACGACTACCCGTGCGGGTGTCAGATTTTCGTTGAGTGTCAGATCGACGCTTTTTACCAGCTTTCTTACCGAGGCCGTCTTAGGGGTCAAGGTTATGTGATACACGTTCCCGTCCTTCGATCCTTCCACGTTATAGTAACTGCCGATCTCCCGAAAATTGAGTCCGGCGGTCAGTGCACGTAACGAGTCCTTGATAATCGGTCGCTTTTCCAAGTCGTAGATCTCGAGCTGCTGATAGTTCGGGTAATAAATCGACATCTTTTTGCCATCGATAACGGTGGTACTGGGAGTCTTTCCTTCAATCTCCCGGCGGACTTTGTCCGGCAGAGTGAACCAGACCTTCCCTTCGTTCACGACCGGCTCTTTGAGCATGGCCAAGCGGCGTTCTTCCCGAAAATTGGCCTGTAAAGAAGGCTGATTATTATGCAGGGCCTGCAGTTTCTGAATGAGTTGATCGATATCGCTCTGCGACATTGGGCTGGCGCAGGCTACACGAGCGATTCCTATAACGGTTAACAGGATCAGTTTTTTCATTGTGAATCAGGGATTCCAGATCGGTACAAAGTTGAACCATTGTTCCGGGAATTGTCGAATAATGGTCTGGAATACGTTCGCGATGAGTTGACTATTTTCTTCAAGTGTTTGGCCGGCAGCCATGTCAATCGGCGGATAGGCATAGCAACCATATTGGCCAGGTTCCAATTGTAAGACGAAAGCGGGGATCACGGAGGCTTGCGTGTGCTGCCAGATGCGCGCAGCAGCGGATGAGAAAAGGGTGGGGTGTTCGAAAAATCGAACCTGAACCCCACTGTTGAGGTAGGGACGGTCAATCAGCATCGCAACCAGTTCGTTGCGACGGAGCGCCTGGATAATTTCCACAAAGGCAAATTTGTCAGAGCCGACGGTGATCGTCTTGATCCCGAAGCGCTCGCGGTATTTTTTGCGCCATTCGTTCAGTTCCTGAGTGGGTTCTGCCATCGTTACGACGTTCACCGGGAAACCATCCGAGGCAAGGACCATGCCGCCAAGTTCCCAGGCGCCAAGATGGCCGGTGATAAGCAGGATGCCTTTGCCGTTGCGGCGCCCTGTTTCGAGGAAATGGAAACCGCGCCGCTCGACCATGAGCGAGTTAACCCGGGCCGTGCCTCCTTCGGCACAATCACAGAAATCATGCAACATGCGTAGAAAATTATGAAAGCAGCTTCTGGAGAGGGCGTTCTGCCTAGGTTTCTCTCGCGCGACGGCATGCAAATTCCGCAAGAGAGCTGCTCGCCGGCTGGCGCACAAACGATAGCCCAATTCACCGACACCTACACTCATCGACCGGGAAAGCGGCCGCGGAAGATGCCTGATAATCCAACTGGCAGCTTCAAAGCTGAGCGGACTGTACCACGTATTTCGGGTCAGCGTCAGCTCCAGGTCCGGCGACTGCACTTCGGTGACTATCTGAGGTATGGTCTGATCCATTCGATTATTGGCCGAAACTGAAATCCATGGAGCTTCGCCCAGAAAACTGAACGTCGGCGCGTAATAGCATACCACTCTTACGCTCGAACGTGGCCGACCATCGGCCCGGGTCTTGCGCGCTCGGTACGTTGGTATCAAAATAAGGGAGCACTTCCCTTAGCATGGCCCAAGATCTCAACGGCCCTCGGGCCTGGGCCAACTCACCGGACCAGCCAGTTCGGATCAGGAGCCCGGTAGCGGTCATGCGCGAACCGCGAGTTTGAAATTCGAGAACCGGAACGCCTCCCTTCGAAAAAGAAAGGTCATAGTCACCTCCGGTGAGATTACGCAGAACGATGTCGCCAATGATGGAGCGATTGCGAGTTACGTACCGCAATTGCCCGATGCGCGTCTTAGCCTCCGGACCGAGCCCGGATATCTCCTTCACAGACTGACAACCGGCCAACAGGATTGCCGATAGAAGGATTAGGATTCGGCTCGTCATGAAGTTTTTGGGGTCAGGGTCAGCCGCGGAGCAATTTTGGACGTTCGCCTCTGGAGCGCGACGAGAATTTGAAAAACGCAAAGCCTCCACCGTATTCCAAAATCCCGTAGCTCACTCCCGGACAGGACCGCGCTAATCGTCGGCACAAGTTCGAAAAGTTCTTTGGGAAAGAGAAACACTTCGACGAATTCCTGGGTGTACCAGGACGAGGCCCATCGCAAATAAACGTCAAGCACGCGGCCTATCCTTCGTTCGTAATAACGGAATGCCTTTGCCCGATGCCTGGGCTGATCCAAAACCAGATTAAGAGAATCTGCCGCCTGCTCACCGGAGAGCAAAGCGAGGTAAACGCCGCTACTGAAGACCGGGTCGATAAATCCCGCGGCGTCGCCCGCCAACAGCCAGCGATCCCCGGTCAGCCGCTTATTTCGGTAAGAAAAGTCCCCGGTGGCATAAACCTCCGTCACCCGATGCGCTCTGCACATCCACTTGTTCACCACAGGCTGCTCTGCGATGCAATGAGCCAGGGCTTCCTGAGGAGCCATTTTCAAGGTCCTGAATTTTTCGGTGTCCATGACCACGCCAATGCTCGTGGTGTTCCCGCTTAAAGGGATCATCCAGAACCAGGAGTCTTTGGCCCGCACCATTCTGGTGAGCGTTCCGTCCGGGCCCTCCTCTCGATCGACATCTTTATAGTACGCGTAGACGGAAAACTTGCGCAAATTGGGATAGGGGCGTCTTAATTGATAGCGGTTGCCGATCAGGGAGTTGCGTCCTGAGCAGTCGATCAGGTATTTAGCCCGCACAACGTGTTTACCGTCTCCGGAGTAGAGTGTTACGCCATGGTCATCGAGTTCAAACGATTCGATCGGGGTTTGTTCCCTGACATCACAACCGGTCTCGGCTGCGTGATCGAGGAGGATTTTGTCGAATTCCGAACGCAGGACCTGATAGGAGGTTGGGCGCTTCGCATTTAGGCCATTTTTGAAATAAAATCGAACAGTTCGACCACAGGCAGAAGCAATTTCGCCCCCATATTTGATTAAGAAGCCCGCGTTATCGATTTTTTCCTTCACTCCCATTCGTTCCAACGTGCCTGCGCTGGCCGGGAGCATGGACTCGCCGATGCGGAATCGGGGAAATTTTTCCTTCTCGAAGATCACCACGCTCCGGCCGGCCTTAGCCAGAAGCGACCCGGCTGAACTCCCTGCCGGACCCCCGCCGATGACGGCTACATCAAACGCCTGGTTCATTCGCAAGCTAAGGTACCAATGTTCTTACTAAATGACACTTACCCTAGACGAATTTTTGATTGATTGCATTCAGAAATGGTTGCAGCTCTGAGATTAGCTCCGAGAAAACTCCGAAATCAACCTGTTGCTGACCGTCACTCAATGCTTCCGCCGGACGAGGGTGAACCTCGATCAAGAGCCCGTTCGCGCCGACGGCAACCGCGCCTCGGCAGAGCACCTTGACCAGATCGGCCCGGCCACAGCCCTGGCTTGGGTCCACCACAACCGGCAGATGGGATTCCTTCTTTGCGACTGCCACTGCGGCGAGATCCAGCGTGTTGCGGGTATAAGTTTCGAATGTCCGGATACCTCGTTCGCAGAGCAGGACATTCGGGTTTCCGTTCATGAGAATGTATTCCGCGGCGAGCAGCCACTCCTCGATGCGTTCGCTCATTCCGCGTTTCAGCAAGACCGGCTTCCGGCTCTTCGCGCACTCAATAAGGAGTTGGAAATTCTGGGCATTTCTCGCGCCAACCTGGAGCACGTCGGCAGTTTCGCAGACGTGCTCGACGTCGCGCTCGCTCAACACTTCCGTGATAATCTTCAGGCCGGTTTCCTTCTTGGCAGCGGCGAGTATCCTTAGCCCTTCGCGCCCCAGACCCTGGAATTCGTATGGAGAGGTTCTTGGCTTGTAGGCGCCACCGCGTAGGATCTTCGCGCCGCTGGCTTTCACAGCTCTGGCTGTGGACATGAGTTGTTCCTCGGATTCAACGCTACAAGGTCCGGCCATCAAGACGAAGTTGTCGCCTCCGATCCTGACACCATCCACATTAACGACGGTGTCTTCGGCTTTGGATTCTCTGCTGACCAGCTTATAACGCTTCTGGACCGGCAAGACCCTTTCGACTTGCGGAAGCACGGTAAGGGATTCAAGCGTGTGATGAGTCCGTTCGTCGCCAATCGCTGCGACAACAGTCTGGAGCTCTCCGTGGATCGGATGAGGAGTATAACCGAGTTTTTGAACCTCCAGGAGTACTTCCTGGAGCTGTTGGTTAGACGTGTTCGGCCTGAGGATGACGATCATGAGAGAACCGGAGCAAATAGCACATCCGGTCGAGGAGGGGAATTAGAAAAACCTATCAGGTAGCAGCGGATTCAGCTCCTGCCCCGGGGCCAGCAATATTACCTGAATCCCCTGTATCCGCTGTTACCTGTTAACTGGCACTTTTACGTGCTGGACAACCTGATCTTCTCGTTCTAGATCTGCTCGTGCAAGATTTCACCGGTGGCAGCATTCATGCGCTGCGCACATCGTTCGCGTCGTCTGGGGATCCGGAGTTTGACCGCCGTATCCAGAAACTCGTGAGTGATTGGGGAGTTCGCGAGTCCAACGAGTTGATTGCGGAAATGATCGTTACCGCACTCAAGATGGGGAGCGATGCGGTTCCAGTGGCGGACCTCAAACTAATTAATCGTTCGCTCAAGGAGTTAAGGCAAGCGTCCAAGGCTTTTGCGCCCTACCAGAGGATCCGTAAAATCGCCATCTTCGGTTCGGCACGAACGGGGTCGAGCTCCGAAGAATTCCAGGCTGCAGAACGTTTTGCTAAGGAAATGCGTGAGCGCGGATTCATGATCATCACCGGAGGCGGCGATGGGATTATGGGGGCGGCCCAGCGAGGGGCCGGCAGACAGAACAGCTTCGGACTGAATATCCGGTTGGCGTTCGAGCAAAAAGCAAATGAGGTCATCGACGGGGATCCGAAGCTGGTAAATTTCAATTACTTTTTTACTCGGAAAGTGAATTTCATCAAAGAAACTCACGCGATCGCCCTGTTTCCTGGTGGGTTTGGAACAATGGACGAAGGATTCGAGTGTTTGACATTGATGCAGACGGGAAAGGCGCGAATTATTCCGGTCATTCTGGTAGATAAAAAAGGAGGAGCTTACTGGAAGAGCTGGACCGAGTTTTTGAGAACACATCTCCTGGGTCAAGGGATGATTTCGCCGGACGATTTTAGTCTTTTTCGCATTACAGAAGATTTGGACGAAGCGGTGAACGAAGTGCTGCAATTCTACCAGAATTTTCATTCGTACCGATGGGTCGGATCGGATCTGGTTATTCGATTAAACGAGCAGTTGAGCCCTGGCGCAATCGAAGGTCTCAACAAGTCGTTTTCCGACTTGTTCGAGACGGCACCCCTTCGCATTGGGCGGGCCCTGAAACAGGAAAAGAACGAGCCGGAACTGTATCGTTTGCCGCGTTTAGTGGCGGGTCCGCACCGCCGAAATTTCGGGCGGCTTCGCCAGTTGATCGATGCGATCAATCGAGCGGACAGAGTGGGGTAGGGGGAACGTATCGGCGTGCCGGCGTGCGTGAGACACGTATCGCCGGGTTGGCGTAAGGGCGTATCGGCGTAGGGGGAAACACGTGTCGGCGGGTCGGGGTATCGGCGGGTCGGCGACGGTGGAAGGAATGTGTCGGCGGGGTGGAGGGACGCGCTCCCGCGCGATCCGTCGTTGGGTGCGGTGGAGACAACATAAGGGGAAGGGGACAGGGTCTGCGCGCCGAAGCCGAAGGGGCAACAGTAGCTTAACCCCCGGGGCACCGAGGGCACATCGCCTTGAATTGCCTTAAGCCAGGGTTAAGTTCGCGTTTAGCGCCGTAAACACGTGCTCGGGACGCGAGCCCCGAATGTCTTTCGGGGCGATACACAGAGAGTGGCACGGGCGTCCCGCCCGTCCCACTCTTTCAACCACTGGATCAGGATGGCTCGATCGTAAGGGCAAGCGAAGGGCCGTTGTCGGCCCGTAGCGCAGCCCTATGTTGACGCACATGGGCGTTGCGGGTCTCGACACGTTAGGTTCCTGGACGTGCGACGGCGGATCGCGCGGGAGCGCGTTCCTACTTTCTCATCTGCTCGACGATATAGTCATGGATCGTGTTCACCGTCGCCAGGGCGACGCGTGCAACGTCTGAATTTGGCACTCCGACCCCAAAGGTCTTTTCCATGCTGACAACCAGCTGGAGTGCGTCAATTGAATCCAACCCAAGGCCGTCTGCACCGAAGAGCGGTAAGTCGTTGGAGATCTCCTCCTTCGGCGTACGCAGCATCAGGTTCGTGACTAGCATTTCTTTTATTTGCTCTTTCAGTTCTTCAGACGACATAGACGGATTCAGACAACGGGAACCGCATAGATTTGGCGGAATTTGTTGTTTAGCAAGTGTTAAGTTCGGCCAGAATCGAATTGGATTCACTGAATTATGGATAAAGCGAAGCGGACGAGGATCGACAAGCTTCTCGTAGATCACGGTTACTTTGAATCGAGGGAACGCGCACAACGGTCGATTCTTGCCGGTGAGATCCTCGTCGAAGAGTGCGTGATCGACAAGCCAGGAACCCTGGTGAAATCGGAAGCGACCATTCGAGTAATCGCGGAACAAAAATACGTTGGGCGGGGAGGATATAAACTGGAAGCTGCGTTGGATTTTTTTGCAATTAATGCGACGGATCTGATCTGTTTGGATGTCGGCGCTTCGACGGGAGGTTTCACCGATTGCCTGCTTCAGAGGGGAGCACGACGAGTGATTGCCGTCGATGTCGGACATAATCAAGTAGCTTGGAAGATCCGCAGCAATCCGCGAGTCGAAGTCCGAGAGGGATTGAACGCCCGCGTCCTGACGCCTGAATTGATTGGGACGACCGTGCAACTAGCTGTGGTCGACGTTTCTTTTATCTCGCTCACCCTCGTTTTGCCTCCTATTTTCCGCTGTGTGCAAGCCGGAGGATCGGTAATCGCGTTAATAAAACCTCAGTTCGAATTGGAAAGGGATCAGGTGGGAAAAGGGGGCGTTGTCCGCGAGCAGCAGTTTCGCCTGCGCGCAGTGAGCCGAATCCGGTTGTTTGCGGTCGAACAATTGCACCGGGAATGGGTCGGGGTCATCGAGTCTCCGATCCTGGGTGCTAAAGGGAACCGGGAATATTTAGCATGTCTTCGCTGAGTCTTGGTATCTATGCGCACTGGCGAAAATCGGGCGCGGAAGCTTGTCTGCGAGCTCTTTTGCATGAACTCTCGCGGCACCATGTGAGTGTTCTGGTCGAAGATCACGCGGCCAAGCTGGTGGGTCAGCCTGGTTACTCGCTGGACGCGCTTTATCATCGGGTGGACCTTTTCGTTGCTCTCGGCGGCGATGGAACGCTCTTACGTCTTGTTCGCGATTTAGGCGGCAAGATGAAACCTATCATGGGGATTAATTTCGGTTCGCTCGGTTTCCTCACTAGTTTTGGCGGGCCGGAGTACGCAGTCGCGGCCAAAGCCATCGCGACCGGGAATTACCGGGTCGATGAACGAACTCTATTAGAGGCTTCGATCGAAAGGAAAGGGCAGGTTATTTTTTCCCAGATTGGCCTTAACGATGTGGTCGTCACTCGAAGCGAGGGTTCACGCCTCGTCCGGCTCGAGCTTTTCATCGACGACACCCATTTGACGGAATATAACGCCGACGGATTAATTATTGCTACTTCAACGGGCTCGACAGCGTACTCACTCTCAGCCGGCGGTCCGATCGTCATGCCGAATTCAGGAGTATTTGTGGTGACACCGATCTGCCCGCATGTGCTGACAAATCGCTCTGTCATCGTTTCTAATAGGTCGACAATCCGGCTGCAGCCCAGCCAGGGTGAACAACAACTCTCGATGAGCGTCGACGGCCAGGGATTCATACAGCTACACGCGAATGACGTGGTCAGAGTTCAACATGCGCATGAGAAGCTCCCGTTGCTCTTCCCGAAAGATCTTACCTTTGCGGATATTTTAGGTGCCAAACTGCGTTGGAGCGGCAGCGCCATATGATTCGAATCCGAGAAACGTTATTGCCGGATCATGTCTTGCTGAGCCTTAGCGCCCATTCGCGTGACGAAGCGGTCCAGCAACTCGTTGAGTCGCTACGCTCGGATGTGAGGGTGACCGATTGGCAAGAATTTTTTCAGGCGTTACAAAGACGCGAAACCGCTGGAAAAATGCAACTCGAATACGGCCTGGCCATGTCGCACGTTCGCACCTCGGCCGTAACAAAGATGGTCATGGCGTTTGGACGGCTCAAAGAACCGGTCCAGGACACGGATGGGGCTTTTTGGTTTGTGGTATTAGCCGGAATTCCGGAAACCATGGATGCGGAATACCTACGCCTTGTTGGCACCCTTATGCGCGTTTTTCGCAGCGAGAAATTGCGCGATAAGTTCCGACGTGCTAAAAAGCCCGCCGAGATCATTGACATCTTCGAGAGAGTTGAAACAGGGGCTGAGAGCGTTCGGTAGCAGCAGAAACGTATCGGCGTGTCGGCGTATCGGCGTGGGGGGAGACACGTATAGGCGTTCGGAAGTGTGGAGACGTGCAGCGCCGGATCGCGCGGGAGCGCGTCCCTACAGCGCCGTTTGGATCGGCGACGCATTGTAGCGCCGATACGCCGACCCGCCTATACTTTTCTGCCGCCGCTACTCGGTCTTTCCGCGATAGATTGCGAGGGGCGAGAACGCCTGACATACCGGCATCATCGATATCGTATCGATGTTTACGTGTGCCGGGCGTGTGACGACCCAATGCACTGCGTCCGCAATGTCCTCCGCTGTGAGCGGCTGCGTCCCCGTGTAAATGGAGGCGGCCCGCTTTTCGTCCCCTTTGAAGCGAACAACGGAAAACTCGGTTTCCGCGAGGCCAGGTTCAATGTCCGTGACGCGCACCGCGGTTCCCAAGAGGTCGGCTCGGAGGTTGTGCGAAAACTGTTTAACGAAGGCTTTCGTGGCGCCGTAGACGTTTCCACCGGGATAGGCGTACATCGCGGCCACCGATCCAATGTTCACGACGTGGCCGCGGCCTCGAGCGACCATTCCCGGCAATAAAAGCCGAGTGCAGTAAAGAAGCCCCTTGATGTTCGTATCGACCATCGTTTCCCAATCTTCAATCGGTACCCTGTAAGCAGGTTCAAGATTAAGCGAAAGTCCGGCGTTGTTCACCAGCACATCAATGGCGGCAAAATCCGCCGGCAACCCGGCGACAAGCGATTCGACCTGCGGTCGGTCGCGTACATCCAATGCCGCCGGCAAAATCAAATCGCCAAACTCTTTTTTCAGCGGTGTCAGCTTCTCGATCCGGCGGGCGGTAGCGACTACGCGCATCCCGTCCTTTGCGAATCGCCGAGCGATCGCCGCTCCAAAACCTGATGACGTTCCAGTAACAAATGCGACCATACATGTTCTTTTCGGCGTGAGCGGCCGCGGCGCAAGAAGAATCGTATCGGCGTGTCGGCGTTTGGCGTAGCCCCGGAGGCGCAAGGGACGCGCTCCGCCGTCGCACGTCTAGGAAAGTTAAGTAGTGGATGGGTTGGCGGCTGTCCTATTTAATATGTCTTATTGGACGTATATGTCTTATTGGACGTGCGGCGCCGGATCGCGCGGAAGCGCGTCCCTCGCCGATACGCCGATACGCCGACCCGCCGATACGTTTCTCCTGCCGCGGCTATTGCCAGGACTTCGCCGTCGAAATGGCGAGCTCTTTCGCTTTCTTGACTGTTGCCTCAACGTCCGCAGGGACGGCTAGCGTCGGCTCTATGAAGATGCTGGTAACGTCGGTTACTCCGATGAATCCTAAAATTCCACCAAGGGTTTTGCTCTGCAGGTCGTAAGCCTCCGCACCGGTGCCAGCACCGTAGGCACCGCCGCGGGCGTAGACTGCCACGGCCTTTTTGCCCGTGACCAGACCTTTGTAACCCTCAGTGGGACTGAAACTGAAAGTCAGTCCGGGCTGAACGATTACGTCGATGAGATGCTTCAAAACGTAAGGAACACCGAAGTTCCACATCGGCAGGGAAAACAAGTACCAATCGGCAGACTTGAAACGTTCGATTACTTCAACGACGCGCTGCCAGGCTTTCGCCTGTTCCGGCGTATGGGGTTGGCCGTGGAGAATAGCGTATTTTGCGTCGACAGTGTCACCGTTGAAACTTGGCAACTCGGTCGACCAAAGGTCCAACTTGTCGACCTCGACAGACGAATGGGAATTTTGCAACGTGGAGAGGAAGACGTGAGCGACGTCGATGGACTTGGAGCGGGACTTTCGGGGAGATACCTCGATATAGAGCAATTTTGACATAGATTGATTTTTGGATTTTTCAGGTTGGAATTTCCGGGTCCGTTTAAAGCTGAGCGAAAATTGGAGGAGGAGCCGCCGCCGACTTGCAGGCGGCCGCCATCGCTGCGCCTCGAATTTTTTCCTTCATGTCAAGTAACGTGATAACAAGATATTGGCAAAAAAAATTTTAAATCCGCGGCTCCAGCAATGATTCGCTGTGTTTGCCCAGCTTTTTGAGTAGCGTTGCCAGGGCGGATCGTTCGGCGGTTGATAATGGCTCGAATACGGTCTCTAACATGCTGGCATGCGCGTTGAAAATGCGGCGGATCAATGTCCGTCCGGTTGCGGTAAGCGTCACGAACGTTACCCGACGATCCTTTGGGCAAGCCTGTCGGCGAACGAATCGTTTTTTTTCGAGGCGATCGATGGCGGTGGTGATCGATCCGCTGGTGAGCATGACGTTTCGTCCGATCGTATTAACGGGGAGAGGACCTTTGTGCAAAAGAATTTCCAGGACGGCAAAGTCCGAGACGCCGAGCCCGGAAGCGGCGATACTGCGGGCATCGACCTGAGCGAGGGCGCGGTAAGCCTTCATCAGAATGAGCCAGAGATGGATGCCGGAGGTGTTGGTTGGGCCGGGATCTGGGTCGCTCACGCGGTTATCTTTATATCAAGATATTTTTCGCGCAAGTTTTTTTTGTTACGGAAAGGATCCAGTGCCCGCGAAACACGCGAAAAGACGCGAAAGTTTGAAGAAAGGGAGATGGTGTCTCCTTTTTGTTTATTTTTCGCGTTGTTTAGCGTGTTTCGCGGGCCTCTTTCATTAGCTATGAGGAGATCTCGGGATTGATGTGGATGCGCACGACCTCTGGCAGTGAAGCGCGCAACGCTCGCTCCAGGCCGGCCATCTGGTCGTGCGATTCGGCCAGAGAGGTCACGCCGGCAAAGGTTTTCTCGAGCGTTACCACCAGCCCCTCGTCCGTAACGACCACATCCTGGACTCTTACGTTCCTGGCTTCCGGAAGTCGCGAGAGAGCCTCCTCGACACGGCGTGTCGATGGCACATGGCGCACCGCCGGCCTTGGTTCGTCGCTTCGCGGCTCCAGATGCACAGTTACGCGAACGGTTCCTGGCAATTCGCGCACGATAGCCGCTTCCAAGGTCTCCGAGTGCCGGTGCGCTTCGGCCAAAGTTAAGCTGTCCGGGAGCTCCAAATCCAGCTCAATACGAGTCTCCCGAGCAACCAAATAGATATTCAGATTGTGGACTCGCAGGCCCAATCGGTCCGCGATTGCGCGAACGCTCGCGGCCCGCGGTTCGTCAGGAGTTGCTGCGGGCTCTACATGCACGATCGCCTCGGCATTTCCGAGTTCCGCGCCGAGCTCCTTTTCAACAACTTCACTGAGTTGATGCGCAGATTCGAGCGAAGTCCCTCGAGCTGTGCCGAGCTTTACTTCGACGAAGGGCCGATTGCCTACGAATCGCGTGCGAACCATCACCGTGCCGCTGACCACACCGTTGACCGATTCCACCCGCTTCTTCAAGCGTTCGGTCAAATCGGCCGGGACATCGTCCATCAATGCTCGCACGGCCTGAGATCCCAAATTCCAGACGGACCACAACGCGATCGCGGCGACCAGTAGCGCGGCGATCGCATCGGCGCGCCCGACCAGCCAGGACGGCAGATGCAGTGGATCAGCGAGCGCTATGACGGCCAGACCGAGAAGGACAGAAAGCGCGCCGAACATATCGTTGGCGAAGTGCTCGGCGTCTGAAGCCAGCGCGCTGCTTGCATGGAGTGCCGCAGCCTTGCGAAGCGTGCGGACTCGGAGAAGGTCTACAATCACAGAGACGATCAGCACAGCGAAGGCCCAGAAGCTTACAACCGGCGCGCCTGGATGGAAAAAAATCGTGTCGAAGGCGTGGTACAAAATCAGCGCGGCGGTCCCCGCTAACAAAGTCATCCCGGCCAAAGAGCCGAGCTGCTCGGCACGCTCGTGGCCATAGGGGTGATTGCTATCGGGTGGTACCTCCGCGATGCGAACCACCAGAAAGGTGATGAGCGTGGAGAGGAGATCAAGGAGTGAGTGGGCAGCTTCGGCTAAGAGACCGAGGCTTCCAGATAACAGACCGACCAAAAGTTTAAGCGCCGCCAAGGTGCCGCTGGCTACGATGGAAGCGGTGGTGACGGCCTGTTTAGAATTGCTGTGTGGATTTTTTTCCACATCCCTAATTGAGTCGCACGATCGGATAATTCCAAGCCGGGATTCAAATTTGTGAGGGAGGGCGAGGCTCTGGGAGGGCGAGGGTAAGTAAAGCGTCCCGCTTTACCCGCGGGGGTAAGCAAAGCGGGATGCTTTAACTTACGAAGAGGGTAAAGCGGGACGCTTTACTTACCCCGCCCTCGCCCTACCGGGAGCTTCGCCCTATCATGCGGTGTTATTCTTGACTGGAATCGGCGAGTCGTTTATCGATCGATCAGTCAAAAATATGGGGTGTAACTTTCTGTCTTCGAAGAGGATCCAGGCTGGTGAAGACTCCCGCTACATCAAAGATAGCCCGATCGCCCTACCTGTTGATGCCTGCTCTCAATTGGCAGCGAGTTCATGTTTTGGCGGTCGGAAAACCGGACAATTGCACGCGTCTATATCAGGAAGGATTTTCATACTTTTTGGATGATGCATAATTCGAAAGAGGACGAGTGTCTGATCGAGACAGGACCTGTTTTAGATCGGTTAAGCGACGCGATCGCAAACGGGGTTGATTGGCTACTGGATCGACAGGACGTGGACGGATTCTGGGTCGGCATGTTGGAATCGAATTCCTGCATGGAAGCGCAATGGATTCTGGCGATGCATTTTCTGGGAATAGAGGATAAAAGAAAGCTAGCCGGGATGGTCGCTTCGATCCTCAACGAGCAGCGTGCTGACGGCTCGTGGGAAATTTACCACAACGCGCCTGCAGGCGATATTAATATCACGGTGGAATGTTACGCCGCGCTTCGAGCTGCCGGATATAAAGCCGACAATGAGGCTCTTAGCCGAGCCCGGGAATGGATTTTTGCGCGCGGCGGATTGAGCCAGACCCGGGTATTTACGCGTTACTGGCTGGCGCTGATTGGCGAGTGGCCATGGCAAGCTACGCCAACGCTGCCGCCCGAATTAATCTGCACGCCGCTATGGTTCCCATTTAACATCTATCATTTTGCTTCCTGGGCGCGAGCGACCATCATTCCGCTAAGCGTCCTTTCAGCGAGGCGACCAATAAAGCCGCTGCCACCTTCCTCCAGACTCGATGAACTGTTTCCGAAGGGAAGAGAAAATTTTGATCACCGCCTGACGCCTAAAAAGCGATTCTTTTCCTGGGAGAGCTTCTTCTTAATGACGGATCGACTGTTGAGTCGGTATGTCGAATTTCCGATTCGACCGGGCAGGGAAGTGGCAATCCGTCTTTGCATCGAATGGGTCATCAAACATCAGGATGCGGACGGAGCCTGGGGCGGCATTCAGCCCCCCTGGATTTACTCGCTGCTGGCGCTTTGCACCGAAGGATACGGTATAAATCACCCGGTTGTGGCAAACGGGATCAAAGCACTGGACGCTCACTGGTCTTATGAGCGGGATGGCGGACTTTATATACAGGCGAGCGAATCTCCGGTGTGGGACACGGTCCTGACGCTACAGGCCTTACTGGATAGCGGAAAATCGGTCGCCGATTGCGAGGCGATGGCTCGGGCGGTCGATTGGATTGTGCAGAAGCAGGTGACGGCGCCGGGGGATTGGCAGGTAAAAGTTTCCTCGGCGATGCCTGGCGGATGGTCATTTGAGCGCGCTAACGATTCTTACCCGGACATCGACGACACGGCCGTGGCCATTCTGGTCTTGGCGCGTGCCCGCGGCACTCTGAGCGATATGGCGGCGATCGATTATGCTATTAAACGCGCGGTGCATTGGATTCTTGCATTGCAAAGTTCCAACGGAGGTTGGGCCTCTTTCGACCGGGATAATACGAATTCGCTGCTGACCAAATTGCCCTTCTGCGATTTCGGCGAAGTGCTCGACCCGCCGACGGTGGATGTGACCGCGCATGTCGTGGAAGCCCTGGCGTACTTGGGCTGGACCGTTCGGGATGGACCGGTTGCGCGGGCATTGGCGTTTATCAAAGATGAGCAGGAAGATGGTGGCAGCTGGTTTGGCCGCTGGGGCGTAAACCACATTTACGGTAGCGCCGCGGTGTTGCCGGCGCTGGCTGCTATTGGAGAGGACATGTCGGCAAAATACGTTCTTCTGGCCGGTGATTGGATTGCTGATCATCGGAACGCCGACGGTGGATGGGGAGAGACACCGGCCTCATACGTTGACGATTCACTGCGCGGAGTAGGAGATAGCACCGCCTCGCAGACGGCATGGGCGCTAATGGCTCTCCTCGCAATTCCGACGGCGCGTTACGCTCAGATCATTCAAACGGGTGTCGAGTATCTTCTGAGGACGCAACACGAAGGGACCTGGCACGAGCCGCAATACACGGGTACTGGCTTCCCGGGATACGGCATTGGGTCCAAGCCTCGTGCCGGAGGGCGCGAGCGAAACGTTTCAGGTCAGGGATTAGAGGTAGGGAGAGGATTCATGATCAATTACAATCTTTACCGACACTACTTCCCGCTAATGGCCCTGAGTCGGGCTCGGTCCAGAATCTCCTGCCGTGGGCAAGAGGAAATTAAAGATCTGCTCGCTTCGACGTTGTTAAACCCTCTCGAAACGGGTTTTGTGAACAACCCGCGAATGCCAAATCCGCAGAGACGGCGTTACCGCGGCAGGATTGCGGCACGGCGCCTGATCCGAAAGACTGCACAGCTTTTGCTGTCGGTACCCAGGGGGAGACGTAACGGCGTATCGGCGTTCGGGGGAGACGTATCGGCGTAACGGCGTGTCGGCTTATGGGGGAGACGTATCGGCGTGACGGCGTATCGGCGTATCGGCGTGTCGCGTGACGCCTCCGCGCTGTGCGTAGGCTTCCAGCTTATATTTGAGCGCTCATCGCTCCCCACGCCGATACGTCTCCCCCGATCGCCGACACGTTTCCTATAAGTCTGCTGCTGGCTTCAGAAGGACTTTCACGCCCTGTTTCGTTTGTGCTGTCTTCAAGGCCTGGTCCCACGCTCTCAGCGAAAACCGATGGGTAACAAGACGGCGGACTTTTACCCGGCCTTCGGCCATGATTTTCAATGCCCGCGGCCACGCCGATGCGACACTGGCGTTTGTACCGGTGACCGTGAGTTCTTTGAAGCAGACCAGATCCTGGTTCCAGGGAACGGGTCCGCCAAACAATCCCATCTGGCAATATCGTCCTCCACGGCGTACCAGCCGCAGGAGCGTATCAGCGGCCGGACCTGCTCCCGAACATTCGATTACGAGATCTGTTCCTTCGGCGTGAAAGAGGTCCTGGACCAGAGTCTGTACGTCAGAAACGGCGGTTACGTCGATGGTATGATCGGCACCGAGTTGCTTCGCCAATTCCAGGCGCGCCCGATCCACCTCCGTACCCAGAAGAGCCACCGTTGCGCCCGCAACCTTCGCGAGTTGTAATGCAAGCAATCCGATCGGACCGGGACCCGTGATGGCGACGTTATCGCCGGCCTGGACCTTTGCCACGCTCAAGACTCCGTGAATCGTACAGGCCAGCGGCTCCGTGAGGGCGGCACTTTCGAGATCCACTTCATCAGGTACGCGATACAGATTCTTTGCGGGGATGACAATGTATCGAGCAAAAGCACCATCTCGCTTCGAGCCAATTGATTGGCGCTCGAGGCAAAGGTTCGGACGGCCTCCGCGGCAATGTCGGCAATGGCCGCAGGTGGAAAAATAGGTTCCGGCAGTGACGCGTTCACCTGACTGCCAGTCTCGAACATCCTTTCCCGTTTCTACAATGCGGCCGGCAAATTCGTGACCTATGGTGACGGGAGGCGCCGTCTCGAATTCATCGAGATAAATGTGCAAGTCGGTGCCGCAAATCCCCGCCGAATCCACTTCGACCACAACTTCTTCCGGGCCGGCAACCGGCGCGGGCAACTCTTCAACACTTACGTTCGCAACTCCGCGTGCAAGCTTTCGAATGGCAAGCATGACGAAAGACCTAATGTACTGGAGATGCCTATAGCATTTTTTCGGAACTTGCAAAATTTAGATCCACGCGAGATTAAGAGGGGAACGAATATGAGAAATTTATTATTTCTGCCGCTCGTCCTTCTCGGATATGTGACGCCGCTCATTCTATCCTCGTGCGCCAGCAGCGACACGCCCTTACAGAGCCGGATTGAGCGTAAGATTGAGACTCCCAACAACGGTAACGTGGAAATTGGCACTGCACATTACAACCAGTACTCCCAGCAATTCGAAGAACCGTGGCCATTCGGTCCTTATTCGACTTTCCTGATCAGTAGAAGTCGTGAAGGTGAACAACCATGAAGTATCTATTGTTGGGTAATAGCGGTCTCCGCGTATCTGAGGTCTGCCTCGGAACCATGACCTTCGGTGAAGACTGGGGGTGGGGCGCGTCGCGTGATGACGCTCGAAAGCTCTATGAAATCTTCCGGGAGGCCGGTGGAAATTTTATTGATACGGCGAACGTATACACCAACGGAGCAAGCGAATCCTTGCTTGGTGAATTTATGGGCGGCCATCGGGAAAGCGTGGTGCTCGCAACGAAATATACCAATGCTGCACCAGGGACGGATCCGAACGCGGCCGGTAATCATCGCAAGAATATGATGCAAGCCGCCGAGGCCAGTCTGAAGCGACTGAAAACCGACTATATCGATCTCTATTGGATGCACATTTGGGATAGACTTACTCCGGTCGACGAGGTGATGCGTGCCTTTGACGATCTCGTGCGCCAGGGAAAAGTCCTTTACATTGGTGCATCGGACGCGGCGGCCTGGTGGATCTCCCGCGCCAACACCATCGCGGAATTGCGCGGTTGGGCGTCGTTCGTCGGGTTGCAAATCGAATACAGTCTTTTGGAGCGGACGCCTGAGCGCGAACTCCTGCCGATGGCGCAAGCCCTCCGGATGACAGTGACGGCCTGGAGTCCGTTAGCCGGTGGACTGCTCAGCGGCAAATATAGGATTACTGAGAGCGCAGTACAGAGCGAGGACGGCAAGAGCCGGTTAGATAACCCGGATGTGCAACAATTCATGCATGACCGCGAACGGACGAATCGCGTGATTGGCGTGCTAAATCAGGTCGCTGCGGAGGCTGAACTCTCTCCCGCGCAGGTCGCGCTTGCCTGGCTCCGCCACAGAAGCCAGCCCATTATTCCGATTGTTGGCGCTCGAAAGATCGAGCAATTGCAGGCCAACTTACGGATCGTCGACGTCCGATTGTCAGCCATGCAGATTCAACTTCTGGACGATGCCAGCAAGATCGAACTCGGATTTCCGCACGAATTCCTGGAAAAGCCGATGGTAAAAATGTTTACGTTTGGCGGCTTACGGGATCGAATCGTGGCTTAGGGGAAGAGCTCAGGAACTCGAGAACTCATGCACTCGAGAACTCAAGAAATCGGGTAGCCGAGAAGTCGGGTTGTCGAGTGCCGAAGCGATCGGCCGCCAAACAACGGGAAATCGGCAGCCCGCGGGGAAAATACACTATCAAACAGGAGATCGCCCACCATAGCCGCTTCTTGAATACTCGACTTCTTGAGTGCTTGAGTTCTTGAATTCTTGCCTTCGGCTTACGGCACCGAGAAAATCAGTTTTCCCTGGATACCGCCGGCTTCCAGCATCTCGTGTCCTCGCCGGATAGTGTCCACGGAGAGTTCACCAAGATTCCGCACCCCCACCGGCCACAGCCTTTGGGCTTCGTAAAGAAATGCTAATTCGTGGAGCTGTTGTGTATAACCTGCCCATGAATCCCTCGGACCGTAGAGGCCCTTCGCCCTCACCGAATGGAAATGGAGCGAGGCCGACCGGCGGAAAAGCGGGCTTGCTTTCCCGTGCCAAACCGGCACGACAAACGGGTCGAACTCCGCAATGGTCGACACAATGTCTCCGTCGAAGTTTACCAATTCGAAACAGAGTCGTTTCATCTCGCCGCCGACAAAATCGAGCGCCTTATCGAAAAGAGCTCCGCCGTTCGCCGCGATCGCCTCTTCTGTCAATTGTTTCAGGCCCTTGCCGGTGTAATGAATTACGTGCTGAGGACTCACCCCTAGCTCCTCGACTATGAATTTCTTGCTGGCGTCCCTGCCGGAGGTCGTGATGATCATCTCAACGCCGATCATTTGCAGAATCTGGATGGCCGCCGAACCCAGTCCGCCGGCGCCGCCCGCGACAAACACCGAGTGATTGCCAGTCGGCCTGGCTTTGAGCCGGATGGATTCATTGGCGGTCAGACCGGTCAACGGAACAGAGCCAGCTTCTTCAAAGGATAAATTTCGCGGTTTGGCCGTAACGAATTCGTGCGGCACGCTGACATACTCAGCGTAGGCGCCGTTGCTGCATGGGCCGCCGACATAAGCCCAGACCTCATCACCGACTCGCAGGCGGCTAACGTTTCGTCCAACCTTTTCGATGATACCGGCCGCATCATGACCAAGCACGATCGGAAGATCGCCTCCATAGCGGCCTTGCCGAATCTTGTAGTCGACCGGGTTGAAAGAACCGGCTCGGATCCGAATCAGCACTTCATCCGCACTCGGCTCCGGAATATCTCTTTGCCCTTCGAAAAATCTCTCGGGCGTGCCGAATTCGTTAATTGCAATTACTTTCATGCTCCGCATGGAAGTACATAATCCCTTCTTTCTAAAAAGCAGCAGAGTTCTTCTCTGTAGCCGGAGAGTTGCCGATGAAAATGGCCCGGCGGCGGGGACGCGCTCCCCGCGAGCGGGTGGTCCAGGCGTTGTCCAGCTACAGACCAGCGGCTAGCCTCAATACCGTTCACTTAAGGTTTTGAAACTCGCCCGGTGACGTCGGCGAGGCTCAGGAGCAGTTTACCATAGGCTTCCAGCCTGTACGCAAAACTTGGAGGGGCGCTGCTTGCAGCGCCTGGAGGCGTCTGAGACGCCTCTGGGAGCCGCGAGCGGCTCCCCTCCACGTCTCCACGTCGCTCCACGTCGCTGCCGATTTCACAGGCCATGCGCAGTGAACTCTCGGTACAGGCTGGAAGCCTATGCTACTTTGCTCACCGTCCTGACCCGCACCCTTTTAGACCTTAAGTGAACAGTGTTGTGGCTCAGGCAGCAGAATTCTCAGTCTCCTGTGGGGGCCACTGACTTCGCTTCGATCATAAGCATGACAGTTCGCTCCGGTGCTCTCGTCCGATGATCCTCCGATCCGTCCTTTAACCGTTGATCCTTAGCATCTGCCTGACCGTATTTCCATCCGCTAAACGATCGAAGCCTTCGTTCAGCGTTTCTAACGAGACAAAATCACTGACGAGCTTGTCCACAGGGAGCTTGCCGCGTTGATAGAGCGAAATGTATCGCGGAATGTCGCGTGCCGGAATACAGGACCCCATATAGCTACCTTTCAGCGTTCGCTCTTCAGCGACCAATTGAACCGGGGGAATCGAGAGGCGATGGTCGGGATGCGGCAAACTAGCGGTCACCGTTGTTCCACCCCGTTTGGTCATATCGTAGGCCATTTGGAGTGCCGGCACCGAGCTGGCCATTTCGAACGCAAAATCGACGCCACCCGCCGTGATGTCACGAACCTCTTTGGTCGCGTCAGGCCCAGCTTTGATGACCTTGGTAGCACCAAGACGCGAAGCCACTTGGAGCTTGTCGGGATTGACGTCGACGGCAACGATTTCGTCGGCACCGACGAGAATTGCGCCCAGAAGCGCGTTCAGGCCGACACCACCCAAGCCAATGACTGCGACTGAGCTTCCAGCCGGCACCTTGGCAGTGTTCACAACAGCTCCCACCCCGGTCAAAACCGCACATCCGAACAGCGCTGCCTCATGCGCAGGCAAAGAACGATCCACCTTGACGACGGATCGACGTGAAACGACGGCGTATTCTGCAAAACCTGATACGCCAATGTGATGATAAATTGGCTGGTTTCGGACGCTAAGACGTCTCGCCCCGGAAAGCAAAGTCCCCGCAACATTGGCGCGCGCTCCAGGCTCGCAAAGGGCCGGGCGTCCTTCCATGCACGGGATGCACGCGCCACAGGACGGAATGAACGCCAGGACGATCTGATCACCAGGTTTCAGATCGGAAATATCATTCCCGCATTCTTCCACTACGCCGGCCGCTTCGTGGCCCAACACCATCGGCGTCGGCCGCGGCCTGTCGCCATTTATGACGGACAAATCAGAATGACATAATCCTACTGCATTAACCTTTACCAATAATTCGCCAGGACCCGGAGACCCGAGATCTACATCCTCAACCACCAGGGGTTTGGATTTCGCGTACGGTCGAGTTCGGCCCATTTCCGCTAAGACGGCTGCTTTCATAGCCTAATGTAAGCTTTTTCTTGCGGCAATGGGACCGGGTATCATCACGATGGTCGCCGACACAGACCGACAGTCCATTCTTTTTTAAGAATCCTGATTGCAAATCCCCCTGCCAGTCGTCTCGCCTTTTTTGCTTTTGCGTTTCCTTTTTTGCAATTGCGTTAGAAGTCTTTGACAGAAAAGGCGAGTCGGCCGAAGATTGAGGAATTCCAAGCGTCGACCGCGAGTCGTTGTTTGGAAAGCAAAACCCCATGGCGGAAAACAACAGCGACGAAGCGCGAACACTGGAAATCCGAAAATACCAGAACCGGCGCTATTATGACAGCACTCGCAGCCGGCACCTCAGCCTGCAGCAGATTCACAAGCTGATCATCGAGGGGCACAATATCCGCGTGTTGGATGCGAAGACGAACGAGGACATCACCCCGAAGGTTCTCACGCAGATTCTCCTCGAATATGAGCCGGTCAAGCTGCATATGTTCTCGAGTGAATTGCTCATCCGGGCAATCCGCGTGAACGACCGCTTGCTCAAGGATTTCGTGGACGTTTACTTCCGGCAGGCGTTCGAGGCGTTCTGCGGATCGCAAAAGCAGGTCGACCAGATGCTCCGTCAAGCCCATCATTTGACCTCCGTCCTGCCCACGGCCGCGTCGACGGCCGCCAACCTGCTCTCGCCGTGGATGCCTCTTTCCGCTCGCCATCCGTCCGCGCCGGCTGCGGAGAGCGAGTCAAATAAGGATCCCGGATCCGCTGGAGTACAAAACGAGCTGGCAGCGCTTCGTGAAGAGGTATCGAAACTGAAAGCACAAATCAAACTCCGCGGTTCCTCGTCGCGCAAAAAAGAAAAGAAGTAGCCTTATGCCCGCGCCGATCCGCTTTCGCGGGCACGATGGGAAATAAATTTGTGCAAATGCAAAAAACATGTTGACGCGTTTAGGAAATCCGTGCGATGTTCCGTTTAACGCAACGAAAACAAGAAAAGAAAAAAAAGGAAAAAACATGAGTGCTACAGATACCAACAAGGCAGCCGCGGCAACGCCGGAAACCATTGACGAGGTCTTTCAGGAGGCCATGCGCAGTTATGAGAAGGCCCTGAAGTCGGGCATTCAACTGCAGGAGGAATCCGTGAACCTCTGGAAAGACCTGCTGACCAAGCTCGGCTCCCCTCAGGAGCTCCAGGCGAAGCTCGAGTCGATGACGGCGGACGCTTTCCCAAAGGCTCGCAAACGTATGGAGGAGTTTGTGGAGACGTTCAACCGCACGAGCAATCAGACGATTGATCTGTTCGAGAAAACGCTGGGCGTTTACCAGGCCACCTCGGTGACCGATGCGCAGCGCCGGGTGCAGGATCT
>DASXBV010000055.1:0-4831 GCA_036491515.1 Chthoniobacterales bacterium
TGACACGAATCTCTGCAGCAGGCTGTGGCGTGCGACGATAGCCGATCACCCGGACCGGATAAGGCGTGAGAAGCTCGGCTAACCGTCTTCCGATCGCGCCGTAACCGACTATGAGAATAGTCTCCTTTGCCAGCAAGCGCATGCTTTGGCGTAGCTCGTTTTGAGGCCAGCCACGAGGTCCCTGCTGATTCTCGAAAGAGAGATAGAGTTGCCGAACATCCGCGAGCAGCCAGGCCATGAGATGTTCCGCGCACGGTTCATCGAACACGCTCGAGCTGTTTGTCATTATGGCCGATCGCACTTTTAGCGCGTCACGAATTTCCGGTGCGTCGTAGCGGGCGTAACCGGCACTGGAGAGATGAAGCCACCGCAACTTGGTCGATCGGAGGATGGCCTCGGGATCTGGTTGGCCAAAGACGACCTCTGCCTCGAGAATGCGCGGGTCTGAAGTCCCAACATCTAGGACGTGATCCGTTTTTCCAGCGATGATGAGCCTGTGCGAACTTGTGGCACGGACGAGCAGCTCTTCCGCAGGATCAGTCAGAAAAGCGTTGGTCCAAATCGTGAATGTGATCATGGCTTGTGTGGCTCAATATTGCCAGCTGCACGTAGATCGATTCAATCGGTTTCTGGGTTTTCGGCTCAAAGCCGCCTCATCCCTTTCCAAGCCGGCGGTTCGTTCCTGTACTGTTTTGTTCTCCTGCGAGGTGAAGAATAATGTCGGTCTTTGAGATGCTGCCAATTAGCCGTTTGGAACTCAGATCGTCGACAACAGGTAAGCGCTCTGAGTTTGCTTCAGAAAATTTGTGTAAAGCTTCACTCATACCTTGAAGCGGCGAAACGCAGGGGAAGTCCTCATTCATGATATCTGCCGCGATGACCACCGTCTCAAGTTCCGGCCGGTCAAGGAAGGTTTTGACATCGTGCAGGGACACGGCGCCTAAAAGACGCTTTTCCTTATCAACGATATAAATGTGTTGGAAGCGGTGTTGGACAAATGTTTCGGCGATCTTAGCAAAGGTAGCATTCTTCGCGAGAGTCAATGGATCAAGACGAACTAAATCGCGAATACTTACCTCGGCCAGCTGTTGGTTGAAGAAGGCGGCACCCTTTCGTTCGAGTGATTCACCATACATGAAGCGCCTCTCGAAAATGCTGCTGCAGTAGTAGGCTACAACGCAATTGACCATGAGGAAGGGAGCAATCGCGTAATCCAGAGTAAGCTCAAATGCCATCAGGATCGCCATCAGGGGCGCGCCAGTCGTCGCCGCAATAAAGGCCCCCATCCCGACAAGGCCGTACATCGCCGGATCTGAGCGTAGGTCCGGGGCTAAAAAGAGAACCGCCTGACCATATAACATTCCGATTGCTGCGCCGATAAACAGGGTTGGCGTAAAGACTCCGCCCACCACGCCGGATCCGAACGCTACCGCAGTTGCCACCAACTTCAGCACGAGAATGGCGAGCACCTCGTCCCAGAACCAATTCTGGTGGAATAGGGAACGGAGCACCCCCTGTCCATTTCCGCTCACTGCGGGATTCAATATAGCCAGCGCGCCGACCATAGCGCCGCCGAGCGCGAGTTTCATCGGGATCGGGATTTCAACTTTCGAGAACAGGCGTTCGGCCGTGCGAAGGAACCTCAGATAAGCAGGAGCGACGAACCCTGAAACGAACCCGATACAGGACAGTGGTATTATTTCCCAACGCGTATGCAGATTGAAGCCCGGCGATTTATAGAGTGGTTCGCTACCGTTCATTGCCTGCGAAACAAACGCCGCAACGACGGAGGCCAGAATCAACGGGCCGAGGGATTCAACAACCACTGTCCCTAAAATGATTTCGGCTACAAAAAAAGACGCTGCGATTGGCGCGTTGTAAGCGCTGGCAATGCCGGCGGCCGCCCCACATGCCACCAGATGTCGCCGTTGCGGGATTGGAAACCTTCGAATCCTTCCAACTAGCGAAGCCGCCAGCGAAGAGAGTTGAACGAGGGGTCCCTCTCGGCCGATCGAAGTTCCTGTGCCGATTGAGAAGAGGGCTGACAAGCTTTTAACGAGACTAGCTCGTACTGAGATAATGCCGCTGCCAACAACGATCGCCTCCATGTAGTCGGTGGTCGATTTCTGGCGGATACTGGCAAACAGACGGTTCCCGAGCCAAAGAGTAAGGCCGGCGAGAAGTCCGCCCACCGTGGGCACAGCCAATCTCTGCCACCAGGGCAATCTGGAAAAGGAGGTGATGATGCCCGATTCCGATCCGGTCGCAAGGTAGTGCAGGAGCTCAGTCGCTTTGCGAAAGACCTCTGATGCCAGGGCACCCAGAACGCCGATCAGAGCGGCCCAGATGAGCGTAACCTGGCGCTCGCTCAGCCGAAAACGTTCGACCGTCCAGACCTTCAGTCGCAGCAGCTGGCGGAATAACGGAGAAAGAGTTCGTGTCTGGCTATTCTCCCCGATCTTGTCCATTCGGCTAGACTACGGGTGTTCGGCGAACGCAAGGAGGAAACTCGGCAAATCTTCCGTTTGCACCAGCCGGTCGATAACCTGATCTCCTCGCACGTGGCGGGCCAGGAACGAGATCATCTCGAGGTACTCCGCTCCGGCATGTTTGGGAACGCCGATCAAGAAAATGAGCCGGACCGGCATCTCGCCGAAGGGTATCGGTTGCGGACAGGTTGCCGCGACCATGACCATCGAAGAGACGCTATTGGTTCGCGCATGCGGAAACGCGATGCCTCCCGGAAATAACGGTGGATCGCTTTGTTGGCGATCAAATATCGCAGCGGACAATTCCGACAAATCCTTGACTAGAGGGTGTCCTTGCAGCGCGCCAATCAATTTTAAGATGGCTTCGTGCTCAGATTTCGCTTCTAGATTTCTGATGAAAATCGCGGTTCGCAGGTGCTCAACCGATTTTCGACTGATCACTAAATAACCTCCCTACCTCTCCCTCTTATAACAGATTAGCAGCACCGGGAAAGGGGAGTTTCGCCTGAGAGGTGGAATTCTTACCGGCTAGTCATAGTCACTTCCCCAAGCGAGTGAATAACCTGATCCACGACTGCGTCGAGCGGTTTGCGCGCGTCAACGATGAGGGCGTCCTTCGGTTTCTCGAGCGTTGCAAACTGGCTTTCCATCAATTCTTTTGGGAAAAAATGAGCTGTGCGGTGTTGGAGCCGGTTGCGGATGGTTTCCGCATCAACATCAAGGTGCACAAATGTCAGGGGCGATATATGATCTCGTAACGTGTTGCGGTAGGACTCCTTAAGTGCTGAGCATGCCAGTATGACGGAGTGGCGTTCAGTCAATTGATGTTGCAGCTCGTCGTGCAGCCGCTGAAGCCATGGCACTCGATCGTCGTCATTGAGCGGAATTCCATGCTTCATTTTTTCAATATTTGCTGCCGGATGGAAATTATCCGCGTCCAAGAAGGTCCAATTCAGCTTTTCAGCGACTTTCTTTCCAACAACGGTCTTGCCCGAACCGGCTACGCCCATGAGGATGACTGCCCGAGGATGATTTGGCATATCAGATAAACTGTTTAATCTCAGCCATGTGGGCTTGGCTTACGAACATCAAAAGCATTCCGTTCAACTGTTCGAATTTAACATGCCAACCATTGATGTCTCGGAAGTCGGCACCGGTTTCGATTGGATCGAGAGCCTTCTCGGCTATTACGAACAGGTGGAGCAACTCTCCGCTTGGGAGGCGAAAACAGGTCAGAGACAGCATGTGGCCGTTCCAACGAAGCGTCTTGCATCCCGCTGTGGGGAGAGCAAGCAAAGAGGCGGGCAGGGCGTGAACGCAGGGAGCCTGCATTTCCTCCAGATATTGCTGGGTGCGCGAGAAGCTTGCAGTCAACAGGTCCAATTGCGGCCTGGGAGACGCGGCAAGCATTGCCAGGTTTGCCTTTTGATATCGGTCAACCCAATCACTCCGGGAAGAAAGCCGAGTATACATCGGGACGAGAATAATTGCGCTCAACGCAATCACCGCCGCCAAGGCGAGGAGCGGCCTGATCGGAAAGCGGCGCGCTGGAGGGCGATTCTCGATTCCGACCAGAATCGCAGAGCGCAGTGTGGCCGGCGGCTCGATCCCGGATAGTTTTTCAGCGATCATCGCGTCGAAGCCTCGCTGTTCCTTGAACCAAGCCCCTAGCTCTGGATCGCGCGCCGCCTGTTCAAGCGCGTCACGAAAGGCCGGGTCCTTAGCGTCTGCACCATTTGGACGATAGGCGTTCAGCAGGAACTTAGCGGCTTCGTTCGTGAGTTCAGTAGGTGGCTTCTTCATCTCTGTTCAACGGAATGATTTTGTCATTGTTTTCCGCAATGGCAGTTGCCAGGATCGCTTTAAGCTGTTCTTTGCCCCTCGATAATCGGGACATAACGGTTCCTATCGGAATATCGAGAGTTTCCGCGATCTCTTTGTACGAGAGCTCGCTCAAATAAAACAGTTCTACCGCCGTGCGATAAGTTGGCTCAATCCGATTGAGCGCTTCGATCACGGCTTTTGCGTCCAACGCGCGCAAGGCGTCGGCAGAAATAGAGGGAGAGTCATGGATCTCGGGTCGAAATTCGACATGTGGGTGGTTCGATTGGGTTCGCACGATGCGAAGAAACTCGCGCCGGAGCGTCGTAAAAAGCCAGCATTTGACCTTGGTGATGTCACGGATCTGATGTGCGCGTTGAGCGAGAATGAAAAACGTCTGCTGCGTCAGGTCACCAGCTTCTGCCTCGTTCTTGGTGAGGGACAATGCGAAACGGTAGAGAGACGCATAAAAACGCCCCACGATCACCTCCAGATCTAATTCGCGAGCCACAAAAAATTAC
>DASXBV010000056.1:0-4138 GCA_036491515.1 Chthoniobacterales bacterium
CTAGATGCGAGACAACCAGCGAATCCGGGGCGCAACCGCGAAGTTGAGCTGCACGAGAACGATGAACGCGATGCTTGCGTAGTTGTTTATCAAGCACAGCGATGCTCCCAGTGCATAAAGCGCCTGAGCTCCGAGGATGCGGCGCACGACTGCCTTTTGCACCTCGGCCGATGTCCCGTTCTTAACCAAACCTGCCCTGCTGGCATACTGCCAACTCCAGTAGAGCACGACTCCGAGAAGCAATATGTTGCCCCAGTAGCATAGGAGTGCTGTCCGGTAGTTGATGAAGTTCGCTAGTAGCCTTGTCGAAAAAGGCATGATTGAAACGGCGAACAGGTACGCCATGTGTATCCAAGTGAGGTGCCGATTGGAGCGGTCAATGTGGTCCAGCTGTGCCTGCTGCCCGTTCCAAAAGATCGCCAGCGTGAGAAAGCTCATCAGGTAGGCGATGAATTGGGGGAACAACGCAGAAAGGCCATGCCAAAGGTCTCGCTCGCTGTGAATGGCGTCCCGCGCCGGTTCGTGGAGATCGAGCACCAGCAGCGTCATCGCCACGGCGAAAATGCCGTCGCTAATGGCTGCCAGACGTTCGATACTTTGACCAGCGATCTGGTTATAGTGAGTGCCGACTGCCGGAGTCTCTGGCTCGTTCATAAGCTGACCTAAAAGCTATTCTGCCCCAGCTATTACCGCAAACCAGTGTCGGGGCGGAAACGCGGCTTTACTTCGCCCAAGCTTGCCAGCAAAGTGGCTGTTCCCCTACAAATGCAACTCCATCTTTGGAGCTTTGATCAAGCTCTGTCGTGTGCACCGAGATTTTCCTTTCCATATGCAAACAACTCCCGACCTCATTCACATCGGCTCCCTGAAAAGTTGGATGGCGCCCGAATGCGTCTCGATCAATCGACTCCCGATGCGGGCCACCATTTATCCGTTTCCCTCGGCGCAGAGCGCGCGGAGCGCTGATCGGGAAAAGAGTCCTTGGTTCCAATTGCTCAACGGCCAATGGCAATTCAAGGCGGCCGACAGGCCCGAAAACGTTTCCCTGGCTGACATTGCGGCGGATGGCGACCGCTCGAACTGGGATCGTGTGGAAGTCCCGGGCAACTGGACGCTTCAAGGCTATGGCGCTCCGCAATACACGAACGTCCAAATGCCCTTTCCCGACGAACCGCCGTTTGTTCCGGAAAACAACCTCACCGGCATCTATGCGAAGGAATTCTCCGTGCCGGCGGACTGGGAGGCACGCCGCGTGGTCATTCACCTGGGTGGCGCGGAAAGCGTCCTTTACATTTATGTGAACGGCCAGGCGGTCGGTTTGAGCAAAGACTCTCGCCTTCCGTCAGAATTCGATATCTCGCGATTTGTGATGTTCGGACAGAAAAATCTTGTGGTCGCGGTGGTCGTGAAATGGTCGGATGCCTCTTTTATTGAAGACCAGGATCAATGGTGGATGGGGGGACTTCATCGCGAGGTCTATGTTTATTCCACGGCCCCGGTGCACATTGCCGACGTATTTGCTGTCGCAAGTCTCGAAAAGAACTACACCGACGGACGCCTCCAGCTTAGGGCCAAGATCGGCTTTCCGCGGCAACCCGAGGAAGGTTGGCTCGTGGAAACGCAACTTTTCGACCCAAAAGGCAAAGCTGTTTTCAACAAGCCTCTTCGATCGACTGTTCCCGCCGGGAGCGCCTTTGAGTGGCCGCGCCTGCAGGCGGAGTTCGATCAGCCGGTAAAAAAGCCGCTGCTCTGGTCTGCCGAGTTGCCACATCTTTACACTGTTGTGGTGACACTCAAGAATCCGGAGGGCAAGGGTATTGAGTCTACCGCCACCCGGGTCGGGTTCCGGTCCGTAGAAGTGAAAGACCGTTTGCTCCTGGTAAATGGCAAGCGGGTGCTGATCAAGGGCGTCAACAGGCACGATCACCACGATACGAAAGGTAAGGCCCTGGATCGCGAAACCATGCGACTGGATGCGGTGACAATGAAACGCTTTAACTTCAACGCAGTCCGCACCTCGCACTACCCGAACGACCCTTATTGGCTCGACCTGTGCGACGAGCTTGGTTTGTATGTAATCGACGAGGCGAACCTGGAGTCGCACGCCTACTATCAGCAAGTCGGACGCGAACGCCGGTATGCCCCGGCCTTTCTCGAGCGGGCGCTGCGCATGGTCGAGCGCGACAAGAACCATCCTTCGGTCATCCTCTGGTCGCTCGGAAATGAGACCGGCTATAGTCCAAACCACGATGCCATGGCCGGCTGGATTCGCGGTTATGATCCAACCCGTCCGCTACACTTCGAGCCGGGTATCTGGGTTCAACGCGTGGAAAAGCAGCCGACTGAAAGGATTTACGATTGGGGTTATCGGGTGACGGATATTGTTTGTCCGATGTATCCGCCCATCGACCGAATTATTGAATGGGCCACGGACAAGCTGCATCCGGACCGAAGCCGTCCGCTCATTATGTGCGAATACTCGCATGCCATGGGCAACAGCAACGGCTCGCTAGCAGATTACTGGGATGCGTTCGAAAAGTATCCTGGCCTGCAAGGCGGCTTCATCTGGGAATGGATCGACCACGGGCTCAAGCAAAAGACAAAAGAGGGCCAGGAATATTGGGCCTACGGCGGCGACTTCGGCGACGAGCCGAACGATCTGAACTTCGTTTGTGACGGACTGGTCTGGCCTGACCGCACGCCACACCCCGGGATTTACGAATTCAAATATCTCGCCCAGCCGGTCAAAGTAATCGGCTTTAATGCCAGGACCGGAGTGCTGGAAATCAAGAACAAGCAGGACTTCGCTACGCTCGCGTCTGTTCGCTGCGAGTGGGAACTCAAGGTGAGTGGCAAAAGGGTAGCGAATGGCAAACTCCCCCCTTTACAGACGGCTCCGCAAAAGGCGGAGAAGATTGAGCTCAAGGTGCCCTCCGTTACCGTGGAAGTCGGCCAGGAAGCATTCCTGAATCTCCGGTTCTACGCAGCTTCCGCTACCGCCTGGTGCAAATCCGGTCACGAGGTTGGTTGGGATCAGATTTCGATCCCGGCTAAAGCCGGGAAAGACGCGAGACCCAAGGCGGCAAGCCACGGCGTCCGGCCGCTTACACTCGATCAAAGCAACGACATTTTTAGCGTGGAAAATGATGTTTTACACCTGGTCGCTTCCCGGAAAACCGGCCTCCTCGAAACTTTGCGCTGGCAAGACCACGACATGCTGGTTTCCGGGCCCCAGTTGCAGATTTGGCGTGGCCCAACGGACAACGACGGAATCAAAGGCTGGCCTCATCAGACCTGGCGTCCGCTCAATAAGTGGCGTGCACAGGGGCTGGACAAATTGGCCGTGAACGCCGTTTCAGCCAAAGCGAGACGCAACAAAGATGGGAGCATCACGCTCTTGTTCGAGCACCTGGGCGCCTGCGCCGCTTCGGACAGGGCGGTACGGCACCAGCACAGCTACACCATCTCGCCAGAGGGCCGCATTCGGGCCGACAACATCTTTACAATAGACAAAGCCATCCCTGACCTCCCGCGACTCGGCGTGGTGCTAACCCTCAAGCCCGGCTTCGAGAGGTTAAAATGGTTCGGCCGCGGTCCGTTCGAAAACTATAGCGACCGGAAACGTGCCGCTCTCGTCGATTTGTACGAAAGCACCGTTACAGATCAATATGTCCCTTACATCATGCCTCAAGAACATGGCAACCACACGGACGTGCGCTGGCTCTCGCTGAGGCACCAGAGCGCGGGGCTTCTGGTGGAAGCCGCGGGTCCGCTGGAGTTTTCCGCCAGTCACTACACAGCGCAAGACATCGACTCCGCCTACCATACCTATGACCTTAAGCCGCGAGCGGAAGTCGTTCTTAACCTCGATTACCGGCAGCGCGGTCTCGGAACAGAAAGTTGCGGTCCCGGACCCCTCAAGCGATACAAGATTAAACCGGGCCGGTATGCGTGGAGCTATACGTTGCAGCCGCTCCAAGCAGGTGCCCCTGTTCAAAAGCGTGAGAGCGGATCGTCGTAAGCGGCGGGCAGGTGAACGCAGCTGCCGGAATGTCATCGTATCCAAAGTGTTTGACAGACAACTAGCACGTGTTGCATGGTTCAGCTGCGTTTATCAGTTTGAAGCCATTTCAACCCC
>DASXBV010000057.1:0-4415 GCA_036491515.1 Chthoniobacterales bacterium
CAAGGCGAGCCTGCTTGATCTGTTCGAAGGGCGTCGCCAGCTCATCATTTACCACTTCATGTTCGCCCCAGATGTCGACGGCTGGCCGGAGGCAGGCTGCCCCGGCTGCTCCTTCTTTGTCGATCAGATCGGCCACCTCGCCCACCTGCACACTCGCGACACCTCGTTTGCCCTGGTATCCCGTGCTCCGCTGGCAAACATCCAGCGTTACAAGAAACGCATGGGCTGGAACGTGCCGTGGTTCTCTTCTTCGGGCAGCGACTTCAACGTCGATTTCGGTGTCACGACCGACGCAGGCGAGACCTTCGGCCTCAGCGTCTTCCTGCGCGATGGCGACAGCGTCTTTCGCACCTACTTCACTGCCGCGCGCGGCATCGAGGCGCTCGGTAGCACGTGGACCTTACTGGACCTGACGCCGCTCGGCCGACAGGAAGATTGGGAGGATTCGCCGGAGGGCTGGCCACAATCCCCGCCCTACGAGTGGTGGCGTCGGCATGACGAATACGGGGATTCCGCGATCGGCAGCTAAAATTCGGAATTTGAAATCACAGGTTTCGCAGATTTCACAGATTAGATTGGAGGCGAAGGGGTGGTCCGCCGAGAGCCCTTGAAGAGGTGCTGCGAGACGCTTTGCTTACCGTGTGTGCGCGCCTTTTTGAAGAGGGGCAAAGCGGGACGCTTTGCTTACTGGTTAGCGCTTATGGGGGGGCACGTTACCGGCGCAGACGCCACGCCTCGTAAATCTCTTGGAATGTTTCATTCAAGCCCTTTGTGATTTGCCACTTTGGAAAATGCGCTTTGATTTTCGACAGATTCGAAATGTAACAGATATGATCCCCTTTCCGGTTCTGATCCACATACTCAAAGGACATCTCTTTTCCGGAAATTTCTTTTATCAGGCGGAAAGCTTCCAAAATTGAAATCGAATTATCCCGTCCGCCGCCAAGATTGTAGACTTCGCCGAATCTCGGGGCCTCAATGAAGCGCTCTATGAACCGCGCCACATCGTACGAATGAATATTATCCCTTACCTGTTTTCCCTTAAAACCGTAGATTTTGTAGGTCTTGCCTTCGAGGTTGCAACGAATCAGGTAGCTCAGAAAGCCGTGCAACTCGACTCCGGAGTGATTAGGTCCAGTCAAACAGCCAGCGCGCAGGCAACAAGTCGGCAACTGAAAATAACGCCCATATTCCTGCACCATCACGTCTGCGGCCACCTTTGATGCGCCAAAGACCGAATGCAGGGAGTTATCGATCGGAAATGTTTCTTTGATGCCATCCAGGTATTCCGGATCCGCGTAGTCCCAACGCGTTTCCTTCTCGACCAGATTCAGTCGATTAGGAGCGTCACCGTAGACTTTGTTCGTCGACAAGTGGATAAACGGAGCTTGCGGGCAAGCCCGACGGGCTGCTTCGAGCAAATTTATCGTACCGCCAGCATTGACGTCAAAATCATCCAAGGGCCTGGTGGCAGCCAGATCATGGCTTGGCTGGGCGGCGGCATGCACGATTGCATCCGGTTTGATCTCGCGGACAATGTCCAAGACTTTCGCGCGATCCCGTATATCAACTTCGTGATGGCGAAAACCGGTAAACTCTTCTTGAAGGCGTTTGCGGTTCCAGGAGGTGTCTCCCTCGGGTCCAAAAAATTCCCGCCGCATGTTGTTATCAAGGCCGTTGACTTGCCACGCCTGATCACAAAAAAATGTTACGACTTCGCTGCCGATGAGGCCGCTCGAGCCGGTAACCAACAATTTCTTCACCGCCTCTTGATCTACAAGTCTTCGCTATTCGTCAAGCGCTCGGGTGCGCCGCGTTTCTTTGTACCCGCGAGGGCGGCCTCGTATCGTCGATGTGGGCACGCGGGCAAGCAACATATCTATGCTGGATGGCTGGAGGCCATTTCGTAGGGTGACGGCGCGCTGCCGTGGACGAGCAAAGTAGGATAGGCTTCCGGTTGACCGGACCGATCACTCCACGCCAGCGCGCTGGTTTATTTATTGGCACGGCTTCGGATTGTTCGAAGGCGTCGCTCGGTGCGAGCTGAAACAGGCTGGAAGCCTATGCTACTTTAGGGGATTAAAAAAGAAACTTGTCACTTATTTATCCTTCAGCATATCTGCCGCTTTTAATTCATGAGACTTCTCGTCACTGGCATTTGCGGTTTTGTTGGTTCGACCCTGGCTCAATGTTTCCTCGAAATGATCGAAGGGATCGAGATCCTAGGTATCGACAGCCTCATCCGCCCAGGCTCAGAACTGAATCGACGATCGCTGCCAAAGTTTGGCTGCAAAATAATTTACGGAGACGTGCGATCTCGCAGCGATCTTGACCAACTGCCACCCGTAGATTGGGTGATCGATGCAGCTGCCAACCCAAGCGTCTCCGCTGGGGTAGACGGTTCCGCTTCCAGCCGCCAAGTAGTAGAACACAACCTGCTCGGGACCGTAAATGTTCTTGAATATTGCCGGCGCTGTTCCGCCGGCCTCATCTTGCTAAGCTCAAGCCGCGTTTACTCGATTCCGGCCCTTAGTTCGCTTCCTTTAAGCAGGAGCGGGGTCCGGTTCAAGCCAGACGCCACGAAGATCTTACCAATTGGCATCTCCTCAGAGGGAATTTCGGAGAATTTTTCTACAGCAGCGCCAATTTCTCTATATGGGGCTACCAAATTGTGCTCGGAAGTCTTGGCTCTGGAATATGGTCGAACGTTTCAGTTTCCTGTATGGATCAATCGCTGCGGGGTACTCGCCGGCGCCGGTCAGTTTGGTACAGCGGAACAGGGCATATTCTCCTTTTGGATTCACGCTTGGCGTACTCGTCCGCGACTGTCTTACATCGGCTTTGGCGGAAGTGGTTTTCAGGTCAGAGATGCTCTTCATCCTCGGGACCTGGCCGCATTGGTGGCTGGACAACTCGCCGATTCCGATTTCGGGGAGATGGGCCGTATCTGGAATATCGGGGGCGGACTGACGAACTCCATGTCGCTTGCTGAATTGAGCGCATGGTGCAGTCGCCGTTTCAATGAGCGTCAAGTGGAGCCGCATTTGGATCTCCGGCAATTCGATGTACCCTGGATCGTAATGGACACCGCGCTCGCAAGAACTCGCTGGAGATGGCAACCCGCGGTGAGACTTGAAGAAATCTTGAGTGAGATTGCTGATCACGCCGAACATAACCCGGAATGGCTCCAAGCTTGTGGCGGTTAGCGGCGGAAGAACTCAAGAACTCGAGGACTCAAGAATTCAGGAGCACCCCACGCGCGCGTGAAGATTTGAGAAGAAAATCGCGCTCGGCGGACCTCGCGTTTTCAGAGAAGGAGTCAGGGTTTCCTGAGTTCTGCGAAAAAATCCTGCGGAATGGAATAAAAAGGGCTCTTTGCTGGTCATAGATTTTGAGCGATCGCGGCGCTGCTGCGGCGAAAAACAGCGGTGGCTCGATCGCACAAACCTCTTTGTGTATGAAAACAACTCGTCTTTTTCATTGGCTTGCCGCAGCGGCCATTGCCGCTGGGCTTCCGGTCAGCGCCGCGCGAGCCATGTCCGGCCATGGTGGCGGAGGATTCGCAGGAGGTGGACCTCATGGTTCTTTTGGACACGGATTTAGTCATCAGAACGGATCTCGTCACGATTTTGGCGGCCATCGTTTCGCTGACCCTCGTTTCGGTGACGATCGTTTTGCTGATCGCCGATTCTTTCACCGCGATCGGGACGACCATTTCTTTCACCGTCATAACCGGTTCTTCTTCGGCTTCGACTTCGCTTCGTTTGGTTTTCCTTATTGGTGGTACCCCGACTACTACTACGGATACCCCTACGATTACGCCTCTTATGATAACTCGCCCGTATACGATTACAGGTATTGGTACGGTCTGGCGGCGGTGGTGCAGACGGAGCTTGCCCGGCGCGGCTATTATCATGGGCCAATTGACGGATTGATGGGTTCTGGCAGCCGCGAAGCCATTCGAGCGTTTCAACAGGCCCAGGGGTTGCCAGTCACCGGCGTCGTTGATCCGGCATTGCTAAAAGCTTTGAAGCTGCCAGCGGTGCCGCGCGTTGCGGCGTCTGATCACGGGTTGGCCGTGAATTTCGGATAGCGAAGCTGAAGCAGGACAAAGGGGCAATTGCCAACGTAAGCGAACCGGCTCGGTTTGCCGATTGTAAGCGAACCGGCTCGGTTTGCCGATTTTCAGAATAAGCATAGCGAAATCTGCGGTTTCTAATTGGAGGTTTAGGTTAAAATAGCAAGGCCGACTTGAAAGTCGGCCTTGCTCGCTTCGTCGGGTGTCAAACTGCTATGGGGTATTAGCTCTTAGAACTGGCCTTCGAACTCGCGTTCGGCCCTATCTGCATCCGCTGCGAGATCGGTAATCAGATCCTTAAATGCATCCGTCTGGCCGATGAAGAGTCCGTCTGCGG
>DASXBV010000058.1:0-7658 GCA_036491515.1 Chthoniobacterales bacterium
TTTTTTTCGACTCGATCGCCAGCCAGGAGACTCTGCAACACCACCTCTGGGAGCAGCTGAACACAGCCGATGTTAGCAAATCGCAGCGGGAAGCGGCTGAATTGATCATCGGCAACGTAGACGATCTAGGTTTTCTCCAGACTACTTTGGAAGAGATCTCGCAGAATACTCGCCATCCCTTGGGAGAGCTCGAGGAAATGCTCAGCCTTATTCAGACGTTTCACCCGGTGGGCGTTGGCGCTCGAGACCTGCGGGAATGCCTCTTAATTCAGCTGCGCCGTTTGGGAAAGGAGCACAACCTTGAGTACCAGATCGTGGACCAACATCTTGAGGACCTCGGCCGGAAACGACTGCCGGAATTAGCTCGCAGGCTGGGTGTCTCCGTCGAACAAGTCCAAAAGGCAGCCAACTTCATTTCCACGCTGGACCCGAAACCCGGCCAAATTTTTACTTCGGATCCAAATAACTACGTGTTGCCTGACGTCAGCGTGGACAAAGTGGGCGAGGATTACACGGTTTCGCTCAACTCAGATCAGGTTCCGCACTTGCGTATCAGCAAGACCTACAAAGATCTGATGACCCACGGAGCGAATGGAACGGATGTACGGGACTACATCCGGGAGAAGATCCGGAGTGGAAAATTCCTGATCAAAAGCATTCACCAACGACAGCAGACGATCTTGAACATCGCGAACGAAATCGTTAAGCGGCAACGTGAATTTCTGGAAAACGGGAGCGCGTTTCTCAAGCCGATGACAATGGTACAGATTGCCGAGGCGGTTGGTGTCCACGAGACAACGGTCAGCCGCGCTATATCCGGGAAATACATGGCAACCCCGCAAGGGGTGTTCGAGATGAAATATTTCTTTACTCCCGGATACCAGACCGCCGCGGGGGCTGCTCTAAGCAACACGAGTGTCAAAGAATCCATTTCTGACCTGGTCCGAAACGAAGATGCTCGGAACCCATTGAGCGACAAAGAAATTGTGGAAATCCTTTCCGATCGCGGAATACCGATTGCCAGACGAACGGTTGCAAAGTATCGAGCAGAGCTAAACATTTTGCCGAGCAATCTTCGGAAGCAGTATTAACCAGTGTGCCGCCTATTGTTGTTTATCTGTGCCATAGCTTCCTCGAGCCCGACAGCGTGGTCTAAGACTTTCAACTTCCAAACAGACACATTCGCCTTTGCGAACCAGACCTACTTCGACTACAAGCCTGTCAGTGAACGTGAGGTAAAAATCAGTCGAAGAACGGGATACCTCCCCGATTACTCGCGCCACTGCTTCCAACTAGTCCGGGCGGTCCTCCAGTTTCACCAATTCGCGGAATTTCGCCCCGATCTCCCGAAGGTATCTGAATCGGACTATCGGAAGATCGTGCGCAGAGTGTCCAAGATCCCAGTTTGGAGTTCCCGCTCCAGGGAAAAGGTGGTCGTCCCCGGATACAAAGATCTGCGCAGCTTTTCCTTGGAACACGCCGTGACGCTGCAGAGAAATCTGGGGGTTTGGTGGCCCTCTTATTGGAGACTTGGAAACTGGCGAATGATTTTTCCTGCTCCCCGTGCAGGGCAGCAACGCATGGCGAACTGGTTGCGAAGTGAATCGGACGACGGGCGAATCCGTGCGGTCTACATCACTCATTTCAAACCCATAAATCATTGTCTGGTGGTCTATGGTTGTACTCCGGAGGCCAACGGTGACCTCGTCTTTGACGTGTACGACGCCAACCAACCGGAAAAACTTGTGCACCTGACCTACCGTGCGTCAGACCGAAGCTTTTATTTGGATAAGACCTGGTATTACCGTCTCGGCCTAGTCACTGTGCTGCGACTTTATGTTTCGCCTTTGTTCTAAAAATGCATGCTATTTCGGGGACAGGACACTAGATTCGACCTTCGGGCGACGATTTTTTCGGCCCGATCAAAAAAACGCAAGACGCGTACCGCACGAGTTTTATGGCGATCTTCCATTGGTTTAGAAAAAAGTCCCGGAGCACGGATGCCGAAGGCGCGGTTTCCGCCGCCGAGAAGTCCAGCCCTGAGCCGACCATCCTCACGCAAACGACCTCCGAAAATTCCGGAAAAGAAGCCGTCCCGGAAGCACCCTCTATTGAGCAGCAATCCGCCTCTCTGCCGGTCACACCTCTCTCGGTTTCGCCCACTCCGAAACAGCCGGAACCATCGGCCGAACCAACGGCGCAGCCGGCTAAAACCGCATCCGCAACTGATTCAGATCAAGCAGGGCCTCTCGAAGGACACCAGCCGCCAACCGTCAGAGCGACAACCGCGAGCGGCAAAATCAGATTTCCGGATCTGACGGCCGACAGTGCTAAAACGGAGATCAGGCTACGGCTCGGACCCATCCTCTCAAATTTCCCGCTGAATCTTGAGCAACCTTCGATTCCGGCACTGAGCGAAACCGAGGCCGAGATGGTATTGCCTCTGGAGGTGATTCAATCGCAACTGGCTAACGGCCGTGTCGTTGTCTCCGCTGGCATGTTTTGCAGAGCGTTGCCAAACGATCTGAGGCCGTTCTTTGACCACATTGAACCGACCGCAGAGATTCCCATCCCGTTGCGAGAGATCTTTTTGCATCTCCCGCCTGAGGCTATCAAGCTTAGAGAAGATCAAGAGATCGATTGCCCGAGAGCAACAATCCAAACCCCTTTCAGCACACAGGCAGAGGAGGATGCAAAACGGCTGGGCCAGGGCGGCGCACCGGCCCCGCCCGGACCGGAGCCGATACCGGATAAGGAAGAGACGCCTGCATCAAACGAGGCGGCCACAACGGCTCCAGTTTATTCTTCCGACGCATTGCCTGCGGACGTCGGTGAACAGCAAGTTCCTTCTCCTCCCTCGCGGTTCCTGTCGGAAATTCCGGTCAACGTCGACTCAGATAAGCTGCGATCGATATTCATGACGGACGAGGCTTTGGATTTGCCCAAAACAATCAGCATGGTCGGCGAATTACCTGGTCTGCGAGCGTGCCTTCTGAATACCGTCGACGGGCTGAAGCTCACCGGAAATCTTGATGATCAAAACCAGGAGCAAGCAATTTCGGCCTTGATGCCTGCATTATTCCAGCAGGCGCAATCTAAGCTAGCAAGCGCGCGGCTTGGCACGTTGGAGACGATCACCTTGTCTTGCGGCCAGGGTCAACTAAGTACTTTCATACAAGGCAACTTCTGCCTGACTGTTCTCCACGACAACCGTCCATTCAAGCCAGGCGTACGGGAAAAGGTGCAAGCTGTGATCAGCGAACTGGTGACTTTAACCCGCAAAAATCATCCGCTTTAAGAATCGACGAGCTTCCCGCACCAGTTTTATTCTCGTGCGGTTCTCGTCTTGTGCCCGTCAGCATAAAACTGGTACGGGACCTGTTAGAAGCCATAGTTATCAGTCGATGCCGACCATCAACTACGCCAGTAAAGAGATCCAATTTAAGATCGTGTACTACGGAGCTGCGCTCTGCGGAAAGACGACCAACCTGATGTATATCCATTCCCGAATCGCGCCTGCGTACAGAGGCGATCTCGTCTCGCTCGCAACAGCCGCCGACCGCACGCTGTTCTTTGATTTTCTGCCGTTGAACGCTATCCCACTCCACGGGTTCAAAACAAAATTCCAGCTGTACACCGTTCCAGGGCAGGTCATTTACAACGCGACGCGCCAACTCGTATTGCGGAACGTCGACGGAGTTGTTTTCGTCACTGATTCTCACTGGGACAAGATGGAAGAAAACGTCGCGAGTTTTCGCAATCTTGAACAAAACCTCCAGAAGCAAGGTCTTTCGCTCGATGCGCTTCCATACGTTTTGCAATTTAACAAGCGAGACCTTCAAGATATCGCTCCTACAAACTACCTCGAGTACCTGTTAAACAACCGAAAAAGACGCGCACAAAGTTTTGAATCCGTCGCAAACACCGGTGTGAACGTCTTTGCTACGCTTGATGCAGTAACCCAGTTGCTCTTGCACAAATTCAACATGGAACGAGGCCAGCTTCTACCGGCGCCCGGGAAACCGGCAACGCGGTAGGGTCGCGGCTAGCCTCCAAATCGTACTCGCCCTGGTCGTCGTCCTCGTCCTCGACGTTTTTTAGAGCTGGGAATGCAAGGCGTTGTTGGGCGGCAACGCTCAAAGATCGATCGTCGAGGTCGAGGACGAGGACGATTAAAGGCCGGCCACCGATCTCTGCCCAAATTCTTGCAGCCACCTCGTTGCTCATCTATAAGTTCCCGATGATTGACTACATGCAGAAAGGGGGGCCACTGATGTGGCTCATACTGGTTTGTAGTGTTGCTTCCATGGCCGTCTTTGCAGAACGACTCCTTTACTTCCATCGTGCGACCATTAATCTGGGCGAATTTCTTCAGGGGTTGTCCAATCTCATCAAGAAGCGAAACCTTGCGGAAGCGCGAGTTGAGTGCCAGGTCGCGTCAGTGCCCGTAACTAGAGTTATCCACGCGGCGCTCATCCGGCATCATTTGCCGCGAACGGAGCTTCGAGAAATCGTTCAGGAAGCCGGGCAGCTGGAGGTCCCTCGGCTGGAACGCAACCTCGGTATGCTCATTGCCATCGGCTACATCTGTCCGCTCATCGGGTTGCTCGGGACTGTCACCGGTCTGATTCAGGCGTTTGTGCAATTGTCCGCAAACAACGGTTACGCAACGCTAGCAGACGTTTCGGGTGGTATCTACGAGAGCTTGCTCACCACCGCTGCGGGCCTGGTAGTGGCTATTCCAACCATCCTCGCATATTGCTATCTCTCCGCGCGCCTGAATGCTCTGCTTCACGATATGGAACGGGCCGGGATCGAAATAGTTAGTCTTCTTTCGGAGAGCGAAACCGATTCATCCATTATTGAATTTGCTCCAGAGTCAAAGTCTTCCCGAGAGCATCGATGAAACTGACCAGGTCAATCCACCTGAATCCCTTCTTAATATTCATCATTCCCTTGGTGGATCTCTTTTTCTTGCTGCTGCTGCTGTTCCTGGTCAGCTCCACCTTCCTTCTGCATCCCGGAATCAGCGTGAATCTCCCCTTCTCAAAGTTCACGCTAGGTCCGCAAAAAAATCCGGTCATCGTTAGCATCACCGCGGGCCCTTATCCGCTAATCTACTATCGCGATCAGCAAATAAGGCTGGAGGAACTCGCACATCAGTTGGAAGTGGATCATGTGGGAGATCGGTCGATTATCATCCAGGCTGATCGTTCGACCCCTCAAGGATCTGTCATCGAGGTAATGAATCTCTGCCTCGAAAAAGGGTATTCGGTCGTCCTCGCGACTTCGCCGCAAGAAAAATGAATCAGCAGGAAGCGCGCTTTATCTTCGATTGGCGCAAAAGTGAATGGAATTATCGGCTTCCCGTTCTGATCGCGATATCGCTGTTCGGACACATCTTTTGTTTTTACATTTTCCGCGTTGTGTATCCAACGACAACAACTCTCCTGCCGCCTTCGGCGCAAGTGACCGTGCTGGATCCAAATAACCCTCAGGATAAAAGCTTGCTGGATTGGGTCGAAATGAACAACCCGGCAAACGTCAGCGCACCCAGGTTCGACCCGCATCTGGTCGCGCAGTTGATGCCGCAATACAAACCCCTTTATTCCAGCCTCTCGGTTGAGTTGAAGCCTGCTGGTGCGCCCGCCCCGCGAGAGCACGGCATCCCATCGATTTTTTCCCCCGAGGCGCTTCTGCCGGTGCGGTCGCGGCCAATGGAGGAGGTTCCGAGGAGAATGTTTCCCAGCCGATTGGATATCGCTTCAACTTTGCAGCCTCGAGTCCCGATTTCTCTGCCGGCGTTGCCGACCACTTCCACGCTTTCAGAGCCAACCTCATTGTTCATCGGTGTTAATGTGGCGGGAGAAGTGGATTTCATCTTTCTCAGGCAATCAAGCGGAATAGGCCAACTCGATCAGAAGGCGGAGGATTTCATCCGGACGGTGAAATTCAAGCCGGAACCGCGCCGAGATTGGGGAGTGATCACGTTGCATTGGGGAGGAACCCAGCCGTGATTCCCGTCGAGCTGCCTGTTTTGGTATTCATCTATCTCTTCGTTTCTCTTGCGGCTGTCTTTTTACTCTGGATAGTTTATGAACGGCTTCGCAGGCGGCGCGAGAAAGAGGCCTTGCGTTACTGGGTTCAATGCACCATTTGTGCCTCTATTTTCGAAGATAAAACCAACACGTTGCTCCCGCGGTGCCCACGCTGCGGCAGTTTGAACGAGAGATTTACAATGGGAGGACTATAACCTTATGGCAATGTTCATCGGGCGAAATCGAAAAGCCCGGACAACATACGGTTTCGATGAAATCGCGCTGGTCCCCGGCAGAGTGACCATCAATCCGAACGAAGTCGATATTGCATTCAGCTTACCTCGAAAAAACGCGGAACCGCTCAGGCTCGCGATTCCGATCTTGGCCAGTGCGATGGATGGAGTGGTTGATGTACCGTTCGCGATCGAAATGGGCAAGCTGGGCGGACTAGCTGTGCTGAATCTGGAGGGGGTGCAAACCCGGTACAAAAATCCGGAAGAGGTGCTGCTGAAAATCTTGGAGGCAGACAAAGAAGGTGTCACCGCGCTCCTGCAAAAGATCTATCAAGAACCGATCCAGGAGGACCTGATTGCTGCGCGCATTAAAGAAATCAAGGACGCGGGTATCATCGCCGCTGTCAGTTCCATTCCGCAAAAGGCGGAACGTTATGGACATATCGCACAGGAAGCGGGGGTTGACGTATTTGTCGTCCAGAGCACCGTTTCCACGGTTCGGCACATTTCGACAGAGTACAAATCGCTCGATCTTAGGAGCTTCTGCCAGCAGATGAAGTGTCCGGTGATCGTCGGCAATACGGTTGGGTATGATGTTACCCTGGAGATCATGGAGTGCGGCATTGCTGGCGCACTCATCGGTGTCGGACCAGGCGCAGCCTGTACTTCCCGTGGCGTTTTGGGATTAGGAGTACCTCAGGTAACCGCTACCGTGGACTGTGCGGCTGCGCGCGACTACCATTACAAGAAGACAGGCCGCTATGTGCCGATCATCACGGACGGCGGAATGAGCAACGGAGGCGACGTTTGTAAAGCGCTGGCTTGCGGCGCGGACGCGGTAATGATCGGCAGCGCCTTCGCGAAAGCGATCGAAGCGCCGGGCAAAGGGTACCATTGGGGGATGGCGACACCGCACGCCAATTTGCCGCGCGGCACACGGATCCGGGTCGGAACGACCGGCCACCTTCGCCAGATCCTTTTTGGTCCAGCAGACGTAGACGATGGAAGTCAGAATCTCGTCGGAGCGATTACGACGTGTATGGGGAACGTCGGCGCTGCTAATCTTCGTCAGTTCCAGGAAACTGAAATTATTATAGCTCCCTCGATTCGAACCGAAGGAAAACTTTTCCAACAGGTGCAAATGGTTGGGATGGGATCCAGAAACTCCTAGTGCGCCGTCTCGCACATAATGGTGATGTCGCCGCAGGTCAGTTGGCTGTTTTTCAAGGCGCGAGCGAAGCGCCCATATTTGATTCATATGGGTCGAGTCCGGCAGTCGCCGGACGGAAAAACAGCCAACTGGCCGCGGCCCGGAGGGTTGCGTTGAAAATGGGCCGGCGGCTGCGTTGCTCGTCGGTTACGTATCGATTGAGATATGCGCCCTCCT
>DASXBV010000059.1:0-3942 GCA_036491515.1 Chthoniobacterales bacterium
CTTTCCGGGTCTCGTCCCTATCGACAAAGGGGTCCCCGACCGAGAGCCCTAAAACGTCATCCGCTGCGCCATCGCCTTCGAATGCGCGTCAAGCAGATGTGAGTAAGTTCGCATCAATAAAGCTCCGCCGTCCTTATGCCCGAGCCATCTAGCCACGGTTGGAATCGGTATCTGAGCCTCGATCGCTCGCGTAGTAAACAGGTGGCGCAAATCGTGATGTCCGATCTTAAGCACTCCAGTCTTTCCGCACGCATTCGCGAGAGCTTCACGCCATTCGGTCAGCTTGAGCAGATACCCTTTCCCTCGCCGTTTGGCATTCCGCGGTTCGCGCTGGTCTTCCAATAGTCGGGCACAAAGCTCGTGCATGGGCGGATTGATTGGGATAGTGCGAGATTCGCTGTTCTTGGTTCCATGCACGGGATCGCCGGAAATGCGTATCGTTCCGGCCTCTAGGTCGACGTCATCGCGCTTCACGTTCGCCGCTTCGTGAATCCGGCAACCGCTGTAGGCCAGGAATCGAACCAGGTCAGCTGCGTCATATGCACACCAGGCGCCTGAGGACTCGATGTTTCCCAGAATGTCCGCGAACTGTTCAGCGCTCGGCAATCTAAGGCTCTTCCCGCTTACGCGCACCTTGCGTATGGATCGTGCGGGATTGTCCGCTAAGAGTCCATTCTGCAAGCCCAGCTCGAAAATAGCCCTGAGAGTTCCGACTGTATTGTTAAAGCGGGTTCCGTGAACTTTGTCGCTGTACGCGGCAGCCCATCGCAGATAGTCAGATTCGCGCGTGTCACGGATGGGTCTTTCGTTCCAGGTTCAGCCAAGTTGCCAAAGGTCGCAAGGCCCTTCTCCAGAGAGGACAATGCATTTCGGCGTTTCTGCAGATCAGCCAGCTCCTTTGGGGCCGGCAATTTCGCAACGCGAAAATCATCCGTTTGAAGAGTCTTCCAAATAGTGCGCCCGTGCACTTTGGTTCGGACATAGTAAATCGCTGTGCGCTCGTCTCGATAGAGATTTGGCACACTTGAACGGCGATAGCCCATCCGGACGTCACTAGTGTAGGCATGGGGTGTAGTCAAGCCTGGCGTAAGTTCTTTGGGCCCAGAGGGATTCGAACCCCCGACCAAGGGATTATGAGTCCCCTGCTCTAACCGCTGAGCTATAGGCCCTTAACATGTTGATTTACAGTCGACTACGACTTGGAAAAATTGACTTAGAGTTTGCGGTTTCTATACCAATTTCTATACTCGGAGCAAATTGATATACGTCGCTATGCAAAACTGGGGAAAAACTAAGGTTCAGTGTCTCGTCCGAAATACTCATTCCGGGATTTATTATGCGCGGGCCAGGGTCAACGGCAAGCTCCTTTGGAAGACACTCGAAACCGACAGTTCAACCGTAGCTAAGGCGCGATTGCCAAAAGTCCTCGCCGAACTCGGTCGCGGTTGTGCCAGATCAGTGCGTTCCGCCGGTCACCCGATTCTCTCCTTTGGCGATGCGGCGACCCTTCACCTTGCCAATATTCAAGCCCGCGTTGACCTGAAGCCGGCGACCAAACACTATTGGAACCAAGTCGTTGCCGCTTTGCTGGCTTCTTGGCCTGATCTGGCTGAGAGGAAACTTACCAAAGTGACCGAAGTCGATGCTCGCGACTGGGCAGCCGCGTACCAACCGCAAGTCTCTGCTACCCGATTCAACAACACCGTTGATTGTCTCCGAGCGATTTTTGCTCTCGGAATCAAAGAGGGCGTCATTTTCAACAATCCAGCCGCCGAACTTGGCAAGGTCAAGGTCCGGGCAAAGCAACTTGAGCTGCCAAGCCGCGAAGAATTTACGGCTTTAGTTTCCGCGGTTCGTTCCGCCGGCGCATGGTGTTCCCAGCAATGCGGTGACTTCATCGAATTCTTGGCATTCTCCGGTTGCCGACTCAGTGAAGCCGGATATGTGACGTGGACCGACGTCGATCTTGAGGGCGGCATGATGTGGGTTCACGGAGACCCGCTCACAGGCACAAAGAATTGGGAGCGGCGACAGGTGCCGATTATTCCCGCGATGCAACGTTTGATTGAGGATTTACGCACCAATCCGCGTGTGGTTCGAGACGTGAAAAGGCTAAACGCCAATTTTGTTTTGGCGGTCACAGAATGTCAGAAAGCAATTGACGCGGCTTGCGCCAAGCTTGGGATCAAAAGGGTTGTTCATCACGACTTGCGGCATCTTTTCGCAACGGCCTGTATTGAGAGCGGAATCGACATTCCGACCGTTGCAAAATGGCTCGGCCATAAGGACGGAGGCGCTTTGGCAATGAAAACCTACGGTCATTTGCGAACCGAGCATGCGTTGCAAATGGCGAAGAAAGTCAGCTTTTAAAAGTGGATCGCCAACAAGCTCAGGCAAAATAGCGTCAAGAAAATTTGCAAAAATTTTCTGCAATTTCTCCTGGGGCAATCGGACAAATCGCTCTTTTCGGCAATTAAGGTACAAAGCGGCAACTGATTTTGACCCTTGGTCGTAGTCTGCTTCGCACATGAAGGAGCAGACTATTCAAAAGCCGAAAAATTCGGTTCCATTTGATTCGATTCCCCGCCTCGCGTACACCCCGGCCGAGGCTGGCGCCGCGATTGGTCGCGACAAATCCTGGGTCTACCGGCAAATTTATGCGGGCAACTTGCGGGTAAGCGCATCGTTTGGCAAACGGGCGATGATTCCGGCGGCCGAACTTGAACGTTTCGTCAATACGCTCGGCAACTATGAAGTTCGAAATATCGGGCGCCGAGCACATCGAAAGACCTTAGTCAGATAGATGACGGCGAAATCAATCCGATCGAAGACGTATTCGCCAGATTGTGTTTCCAAATCTGCTAGACGAATGGGCTTAGCCAAAGAGCGGGTTTCCGACTTAAGTGCTCCCGGAGCTCTTCCATGACTTGAAGCTTCTCTTCCAACGACATCTCACGGAGCGCAATTTCGTAAACGGCAGCCGCCTTGAGTGGGCGCTGATCTACTTCGGTAAGCTACTTATTCAAAGGAACTTAGCAGTTGTGATTTCTCCTGTTGCTCATTTGTTGCTCATGGCAGACTGCTTTGATCATTGATCTTGGCCTATCTACCGAAATCGTTCCCTGATCCAAAGTGGGTCTCGGCGCAAATCCAACACGCGGTAAACGCGAACAAGTTCCTTATCCCGATCAAAACGATAAAAAATGACAAAAGGGAATCGCTTGGACAGAGCTCGGTGAAAACCGAAGACCAACCGGTGAATTCCGGCGTACAGAAGCAACGAATCAATATCCGAATAAAGCGAGTTCAAAAAGTACTCGCCGAGACCGGCACGTTTGCGTTCATAAAATTTAGCACCAGCCACGAGATCGTCTGCCGCTTCCGAGAGGATCTCGATCCTCATTTAAGCCGGTCACGGACCGAAACCTTGGCCTTCTCCCAATCGGAGAATGTAGCCTCACCGGACTCGACTCTCCTCTCGGTTTCTTTCAATACATCCTCATGCCAACTTGGGGACTCAATGCGGTCGGGTTCCCGACTTAAGTCATCCCAGAGCGCTTCCATGGCCTGCAGCTTCTCTTCCAACGACATCTCATTCAACGGGAGCTTCGGCGACATATCAAAGCTCAACCTAAAGCAGGAGCAAGCAAAACTCCAGGATCGATTGGCCTCTTTCAGGCCTGAATAACCCGTGCGTCACAGAGACCGTTGGAAGATTTCCGGAGAGCATGTAAGAAATGTCAGCCTGTCGGGTTCATCGGAAAGACCGAGCACTATACCAATCTCCCTCGTGTCTTCCCGGCGCTGCGGGAAGTAATCATAAACATCTTGAGATTTCCGGTGACGTCGATTCCTCCCCTAACCCACCGGGGTGAGCTGCCGCATTTACTCTTCTCGCGCTGATGGTGTTCGTTCAAGATTACCTTCAAACCCGTCGATGTC
>DASXBV010000060.1:0-4021 GCA_036491515.1 Chthoniobacterales bacterium
TAAACGGACTCGTGGAAGCGATTTTGAGCGTCACCAATGACGTTCACGTCTTACGCGATCCGACGCGAGGCGGCCTCACTAGTGCGCTGAACGAAATTGCCCAAATGGCTGGCGTCGGAGTACGCCTGAATGAAGCCTCGATCCCGATCAGTGAAGAGGTGAAGGGTGCGTGCGAGATTCTCGGTCTGGACCCGCTTTACGTTGCTAACGAGGGCAAGTTCCTGGTTTTCGCGAGTGCCCTCGATACTGATCGAATTCTCTCAGCAATGCATACCCATCCACTCGGTCAATCGGCCGCGGTCATCGGCGATATTACGGACGAGCATCCCGGAATCGTCGTCATGAAAACACGTGTCGGCGGCTCGCGGGTCGTCGATATGCTGGCGGGTGAACAACTGCCGCGCATTTGCTAAGAAAATCTAAAATTCAGTTGCACGCCGGACAAAATACCTTATCCCTATAGGGAATAAGGGAATATTCCATTTTATCCGCCATGGCTTCCAAGAGTGTCGAAGAAATTAAAACCCAGAGTCGCGCTTTGCGAGGTAACATCCGAGAGACTCTTCTCGGCGAGGAATCTCATTTTTCCGACGAGGAATATCAACTCCTCAAATTCCACGGCACCTACCAACAGGATGATCGTGACCAGCGAGTTTCGCGGAAACAGCAGAATCTCGATAAGGCTTGGATATTCATGGTTCGGTCGAAATTGCCCGGTGGTGCATTAAGCGCAAAGCAATACCTTGAGCATGACCGAATTGCCGGCGACCTTGGCAACGGCACGCTCCGGATCACCACGAGGCAGGGATTCCAGTTGCACGGCGTGGTCAAGGGAGATCTTCAGGAGTGCATCAGCAGGATCAACGCAACCGGAATTACGACTTGGGGCGCCTGTGGTGACGTGGTTCGGAACACCACCGCTCCTGCCAGCCCTTTGAAAGATCCCGCTCATCTGGACGCCCAGCGCCTCGCGAAAGCGATCAGCGATACGTTTCTCGCCAAGACGACGGCGTATGCGGAAATTTGGTTAGGCGATCAACGCCTGACCCAGGAAACAGCCGATGCTGAGCCAATTTACGGAAAGCAGTATCTGCCCAGAAAGTTCAAAATCGGTATCGCAATTCCCCCGCGGAATGACGTCGATATTTATTCGAACGATCTAGGATTCATTTCTCACGTCGAAAACGGCCAAGTAAAGGGTTATACGGTGGTCGCAGGCGGGGGATTCGGAATGTCGCATGGAAAGACCGAGACGTTTCCGGCGCTTGCCAAGCCGCTCTTTTACGTCGCCCGAGAACATGCCGTCAAAGCGGCCGTGGCGGTGGTCGGTACCCAGCGCGATTTTGGGAACCGGACCGATCGTAAGCGCGCACGCCTGAAGTATCTGATCGATGAGCGCGGTATCGATTGGTTTCGTACAGAGGTTGCGAAGCGGTTAGGTGTCCCGTTTGAGCCGCCCAGAGAACTTCATTGGAATACCGTGAGCGACCTGCTCGGCTGGCACGAGCAGGGAGATGGGAAGTTGTTTTGTGGTATCTGGGTCGAAGAGGGTAGGATTAAAGATACCCAAGAACGCCAGTGGCGCACTGCTTTCCGCACGATAGCGGAGCTTGGATTTCCCGTTCGGTTAACGACAAATTGTAACATCATTTTTCACGACATTGACCCGGCCGTAAAAGACGCCGTCACGGATATTCTTTCGAGGCATGGTATCCCGCGGCCGGAGAATCTGACGGAGACAAGAAGACTGGCGCAAGCCTGTGTTGCGCTTCCTACCTGTGGACTGGCTCTGGCTGAGAGCGAAAGGGTATTTCACCTGGTACTGGATAAAATCGACGTAATCCTGAAGGAGTTCGGTTTGTCCGATGAACCGATTTTGATCCGCATGACCGGCTGCCCGAACGGATGCGCTCGACCTTACAACGCTGATATTGCGTTTGTCGGACGTGCGCCTGGCAAATATGCCTTCTATGTTGGCGGCTCATTTACCGGCGAACGATTAGTTGGGTTGCTCGAGAAGACGATAACTTTGGAAGAGATCCCAGGACGAGTTCGCGAGTTGATAGAAGAATTCGTCGAAAATCGACAGGGGAACGAAACTTTTTCAGGCTATTGGGGTCGCACGCACGTGAACGGGCCAAAGCCGGAGCCCGACCAATTCCACCTTGAATTCGCGCAGCGTGAGAACAAAGAGTTGGTTGGCGCGGAGGTTTGATTGACCATTAGTTCAGTTCGCGATACAGGGACCAAATGGGTAAGCAATACAACAAGATCGAAAAGCGCCGCCGTCGTCTGAATTATCTGAAGCGGAAGCGAAACGCTACCAAACCCGCGAAGGAATAACGCCCTACCCGGAGACTAACCACCAACTCGCTGGTTTTTGCGTTGCCGATCCGGCGCTTGCGGTTAATCTGACCCCTGTATGGCGCAACCAGTAATGCTGATGATCCGGGACGGATGGGGGATTAACCCTCATGGAAAGGAAAGTGCGAAGGCTGATGGCAATGCGACGCTGCTCGCTCAGACGCCATACCACGATTATCTTTATCAAACCTATCCATGGAGTCGCCTCAGTGCGAGCGGGATGGACGTTGGATTGCCCGAAGGTCAGATGGGGAATTCCGAGGTTGGGCACCTCAATCTTGGAGCTGGAAGAATCGTTTATCAGGATTTCACGCGAATCAATAAGGCCATCCGCGACGACGAGTTAAAAACTAATCCGGTTATTCGCGAGGCTTTCAACGCCGCCAGGGGATCTCGACTACATTTTATTGGGCTGGTTTCGGATGGCGGAGTCCATAGTCACCAGGACCATCTGATTGCCTTGGCGAACGAGGCAGCAAATTGCGGCGTAAAGGACATTTTCATCCACGCGATCACGGATGGGCGCGATACCTCGCCGACGGGTGGTGCCGAATATTTGTCAACCGTAGAAAGTGCGGTGGGCGCTTCATGCGCAAAAATTGTCACCGTCGTGGGCCGATATTTTGCGATGGACCGTGATAAACGCTGGGACCGGACTAAGCTCGCTTGGGATGCAATCGTGCTCGGACGAGGCGAAATTGTTGAGAAGTCTCCGGCCGACGCTGTCAGACAGCGGTATCAGCGAGACGAAACGGACGAATTCCTTAAGCCGCTGGTCCTCTCGCATGCCAATGAGCAGCGGGTCCGCGACGGCGACGTGGTTTTCTTTTTTAATTTTCGCGCAGATCGGGCAAGACAATTGTCAGAAGCATTTTTGTTCGATGGCTTTGACGCCTTCGCTCGTGAGGTGCACCCCAAGGTGCATTACGTCACGATGACGGTCTACAAGCAAACCTACGATTGCCCGGTCGCGTTTCAGCCGCAGACGCTGGACAACATTCTCGGGAGGGCAGTCAGCGATGCGGGTAAGAGGCAGTTGCGGATCGCTGAAACCGAAAAGTACCCGCATGTGACCTATTTCTTCAACGGTGGCGCTGAAGTAGCCTTCCCCGGCGAGGACCGTGTGATTATACCCTCGCCGAAAGTCGCCACGTACGACCTTAAGCCCGAGATGAGCGCTCCGGAAGTAACTGCCGAAGTGCTGGCTCGCATGAAGGATTACGACCTCATTATTCTGAATTTCGCGAACCCGGATATGGTGGGTCACACCGGCGTGGTCGAAGCCGGCATCAAAGCTGTCGAGACGATCGACCAATGTGTGCGCCAAGTCCTGGAAGCGCTGCTCGCACTTGGTGGAAGAGCGCTCGTGACAGCAGACCACGGAAATTGCGAGTTGATGTGTAACCCCGACGGCTCGCCAAATACTGCCCATACGACGAACCTCGTCCACTTTATCTACGTAGCAGCAAACGCCGGGGATTTTCGTTTAAAGGATGGCATTCTTGCTGATGTCGCTCCAACCCTGCTGGACCTTCTTGATTTGGGAACACCACAGGACATGACCGGCGAGAGTCTTCTCGAGCGCAGGCATTAATCCGGCAGCGCCCTCCAGAGTCCGCGTTCACGCAAAACTCAACCCGCAAAACTCAGAACTAAA
>DASXBV010000061.1:0-3229 GCA_036491515.1 Chthoniobacterales bacterium
GGCCGAGGAAAAAGCAGCGGCGATCATCCCCAACGACGTGAGATTCCGAGCTTCTGCATTCTCAGGTGAAGGGTCGATCTTTTCATTCCAAGGCGTGCCGCTGCGCCATTGGGACCCGACACAATCCAATTGCACTCCTCAAGAGCTTTGAGGATCTGTTCACGTTGTGTTTCTTTCAAAATGTCATTCAGCGCGCCTTTGGTCGCAACCTTCGAAACAATGGCTCCTTCTTGAGCATGGCTGTGCTTGGAAGATTTCAGATCAGCAACATCGAAGGCCAATACGGGCCCTGCGGAGATGATTACGGCGCGCTCGATTACATTCTGAAGTTCTCGTATGTTCCCCGGCCAATGGTATTGGCACAGCGCATCCATTGTCGCGGAGGGAATCGTTTCAAATACCTTGTTCATACGCTTGGAGAATTGCTGTGCGAAGTGCCGCACCAGAAGTGGAATATCCCCTTCGCGTTTGCGCAACGGCGGAACGTGCACGGGGAAAACATTCAGACGAAAAAATAGATCAGATCGGAACCTCTGCTCGTTCACCATCGCTTCTAAATCGCGGTTGGTTGCAGCAATCGGACGTACATCGGTGCGGAGGGTGCGCGAACTTCCAAGTCGCTCGAACTCCCTCTCCTGCAGTACGCGAAGCAGCTTTGTCTGCAATTCGAGAGGGATGTCTCCAATCTCGTCAAGAAAGATCGTGCCGCCATCGGCGATTTCGAAGCGGCCGATGCGTTGCGCAATCGCTCCTGTGAATGCACCTTTTTCGTGCCCAAACAGCTCGCTTTCAAGCAAGCCGGTCGGAATTGCCGCGCAGTTGAGCCTGACAAACGGCTTTGAGCGTCGTGGACTCAAATCATGAATGGCGCGCGCAATTAACTCCTTTCCGGTTCCCGTCTCTCCGTAGATCAGTACGGTCGAATCGGTCGGCGCGACAGTTTCCACTCCCTTCAGTAGCCTGCGCAAAGAAGTGCTGCTTCCGATGATCTGAGCGAAATTCATCTCCGCGCGGATTTCATCTTCCAAATACAGTTTTTCCTTCGAGAGCTGGTCCTTCAGATGCCGAATTTCGCCGTGGACAACCGCATTCTCGACGGCAATGGCAATCTGCTTTGCGATTTGGGTCAGAAACTCGATATCGTCGCCGGCGAACGCATTGTCCTGATATTTGACCACACCGAGAAGCCCAAGCACGCGACGGCTAACGATAGGAAGGACGCAGACCATTCCGACTTCGGCCTGCACGGTGTCCTGCATTCCGAGTCGCCTCGCCTCCTGGACGCTGCCGCACCAGGGTTTGCCGGTGCGCAAAACGGCTCTTCGGAAGCCTTCTTCGATGGGGAGAAGGCTCTCCTCTTGGATGGACTTGTGTATGAAGCGAAGATCCAGGGCGTGGACACGCAAGTGAGTGACGTCGTCATCAAGAAGACTGATGCCAACACCATCACAGTCCATAATCCGGCGCGTGCTCGTCGCCGCGGATCGGAGAAGATCCCGAAACTCAAGATTGGAAACCACATGATTGGTCAATTCAAGGAGAAGTCCAAGACGCTCGTTCTTGTTTTGCAGCTCTCTGAAATTCAGTGCGTTATCGAAACCCAGCGCAATTTGCCCGGCTAAAATTGACAAGAATGGAACTTCGTCTGGCGAGTAAGCGTCTAGCTGCTTGCTGCCGAAAGAGATTGTCCCTAGTTTGCGGTGCGCGGTCGTTAGAGGAAGGATACAGATCGAGCGGATTTGATACTTTTCTAGCGCTGCGTGCAACCGTTCATTGCGTAGATTGATTTCGTCCGTCGAAGTGACAAGGGATTGCTGATGCTCGTAGACCCACCATGCTGGCCTCTCTTCCCGGGCCACGTCGGCCTCAAGAACCAGAGCTGATCGATTTTTCATGTCGAAAACATAGTCGCACCAAAATCCAGGGTCTCGGTCTAAAATAGAAACCGCGAGATAATCAAACTGCACCACCCCGTGCAGTTCGTTGGCTAGCATGTCAAGGAGAGCTTTAGGATCACGGTAAGCTCCGATTGACCGGGACACGTGGACGAGAGTCGCAAAACGCGCCTCAAGGGCCGGAGCGGCAAGAATTTCCCAATCGTTACCCAAGGTTTCGCACCACGGCAGCAATTTTGAATCCAATTCATCGGATGCCTCACCTGGGACAAACGATTCGCGGCTCGAGTCGCTGTAGGAACGAGCGGCGGAGAGCCTTTCGGTTCCCCGCCGTCTGGTTGGCGTTTACAGCTTCAGTCCGAATCGTCTGAATTGCGGGTTCATGACCCGGATTATTGGTCGTTTCCTTTGGTCAACTCCGACGAAACAGTCGTCAAATAACCAACCAGCCCTCCCGAGCCATGGTTCGGTCCGGCGGTGAAGTACACTTCCGCGGCAGGCGCAGCAGCAGCATCGCTGTTATTCGGGCTGACATTCCCAGGGCTGAGCGCCCAAATGCCATTGATAGCCAGAGGCTTCCCGCTGGCATCTTGCAGCAAACCGTCGAACTTCCCTGTTGCCAGATCGTAGGCCGCGATGAAGCCGCTGGACTGGGAATCTCCGCCACCCGCGAACTGTCCGATGAGCAAGTCATGGCTGAAACGTCCGAAATCGAGAGGGGCCAGGGCCACGCCCCACGGAGCGTTCAGCCAGTCACCGTGTTCAAGACGCTTCAAAAGTTGACCGGTAGAACTGTAAATATCCACGAAGCCTAAACCTGGCCCGTCTGTCTCAAAGCGCGATCCTTCCTCGTGGAGCACATAGGTGACGACAATATCGTTGCCGATCGCTTGCACGTTGAAAGGCACGTAGAAGCGCGGCAGGTCCTCATCCACGAAAGAATTTTCGGAGGAGCGGCCCTCGTCATCGGAGGAGTCCTCGTTGAAATGTCCTTTTGATAGGGTTACAAGGTGAAATGCGTTGTCATAAACATCTACGCGGCCCTTGGTGAAGTTCGCTGCGTAGAGGTAGCGGCGGCCATCGATGAAAGCACTGGTCAGGCCGGTATAGCTGGATCCATCGGAGGTTTTGACCACGGTTACAGCATGTGTGGAAGGCGACGCGGCGCCCTGAGCTACACCTACGGCCGGATTCCATCCGGCAATCGTCCCGTCAATCGTGGAGAACAGGAACAAGGCAGGCTGGCCTGGAACCAGCAAGAAATCTGTTTGGCTGCCGTTAGCGATGGTGCCGGTCGGCGTCCCCGTGGGCGTGTTCTTGTTCGTCGGATCGGC
>DASXBV010000062.1:0-15467 GCA_036491515.1 Chthoniobacterales bacterium
CTCGAGCTGCTGAGGCAAGCCCAGCTTGGTCAGCAGGTCTTTCCAGAGGTTCACGGATTCCTCCTGCAGCTGAATGCCCGACTTCAGGGCCTTCTCATAACAGCGCATCGGCTCCTGAAAGAGCGCGTCAATGGTCGCCGCGGTTGTCTGTTTGGTATCTGTAGCACTCATGTTTTTTCCTCTTTTCTTTTTTTGTTTTCGTTCTGAGGGTTGCGCGTGATTCCTGAGCTTATGAATGGAACATCGCACGGATTTTCGAAACGCGTCAACAAGTTTTTTGTATTTGCACAAACTTTCGTTTTCGCCAATGTGGTCTCGCTTTCCAAGAACGACTCGCCGTCGATGCCCGGAATTGCTCAATCCTCGGCCGGCGCGCCTTTTCTGTCAAAAAACTTTTAACGCAATCGCAAAATAATATAATGCACAAGCAAAAAAAGGGCGAGACGACTGGGATGGAAAATTGGTAATACACGCATGAGTTTTGATTCTCTCGCCCTGATTGCTAAGAAGCCAGAGGCCTCTTATCTTTGCTTCATGCGCAACCTGTTGGAATTGCCTGGCGATTTGCCCGTACCGAAGGACGATGGAGCATGTGCTCACCTGCAGGGGATGATGATACCGCCGATTTCGCTCGATTCGACTTCAGGATCCCTGGTCAAATTAGCTGAGACCCGTGGTCGGACGGTGGTCTATTGTTTTCCCCGGATGGGACGACCTGACCAGCCTGTTCCGAAAAATTGGGATGCCATACCAGGCGCACGCGGCTGCACGCCGCAATCCTGTTCGTATAGAGACCATTATCAGGAGTTGACGAACGCAGGCGCCTTGCATCTGTTCGGGTTAAGTACGCAAGACACGGACTACCAGCGTGAGGCGGTCGAACGCCTACATCTCCCTTTTCCCCTGTTGAGTGATCGCGAGCTGCAATTCGCCGATGGGCTCAAATTTCCGATGTTTCGATTCGACTCTATGACTTTGATCAAACGGTTGACGCTCATCATCGATGACGGTCGTATTACGAAAGTCTTTTATCCGGTGTTTCCACCCGACAAAAGTGCAGAACAAACCCTGCAGTGGTTGGTGGAAAATCCGGTCACGCGCTAGTGGGCTCACGCGCATCGAGTTCGCAAGTTGTGTCGCGTCGAATTATCACTCTCCTCACCGACTTTGGAACGGAAGATTATTTTGTCGGTGCGATGAAAGGCGTTATCCTGACTCGCAGCCCTGAGGCCGTTATTGTCGACATTACACACGCGATTCCACCCCAGGATGTACAGGCAGGGGCATTCACGCTGAGCGCAGTGTATTCCAATTTTCCGACCGGCTCGATCCATGTGGCGGTTGTTGATCCAGGGGTTGGCTCAGATCGTCGCCCGATCATGGTGGAGACAGATGATTACATGTTCGTCGGTCCGGACAACGGTCTGTTTTCCATTGTTCTGGATCGTGAACCAGCCGCTCAAGTCCGGCACTTGATAAACGCCAACTACTTTCTGCAAAATCGAAGTTCGACGTTTCACGGTCGAGATATTTTCGCCCCAGTGGCGGCCGCATTAGCGGAAGGCGCACCGCCCGGTGATCTCGGGCCGATTATTCTCGATCCGGTGCGTTCCGGGTTTATTGAATCGAAAATTATGGCGGACGGCGCCATCGCCGGCACGATTCTACATATCGATCACTTCGGGAATTGTGTGATGAATATCGTGTGGGATAACCTGCGGCCTCTGCTGACAACGCGATCCTTTTGTTTGCGTGTCAAGGAGTACGAAATCCGCAGGCTACTGAGATCCTACAGCGAGGCTGCCGCTGAACCCGGAGCGCCATTTTTGATCGTTGGCAGCGCGGGATTTCTTGAAATCTCGGTTTGTTGCTCCTCTGCAGCAAGGGAACTGAATATTGCCGTCGGCGACTCAGTGCAGCTAGAAATTCACGAGTTGCAGGAGTTCAGGAGCTGTTGAATCTTCCACACTCCTGAACTCCTGCAACTCGTGAATCCTAATCGAATCGTTTCCATTGAACAGCTACGCGCATTGCTTCCGAAAACCGCACCAGACGCTCTTGGAGTCGAGATCGTGTCAATCGATGCCGAAAGCATCTTGCTCCGGATGCCGATGTCCGACCGTGCACGCCAACCCTTAGGCTTGCTGCACGGCGGTATCAGCATGGTGCTCGCAGAAACCGCCGCAAGCCTCCACGCCTGTTGGGATGTTGATCTCTCCCGTTCCGTTCCGGTGGGAATAGAAATCAACGGAAGTCATCTCCGGTCTGCTTCCGAGGGTCACATTCTGGCCAAGGGGAAAGTAGTCCGCCGTTCTTCGAAACTGGCCGTGCACAACGTAGAGATTACGCACGAAGAATCAGATCGCCTTCTGTGTGTCGCTCGCGTAACAAATTTCTACAAGGCAGTTTCGTAAGCAAAGCGTCCGGCTTTACCCTCTTCGTAAGCAAAGCGCCCCCCTTTTTGCTTTCTCAGTGAACGAACGGTCCTCTATTTGGCTCTTCCAGTATAAACGCAATGCAGCACGCCAGGCCTCCTTCGCTACGCTACGGCGCGCCCTCGTCTTACGGCCAGCATAGTCGGACAACTTGGCCGCGACGTAGGCCTTGCGGAGTCGGGCTTACCGCGGGTAAAGCGGGACGCTTTACTTACCCGAACCTCCTGAACTCCTGCAACTTCTCTGAAGACCGGAGCCTTCGCTCACGTCGGCCGAAAAAAGCATGCAAAGGCTGCAGCCTTCGCTTATTTTTTATGATCATTACCCCAGAACTATGCATAAACTTGGGACCGGCGTAATTATTTCCAATCGGGACGTTGATCGTCTCGAATTCGATTGGGGAAAAATCCACTTCCTCTGCGAACCCGCGGTGACGGGAGCCGTTCGTTTCAGTTTCGGAATCGTTGAACTCGCTGCAGGGAAAGGTCACGCGCGACATAATCATCCTGGCTCGGAGGAGATCATTTACGTCATCTCTGGCGAAGGAGAACAGATGGTGGACGACCGACCTCCCGTGAAAGTCGGACCAGGCGCGAGCATTTATATTCCCGCTGACGTTTATCATTCGACGCTCAATACCGGGACGGAAACGATGAGGCTTGCTGTAGTCTATTCCCCGGCGGGCCCGGAGCGACTGTTGCGCGAGATGCCCGGCTGTAAGATTGTTCCGAGCTAGACTACGTGAAAAGCCGTCCTCCCCGGCAAACTTGGAGGGGCGCTGTCTGCAGCGCCTGGAGGCGTCCGAGACGGCTCTGGGAGCCGGAAGCGGCTCCCCTCCACCCCAATCAGACCAGCGAAACGGGGCTAACTCAGCAGCTCAGGATAATGTCGTCGCGCCACTTCTTCGCACCGGGCCAGAATTTCAGCAGCCGATTCCAAACCTCGGATCTCCTCGAGCAGCCGGCCGCATTCCTTAGTGTCCAAAGTCTGTACCGCTTTTTTGACCCTCGGAACCAAGCTTGCGCTTGCACTCAATTCGTCAACTTCGAGCGCCAACAGCAGCGGCGTCAGGGTAATCTCTCCCGCCATCTCACCGCACACACCAATCCAGATTCCGTTCGCATGAGCCGCCGATACGGTCATTTCAATCAGGCGCAGGATTGCGGGATGAGTTGGTTCGTATAAGTGCGCGATCCTTTCATTAACTCGATCCACAGCGATAGTGTATTGGATCAGGTCATTGGTGCCGATGCTGAAAAAGTCGACTTCACGAGCCAAGGCATCTGCAACCAGCGCCGCACTCGGCACCTCGATCATGATTCCGAGTTCAACATCTTCCGCAAATGCTACGCCCTCTTCGCGGAGTTCGGCCTTGCAGCTTTCCAGGACCTCCTTTGCCTGTCGCAGCTCGGACAAGCCGGAGATCATCGGGAACATGATGCGAACATTACCCAGAGCGCTTGTGCGCAGAATGGCTCGCAGCTGCGACTTGAAAATGTCAGGGCGATCGAGACAGAACCTGATTGCGCGACAGCCTAGAAACGGATTGATTTCGGTCGGCAGGTGCGAGTGACTCAGAAATTTATCCCCGCCAAGGTCAAGCGTACGAATGATGACAGATTGCGGCAAAATGGCTTCCGCCACGGCACGGTAAGTCGCGTATTGCTCCTCCTCGCTCGGTAGGTCATTTTTATTCAGAAAGAAAAACTCTGTTCGATACAGACCGATTCCCTCTGCCCCGGCTTCAACGACTAGCGGTACATCTTCCGGCAGTTCGATATTTGCCGAAAGAATGACGTGCCGACCATCTGCCGTCGTGCTGGTCGTATCCCGCAGACTGGTTAAGACTTCCTCGACGCGCTCCAGCTCCACTTCGATTTCGCCGTATTCCCATAACGTGGGATCACTCGGATTCAGAATGACCACACCGTTTGTCCCATCCAACAGGACGTGGTCACCCACCTCGAGGCGTTGCGAAATGTCCTTCAGCCCCACCACGGCCGGAATATTCAGCGAGCGCGCCATAATCGCCGTGTGCGACGTGCGACTGCCAACGTCGGTAGCGAATCCGAGAACCATCTGGCGATTCAGCGTCGCCGTATCAGACGGAGTAATATTGTGAGCGACTACCACCTGCGGCAGGTCGATTGTTCCAAGCGTCTTTGTTGACCTTCCTAGCAGATTACGGATCACGCGCCGCGTGACATCATGAATGTCAAAGGCGCGTTCTCGCAGATAGGGATCGTCGATTTCGCTCAGAGTACGGGCGTACCGATTGGCAACCTCGGCAAAGACAAACTCGACGTTGAATTTCTCTCTCTCGAGGTTGCGGAGAACTTCATCAATCAAGGTGCGATCTTCGACGACCAGAAGGTGCGCGTCGAATATGCTGGCATCCTTGGCGCCGATCGCTTCGGCAATCCGCTGTTGCATTTCAAGGATTTGCGCGCGGGTCGCGATCAGGGCCGTTTCGAAGCGGGCAATCTCCTTTGCAACCTCCGAGTCATCGATCGTTCTTTTCGGTGGCTCTTCATCATCGGGATGGTGGAGAAACACTACCCCCCGAGCAATCCCCGGAGAAACGCCGACCCCGTAAAATCTAACTTCCCGACCGCTCATTCAGGTCTTATTCCTCATCGAACCGTTTCTCGATCAGCAGTTCGAGCTCCTGAATGGCTTTTTCGGCATCGGCGCCTTCCGCCGAAAGAGTCAGTTTCGACCCTTGGCCGGCGGCGAGCATCATGAGACCCATAATGCTCTTGCCATTGACCTGCTCGCCATCTTTCTCGACCCAGATTTCCGCTCTGTGTTTGTTGGCCGCTCGTACGAACATAGCCGCGGGGCGTGCATGTAAGCCTAGCTTGTTCAAAATAGTGACTTCCTTTTGAATTTTTCCGGAGGCTGGTCGCTTACTCAACAAACCCATCACATCTCCTTGTTCATTTGCATTAAATTCAACAAACGTTGGTTAAATTCCACCGCGCTGTTCTGACCGAGGCTTTTCAACTTTTGATCGAGCGCAGCCACTTCAACCAAGCGGGCCAGATCACGCCCCGTCCGGACCGGAATGGTGATGTGCGGGATACGAATAGTTAGAATCTCGTAAAATTCTTGTTCAAGTCCAATCCTATCGACCTCCTCAAGTTCTTGCCAATCCCGGAGCGTTACGATGAGATCGAGTCGCTTTTCGATCCGAATGCTACCAACGCCAAAAATAGATGCGACATTAATAATGCCGAGGCCGCGGACTTCCATGTGATAGCGCGTGAGATCTGGGGCAGTGCCGACGAGTTCGCGTCCGTCAAGGACACGGAACCGAGTGACGTCGTCACTGACCAGGCTATACCCGCGTTCGATCAACCCGAGGACGCACTCGCTCTTGCCAACGCCGCTCGGGCCGCGAATTAAAGCACCGATTCCCATAATGTCGACCATGCTGCCGTGCTCAGTGATGGTCGGTGCGAAATCCATTTCCAGGCCGATGGTGGCGGCATTGATGAAGCGCATGGTAACCATCGGAGTACGAAAGATCGCAATTTCGAACTTGGCAGCGGCATCTGCAAGCGCTTTAGGGACGGGCAAATGTCGGGAGACAATCACGCAAGGGATGTGTTGTTGGCAGAGCTGCAGACAACGAGCCTGCTGCTCGTCGAGGGGCAAACTTTTCAAATAGCTTACCTCCGCATTTCCAAGAACTTGAATACGTTTACCTGCGAAATAAGTAAAAAAACCGGAAAGAGCGAGGCCGGGCCGGTTGATGGTGGGTTCGCGGATCTTGCGCTCGAAGCCGAGAGCCGGTCCAACCAATTTAAGCTGAAGCGCCTCCGCGTGCCGCGTATAGAATTCGCCGACTGGGATAAAAGGTAACTTCCCTCGTCTCATTCTAGCGTTGAAGCATTTCCGAGTGTCACTCCTGGTTGGCCCAATTCCACAATTTCGATCCGGTAGGGCGAGGCTCCCGGTAGGGCGAGGCTCCGCCCGAGCCGCGGCTCAGACGGAGGCTTCGCCCTACCGGTATTTCTTCCAGCATCCACCGGCAAGATAGTAGCAGGGTTATAGTGAGCATCCATGTCAAATTCAAGGTTTTGCTCGCTCGATAATTCGACCCATAACCACACAAAAAGTGCCCGGGGTTCGCGCGTTCGGAACGCTGAATCCACCGGGCACACGTTCGCTTAGCTCGGCTTAGGTAAACGTCGGCTCGATCAACCCAAAATCCCCGTTTTTCCGCCGGTAAATGACGTTCATCCGTTCAGTCTTCGCATTCAGGAAAACGAGAAATTGCTTCGTCGACATTTCCATCTGCAGAACAGCTTCGTCTATGAACATCGGTTTTACAGGATATTTCTCCGTTTTAATGACCGACGGCTCCGAACGGTTCGTTTCGGAACTTCCGTCTTCAACGGTTATTGGTTCGGGTGCCTGTTCTGTCGCCTCGACCCATTCCCAGCGTAACACCTTCTCCTCTATATGACGGATCGCGTGTTTGCGTGGGCGATGATGCTGCATGAGGCGGGTTTTATATTTGCGCATCTGTCGCGCAATTTTGTCTACCACTTCGTCGACGGAAGCGTACATGTCTCCGCTCTCGGCGGTGGCTTCGAGTGTAATGTGGTTGTTGCAGTGCAAAATCATCTCAGCCGTGTGACGGTATTTCTGAACATCCAGGATCATCTGTACTTCGATAATCTTCGGATAATCAAGATGAAGGCATGATAACCTGCGTCGGCAATACTCTTTCATCGCTTCGGTTACGCTGACGTGCCTCCCCGTCACTTGGATCGGTGGATTTGCATTTTGTTTCTGCATATTTAGGGCGCTTTCTAATTTTGCTCTGGGCCGTTAACCGTTTCGCTTTCAGCGGGATCCAGCAGGAAGTGTTCCCCCGCCCGCAATAGGCGTGCGGCTGCAAACGGCGTGCGTGTTTTGCGGGCTATGCGTGGGTGGAAGGTGCTCGCGGTCAGCAACATAGTTCATTGGTTACATTCGAAAGCGTTCACCGAGGTAGAGCTGTCGACTAATTGGATCATTAATCAAGAATTCGCGGGTGCCCTGGCTTTCGACTCTTCCATCGAAAATAAGATAAGCCCGGTCCACAATCTCCAATGTCTCGCGAACATTGTGATCCGTGATCAAGATTGCCAAACCCGATTTTCTGAGGTTTGAGATATGCTGCTGAATTTCCGAGACTGCGATCGGATCGACGCCGCTAAACGGTTCGTCGAGCATCATGAGCTTCGGACTTGTTACCAGAGACCTCGCGATAGTCAAACGACGTTTCTCGCCGCCGCTCAATGTCAGTGCTTGATTTTTTGCCAAATTATCGATTCCAAATTGCCTGAGCAATTCATTGCAGCGTCTCAACCGTTCCCTACGGGAAAGTCGGAGCGTCTCGAGGATCGCCATGATGTTCTGCTCGACGGTCAGTTTTCGGAAGATGGATTCCTCTTGAGGAAGATAACCCATTCCCATACGAGCTCTCCGATGCATCGCGAACCCTGTCACATCACGATCCTGAAAGTAAACTCGGCCACCGTTGGGCCGGACCAACCCCACTATAAGATAAAACGTGGTGGTTTTACCAGCTCCATTTGGTCCCAAAAGGCCGACAATCTCACCTTCGTTCACATGGATATCGATTCCATTCACGACCGACCGGCCGCCATAGATCTTGACAATCTTATCCGTACGGAGAATCGGCTTGTCAGTGCGCCGTTTTACTTCTACGAGCGGAGACTCAATTTCTAGCCTAATGGGAGCCATTCGTGTTGGGACTACCAGCAGCGGTTCTATCCTCAATCAACGTCCTTGTACTGCCATACGTTTGCATCCGTCCATCCTTGTAAAGTACCATTTTCACTCCGGGCGCAGTCGCTATGTGCGTGTTGGCACCTTGTGTTACCTGCGGCCAGCCGGTCAACGTAATCGAGCCGTCTTTTGCCTCGTACAAAGCCTTTTCCGCTTTCCCAGTCGACGTGACAGGTTGCTGAGTCCGAGCGCCCGGCTGGCCGGATACGGCAGCAGGGGTCGGCGGCGGAGTCGGCCCTGAGCTTTGCGCTTGGGCGACCTGAGTTTTGGGCTGGTTGATATGTACTATAATGACGTTGCCGTTCGCCTCGGCGTCATTCAAGCCACCGCCCTCTTGGTCTTTGTTCAAATGAACCGTTAGTCGGTCGGACGTCATCGTGAACTGCGGATCCACGACTTTTACATTACCGATAAATACCCCGACGCGCGTCTTGGTGTCGAACTGGGCCTCCTGGGTTGCGGTAATCTCGGTTGGGCCTTTTGGGCGATCTTTGCTGTCATCTCCGAATAAGTCTTGCGAACTATCTGCCTTCTGGGAAGTCCCGGAGGCCGGCTTGGTACTGTTGGAAGGTCGCTTCGTTCCAGGAGACCTTGAAGCGGCGGCTGGTGCCGGGGAGGACTTCGTTACGGAACCGGGTTTTTGCTGTGCCAGAGCACTTCGAAAAGTCGCAAAACATACTATGATGCCAAACAGGGTGACTAATTTCTTCACTGAATTATTGTTGTTGACCTTCGTTGCTGGACTTTGTTTGAAATTCGTTTCGATTATAAATCACCAGGTGCACATTTCCGATCACCCTCCCCTGGCGAGTTTTTGAGTTGAATTCCCCACCATCCGCCGTGAGCGCGAAGTCTTCTCTCGTGATACGAACTGGTTCTTTGGTCGTGATAACGTTCGTATCCAGATTCATTATCGACGTTTGCAAATCAATCTTTGCGTCCGGTTTACCAGTCTGCTCATTGTAGGTCTGGATGGTGACAGTGTGCATTTCGATATTCTGGTCATCCAAACGCGTTGCAGTCTCCATATCGAATTGCATCTGCACCTTTCCTTCTTCGTTGCGAATTGGAACGCGCAACCCCTTGACCTCATGTCCAATCGGCACGGGTAAGTCAAACTTGCGACCCGCCGGATTGTCGTCAGCCTGCAGCGTCGTTGCCAGACCTCCTAGAAACCCGATTACCGTGAGAGCTTTAACGACTGAGTTCATGGATTCGTTTAAGCTTTTCCAGTAAACGCGCAAGATCCCTGAGCGGGATCTGATTCGGCCCGTCGGAGAGCGCTTGACTGGGATCATAATGCGTCTCGATGAATATTCCGTCGCAGCCTGCGGCTGCGGCAGCTCGTGCCAGCACCGGCGCCAGCACCCCATCACCGCTGCTGCGATCCCCTGCCCCGCCCGGACGTTGAACCGAATGCGTAGCGTCGAAGACAACAGGATAGCCCAGTTCCCGAATCCAATAGAGCGAGCGCATATCAGCGACGAGGTTGTTGTAGCCGAAACTGACACCTCTCTCCGTAAAGACGTAGGACGAGCATCCGAAGGTTTCGAATTTCTCCGCGATGTTCCGTACATCCCAGGGAGCGAGAAATTGTCCCTTTTTCACATTAACCGCTCGGCCGGTCTCCGCCGCTGCTCGAATCAGGTCTGTCTGGCGACTCAGAAAAGCCGGAATCTGCAAAAGATCAATGAATTGACCCGCAGCACGCGCATCCTCAGCTGAATGGATATCGGTGCTCACGGGTACTCTCAGTTCATCCCCAATTTGGCGAAGTAATCGGCAGCCGGCTTCCAAGCCAACCCCACGGAAGGATTTGATCGATGTTCGATTAGCTTTGTCGTAGGAGGCCTTAAAGATCCAGGAAACGCCCAACGAATCGCAAATCTGCTTAAGGTCGTTCGCGATAGACACCGCGAACTTCTCGGACTCGATCACGCACGGGCCCAGAATATAAAACGGTCTTGTTCCGCCGACTTCCACCCCTCGAATCTCGAAGCTTTTCACCATTCAAAAGCTTGCCTCCAATGGTAGTGTCCTGTCCCCGAAATAGCATGCATTTTGTTGCGATCAAAGTGGGCCGCCGGCAATGCGGCGTAGGCGAAGCGTCCTCGCTTTGCTTCTTCCCGAGAGCGCAAAGCGAGGAAGCTTCGCCTACAGCCGGGCCCACCGTTCCTATCGTTGAGCGGGACGCTTCGCCTGGACCAAGACCGAGTCACGAACCGTAGCTCTTAACGAATTTCCTTTTGCCGTCGGCTTCGGTTTGTTGCGGTGCCGATTCCACCTCGGATTTCTGGTCAGCCTGCGGCGATACCTGAGGCTGAGCTGCGACTCCGCTGGACGGCTGCTTCCGAACTGCCTCGACGAAACTCATCTGCAAATTCGAGATGGTTCCGGCCAGGATTCGCGATTCATCGGTATTCAAGTTACCTTTGGTCTTCTCCTGAATCATTACCAGTTGATCGATCAGTAGCTGAGCCATATCCAGGTTAGCTTCTGCCTTCCCGGTTTGAGGATGCGGAATCTGGCCCAACGTGAAGGCCGCATTTTGAGCTTGCATCAGTACAAACTCGATAAACCGCTGCGTCATTTCACCCGAAGATACGGTCGTGTTCTGGTATTCTGCCATATTGGATCTTCCGTTTCACTTAGGCCTAACAATGACCGTAATCGCTGGTTTATCCATCAAATATTTCCTAGCTGCCTCGTTCACAGAATTCATAGTTAAACTTTCGATCTGCTTCTTCCGCCGATGTACATAATCATATCCGAGGCCGTAAAATTCGTTGAGCGCTACGCTGTGCGCGTACGCATCCATGTTTTGCAGCTGGAAAGCGAGTTGCGACAACGTCCTTGTTTTGGCACGATCAAACTCTTCTTGCGCGAGGCCGTGGCTGGCCAACCTCTCCAGCTCGGTAGTCAAAATTTGCGAGACGCTTTCTACCTTTTCTGGCGCGGTTGCCGCGTGGACGCTGAAAATTCCCGGCGCAATTCCCAGGAACAGCGAGCTACCTACTGAGTATGCCAAACCCCGTTCCTCACGCACCTTGACAAAAAAACGCGAGCTCGAATCACCGGCCGCTTCATCCAATAATTCGAGACTGACTCGGTCCGGATCAGTCATCGTGCAGGCAAGAAACCCGATGTAAACCACAGCTTGATGCCTACCTTCGTGTGATGTGACCACCCGGCTTTCGAAATTGTCTATGGCCTGACAAGGACGGTCGGCGAAAGGTTGCTCATAACGCAGATTCTGCAATTGTGCCTCAATCATATCGAGGATCCGTTGAGGATCGAAACTACCGCAGAACCCGAACACTGCGTTTGGCCAGACGAAGCATTCCCGATGCCTCCGGATAAGCTGAGTCCGGGCGATTTTCAGGACGGTTTCCTCGCGACCAAGCGGATTGAGACCGTAGGGATGACTACGGTAGATTTCCCTCCTTAACAGGTTCCGGGCGACCAAATGAGGCTGCGCCTGCTCCGCTCGGATTGAGGCGATCTGACTTTCACGCTCGCGTTCCGTCGCTTCAGGAGGAAAAACTGGATTGCCGGCCACGTCCATCAGGACATCAAATGCATCCGCAATATCGGCTGATAAGGAACTGACCGATATGCGGAGGGTGTTATATCCGGATTCGACGGAGAGCAAACTGCCGCGACCTTCTATCTCTTCGGCAATCTGCTCTGCTGACCTGGACTTAGTGCCCTTCGGCATGGCTTGGGCGAGCAGCTGGTGAACACCGTTGTCTTCCGCCGTCTCATTCAGAGAACCGCCCCTAAACACCGCGGAAGAGTAGACCATCGGCAGGCGTTGGTCCGGGACCAGAACCGCTCTGGCTCCGTTGCTCAGAACGTGCAGCTGCGGATTTGCGGCCTTCGTTGTCCGAATCGAGACCTGTTTCGAACGGCTCGCGGGGCGGAGTACCGCGACCGTGAGATTTGCATCCGTAAGATAGTGAGCAACAACTCGTTCCACGTCTGCCACGCTAACCGCCTGAAGGCTCTTCAAGTACTGTCGACTGAATTCGAGATTCCGCGCATACAACCAGTTTAACCCGAGGTCGGACGCCAGGCCCTTAACGGTCTGAAGCTGTTCTATCGCGTTCACGGTGATCATCCGCTTCGCCTTCCGCAGTTCCGCGTCGGACATCCAGCGTTCACGTCGATCGTCGACGCACTCCACAACGCGATCCGGGACTAAGCTTGCGACCTCTTTGGCGCAAGTTCCGGAGACCGTGAGCAAACCTGGAAAGCTTGGCGTAAAAGCGTACGCCCCAACGCCGTAAACCAGCCCTTCCTTCTCGCGCAGCTGTTTGTAAAGGCGGGAACTCGCGCCGCCGCCGAGAATCACTGAAGCCGCGTCAACGGGCGCCATGTCGTCATGGGAAATACCAGGAACGTGCCAGCCGAGATTGAAGTACGCGAGATCGGCTTGGAAATATTGCGACGTTTCTCGACGTCCCAATTGAGGAGGTTCCTCCGGTAGGATCACGGGCTCCAACGGGCCACGCTTGGCGAAACCCAGCAATTCTTCGGCATCCGATCGTAGACGGTCCGTCTCTACATCACCCGCCACCACCAGAAACAAGTTATTCGGAATATAACGTCGGCGATAATACCGGAGGACATCTGCATGGGTCAACTGATCAAACACGTCCCGAATCCCAATCACCGGGTAGCGGCACGGATGTACTTGAAAAGCTCTTCCGAATGTCAGGGAGCTAAGGACACGGTCCGGATCGTCGAGTCCCATGTCGAATTCGCGGCGGACAACATCCATCTCCGTCTGGAGCGCCGCGGGGTCGACGATTGACCGAAACAGCATGTCACCTAACAAATCGATCGATTGGCGGACGGCATTTGTCGGGCAGTCAATCCAGAAGACTGTACGATCGAACGACGTATAGGCATTGAGATAACCGCCGAAGGCATGGATTTCATCACTGATCTGCCTCGAAGACCGGCGCTCGGTGCCATTAAACAAGACATGCTCCAGTAAATGCGTGAGTCCCGAGCCCAGCCATTCGCCTTCGTGAACACTGCCCGTCTGGCACCAAATCTGAACACTGACAACAGGAGCCGAATGCTGCTCCGCGACAATAACAGTCAAGCCATTCGAGAGTTCGAAAAATGACGCCTGAACCTCCGGAAGCTCCATTGAATTTTTTTCGAGTTTCAGGAATTCGTCGATCTTGAACCACGAGGCTCGAAAGGCGCAACGAACGCAGTGCGGAAATCCAAAGCTCTATGAAAATCTTCGACAGTATCGGACGCCGTTTTTCCAAAAACGCCCGCGCCGATCAAATTAAATACCATCTCCCCGACATCATTCGAAGCTCGCACTCCCCAGTATTCCAGGACCGTCATAACCATCGGTCCAAACTCTTTCAAAGCGAGCTGCCGGAATCCATCGAGCAATTCTCCGGCGTTCACGTGCGACCCGGCCTCACTTTTTCCGCGCTTCTTTTGTTTGATGGTGAATTCGAGAGCTTCCTTCAGGAAGATGTAGGCTTCTTTGTCGTACCGCGGGTCTCGATCGATGATTTGTTCAACAACCTCGTTAAAAGATCTCTGCATTTTCTTACTTGGACTCAACCTGCTGCTGTAAAACAGTTGCTCGAACGTGCTTAACCACGGCTCCCACGAGAAGCGCCAGGCCGAGCCCGACAACCAGCAACTGTTCACCCCGAGTCAACCGAAACATTGGACTAATATATGCCATAGCACTGCTTTGTCATCTCACCAACCGCCTGGGGAAACGTATCGGCGGGTCGGCGTGTCGGTGTTTGCAAAGCGTCATCAACTTCGTCGAGACCTCCTGGTCAGTACAGGCGTGTCGAAAAGCAGTTTTACTTCTCCGGACGCCGAATACGGACATATGCCAATACGCCGACACGTTTCCCCTAGGCGCCGGTTGAGGGCGCCGCGCCCGAGGACCCGGTCGAGGGCGCTGGACCCGAGGATCCCGTTGATTTTTCCGACGGTCCCTTCGGTCCGTCACTCTTTGGTGCAGCGTCGCTCTTCGGCGGACCGCTCTCTTTCTTGGCACTCTCCTTGTAATCGGGACTTCGGTAATCCGTGATATAGAAACCGGAGCCTTTGAAAATCAGACCTGCGCCCGTACCCAAAAGCCGTTTCACCTTGCCCGCACCCCAAGTTTCCAGCCTGCATGATTCTTTCGGACAGAAAGCGTAGGGCTCGTCCTTCATTGATTGGAAAACCTCAAATGTCTGATTGCACTTTTCGCATTTATACTCGTAGGTCGGCATAGGTAACGCTCACGATATAGCAGAGGCTTCACCCTACGGCAAACGGCGCCGTGTCCTTCCTTCGTGTCAACCCCTGTCTGCGAGCTGCATGTATTTCGCCGGAGGTTGCTTGACGATTAATCAAGGAAAGTTTATTCCGCTCTGATTTCCGGCGTATGAGTACTCGATGTTTCCTTATGGTATTGGCGGCATTGGTTCTTGCAGGTTGTGGCGAAAGCGAGAAATCGCGTCTGGCAAATCCTAACACTGCGTACCTACCCGCGACAGGTGGATCAGCCTCTAGTCAGCCAGGTTCGGGGTACGATCCAATTTCCTATTGGGATGGCGACGGCGTTGCAGGTCCACCTTCTATCAGGATCTATCTCCAAGAGCAACGGGCCTATTTTTATAAAGGCGACGAGCTTGTCGGCGTATCCCAGGTATCGGCCGGGCGCGAAGGTCACAATACACCGATCGGCAGCTACAAGATCATTCAAAAGGATAAGGATCACGCGTCCAATCTTTACGGAGATTATGTCGATGGCGCCGGCAACGTCGTTCAGAAGGAGGTTGAACTGGGCAAAGACCCGAAACCGCCCGGAGCACTGTTTAAGGGCGCCCCAATGCCGTTCTTTATGCGCATAACGGGAGGCGTTGGAATGCATGAAGGCTATTTGCCCGGTTATCCTGCGTCTCACGGATGCATTCGCATGCCCGGCAAGATGGCAGAAATCTTCTTTACCAACGTCGAGCTTGGTACCCCCGTCGCGATCGTAGACTAAGGGCTTCATTCGAGGAGTCGGACAACTTGGCCGCGACGTAGGCCTTGCGGAGTCGGGCCTACCTCGGGTAAAGCGGGACGCTTTACTTACCCAAGCCGAGAGGCGGAATTCTCAACGGTTGCGGCGTCTGATGTAGTGATAGATGGCCAGGAGGATGACCGCACCGATCAAGGAAGGTATGAATCCTACCG
>DASXBV010000063.1:0-8356 GCA_036491515.1 Chthoniobacterales bacterium
GTTACGTCGATCTGATCTTCGTTGCTCGCGCCCTTGAGCGGGTCGGCGATCATGCTACGAACATCGCGGAGGATTCTTTCTGGCGTGACCAAGCTGCCGACATACGCCATACCTACGGACCAAAAAAGGAATATTAGCCGAGGTAGCATAATTGAGCATTCGGATACAGGCGGGAGGCCCATGCTACTCTACATTGACGTGCGGGGCCCGGAGCGCGCCCCCCGTGCATCTCCGGATCGCGCAGGAGCGCGTCCCATCCAAATGCAATCAATGCGCGGCAGGAGGGGGTGGAGCGCCGAGAGCGGGGTGAGCGCCAGGAGGGCGCTGAACGGTCGGAGCGGGCCCTCCCGGAATCGGCGTTAGCTGGACGCTTTGGCGCATCTTGTCATAGCCGACAACCAATGCTTCAAGCGTATAAGTCCGCCCGGCCGCCATATCACGAGTCGAAACATTTCCAACGAACTCCACTCGTTCACCAGGATTGACAATCACGTAACCTGGATTTTGATTGACCGGTTGATCGTCCGACCATTGGGCAAGTTTTTTGCCGCTCATATCCCGAAGGATGAAATCGTATTTCCGGCTGTCGTTAAATTGAAGGTTCGCTGGCTTTTTTGACCGATTGATAAGCACAAGATGAACCTCCAAAGATCGCGTCTCAGAAAGCCTGATGACGTCCGGGCTCACCTTTACCCGCATCTCCAACCCGTAGTAAAGAGGCCCGGTAATCGGGCCGAAGGGATTGGATTTGTCGACTTTGGCTACGGCCGTATTTGACTGATCCTTCTTGCCGTTTCCCACGAAAGGGACCCACCGGTAAACTCCGCTCGAAGAGGAGCATCCCGCTACTGCGACCGCCAAAGCGGCACAGACCGTAACACGAAAATTCATTGTGACCGTTTAACGGATGACGCTGCTGGTTGCAAACCCTATCCGATGTCGGCAGAATCGTTTATGCATCGTAACATCGTTTGGATGACCGTTAAATAACCCGCATGAGCTCGTCGATTCCTAAAGCGTGTGATTTTTGCGGGTTAGTTGTGCTAATCCTGCTGGCCCCCCTTTTTGCGCGCGCAGAGGATCGCATCAGTCCCTCCGTCAGGCAGCTGATCATCGGCATTGCGCCAACGTGGAACAGCATGGACGGTCAACTCCAGCGATTCGATAGAACTAGCGATGGATGGCGCGTCGCCGGTCCACCGGTTCCGGTGCTATTCGGAAAGTCTGGCTTAGCTTGGGGGAGAGGGCTGATGACTGGCCCGGAGGACGGTCCCATTAAGGTGGAACATGACCATCGCGCTCCTGCCGGGGTCTTTCGGATTGGAACGATATATACCTACGACAAAACCTTGCCGCTCAACGCGAACTACCCGTTCCACACGGTCGGACCAGGCGATGCTTGGGTGGACGATATTCACAGCGACCATTACAACGAGCATGTTACGGTGGACGCAGAAAATCCCCCAGCTTGGTTCGAAAAACAAAAAATGCGCCGCGGCGACTTCGCGTATCGCTGGCTCGTTGAAATCCGGCACAACGCAGACCCGCCGGTACCGGGATTTGGCAGTGCGATCTTTTTTCACATTCGGCGAGGACTGGCTCGCCCCTCAGCCGGCTGCACGACCATGGCCGAAAACGCGCTGGTAGAACTGATTTGCTGGCTGCGAGCGAGCGCGAATCCTGAATATGTCTGCCTACCGAGGTCTGAGTACCTGAATCGCTGGAAGACATGGGGCTTGCCAGATCCTGCGGTCAGCGAGTTGTTTTGAGTGTTGCGTAAGTAAAGCGTCCCGCTTTGCCTTCTCGGTGAACGAACCATCCTTGATTTTGGCTCTTCCAGTATAAGCGCAATGCGGCACGCTAGGCCTCCTTCGCTACGCTACGGCGCGCCCTCGTCTTGCGGCCAGCATAGTCGGACAACTTGGCCGCGACGTAGGCCTCGCGGAGTCGGGCTTACCGCGGGGTAAAGCGGGACGCTTTACTTACTAAGAGGCAAAGGCTGGAGCTTTCGCTTACTACCCATACTAGCCAGGTAAAATCACCCGTTCAGGTCATTGGAAACCGGTTTTGATACGATAGACTTTCCACCTAACCGGCTAGGGCAAGCCAAGTATTGGCGATGCTGGCAGCCGAAAAAAAATCGAGGCACAAATGATCATACTTGAAATCCTGGAGCACATTGAGGATGCGGATTTAGAAGATTGGCTAACTGCTGCATTTATCGAACACCAACATGAACTGCCGCTGAAGGAGTTGTGCACTAACGGCGGATATCCCTCTGCAACTCAGGTGGCGGACATCTGGATGGTGGAGATTACCAGCCGGAAAGGGAATGTCTGGAGCGGCAAATTCAACGTCGAATTTTCGGAGAAAAACGGCTCTGAAACCGCGCACTGGGCAGAGCATCAAATTGGAGAAATCCTTTTCGCTCTCGACATAAAAACCGCCGAAATAACCTTCAAAACAAAGGCGCTCGATCGCAAAAAGATTCTTGATTCCGAGCTCGTTGCGTCTTGAGAACAGACTCACAGTAGCATAGGCTTCCAGCCTGTATCGATTGATCACTGCGCGTGGCCCTGTGAAATCGGCGACGCCGCAGAGTATCTCAAAGCCGTCGCTCAATCGCTGCAGGACACAGGCTGGAAGCCTATGCTACATTAGAAACATGGTCGAAAAAGGGAAGAGCTCTCTCGTCCTGATAGGTCATGGTTCAACGCTGAATCCGGATTCGAGCGCACCGACCTTCCAGCACGCGGACGAAATCAGGCGCCGGAAGCTTTTCGCCGAGGTCTATTGTGGCTTCTGGAAAGAAGAACCGAGCCTTCGAGAGGTTCTGCGGATGGTCGAAAGCGATGATATCTATGTCGTGCCAAACTTTATTAGCGAAGGTTATTTCACCGAGACGATCATCCCTAGAGAACTAGAGCTCACCGGACCCGTCACCCTTCGATCCGGGAAAACGATTAAATATTGCGAGCCGGTAGGAAACGATCCCCGAATGGTCGATCTGCTGCTTCATCGCGCGCGAGAATCGGCTCCGGATGTTCCGCCGGATAAAGCCAGTCTTTTGATTGTTGGTCACGGCACCAGCCTAAACCAGAAATCTGCGGAAGCCGCTCAACACCAGGTCACCGGAATCAGGGAGAGACGGTTGTATGCTGAAGTCTCGGAGGCTTATATGGAGGAGGCGCCCTTTATTGCGGATTGGCGCAAGAACACCTCTCAATCGCACGTTGTCATCGTGCCCTTTTTTATAGCAGACGGATTGCATAGCTACCAGGATATCCCCGTTCTGCTTGGTATCGAGTCCGCACCGACTGCAGCCGCTAGTCAAAAGGAAGTTTTCCGCCGAAATCCATTTTTCCTTGACGGTAGAGAACTTTACTATGCGAGCGCTATTGGCACGGACCCCTTAATGGCGGACGTCATACTCGATACCATCGAGCGTTTTGACCGGAAGCACCCCGACGATACGGCCGCATGATCAGCGATGAATTAGCACGTCTGATCAGGGAGGGCTATAACGCTCTCGGAGAACTCGAATTCACAGAATCGCCCACCGGATACCGCCTCTACCACTGGGCCGATAGGAATTCTTTGAGTCTAGCCCAGGTATATCGCTCGGCTGAGGACGCCCGGCAAATTGCGAAATACGATGCTGCCGGCGCCTACCGGGCGCTAAAGGGAACGCCGAACTTGCCCAGAGGATGGATCCTTGAACTGGGAAACATAAAAGACCTCAAAAGAGCGCTCGATTACTTTTATCCCGGAGCTATCGCCACCTGGCTAGCGTATCGAGAGGGAAAGGCTCGGCCGGTCTGCCTGCGGGAAACGCTCAACCGGCAAACCGGGATGTACCGCGTTACTCGAAAACTAACCGGCAGCCAAGCGCAAAGCCTTGTGAAAGAATTTTGCCGCTCAGACGGCCGGTGCCTACGGACTATCCTGTGGGGAATTGAGCCGGAACGCCCGCCCGACTTTCACCCTAGTTCGAAATCGGACCCGGCGGTTGATCAAACGGGCCAAAACCGCGCAGCTCTTCCTTTTCTCTGCATGGAGGCCTGTAATCTCCTAGTGGCGGCAGCCAGAACCGGTCTCAAAAAGTCGACTAGATGATCGCGTACCGCTGCCGAATTCTTGTGACTATGGATGGAACGCCGATTGACAACGGCGTGTTTGTTGTCGACGCACCGAGCCTTTTGCAGATTGGCGAGGCGCGCGAGATTCTGAGACACCATGCTGGACCAGTGGTCGACCTCGGTGAAGTCGCCGTGATGCCCGGATTAATCAATGCTCATTGCCACCTCGATTACTCTCTGATGCGCGGAGCGATCCTCTCTGTTCGCAGTTTCGCTCAGTGGGTAAGTCGGATTAATTCGCTAAAAAGATCTCTCACTGACGATGACTACCTGCACGCAACCCAGCTCGGATTTGAAGAGCTCCGAAGAAATGGTGTCACCACAGTCTTCGATATCGTTGCGACTCCCCAGACCTTGCCTTTGCTTCCCCCTCCGCCGATCAGGACTTGGTCCTTTCTCGAGCTGATCGACGTGCGACCCAGACCCTGGATCGAAGAGGTTGCTTTCGGATCATGGTTATTCTTTTCCGAAAATAGAGACCGGCTCGGCGGTTTCGGACTTAGCCCGCATGCTCCATACACCGCATCTGCGAAGATGTATGAAATCGCGCTTGAATGTTCCCGAGTGCTTAACCTGCCGATCACAACCCATGTTGCCGAATCGCACGAAGAATACGAAATGTTCGCCGAGAGCCGCGGTCAACTTTACGATCTTCTAAAAAAGCTGGGTCGTCCGATGACCGACTGCGGATCAACTTCGCCTCTTCGATACCTGATTGAAAATGGATTGATCAGCCACGACTGCATCGTGGCGCACCTGAATGAGCTCGACGATCGTGATCTTGCGCTACTGGACAGAACTAAATGGCAAAACCTGCAGATCGTGCATTGCCCCAAGAGCCATCGTTTCCTGCACCACAAACGCTTCGCGCTCGAAGAGCTGATGCAGCGCGGACTGAATATTTGTCTTGGCACGGACAGCCTGGCGAGCAATGACTCTCTAGATCTCTTCTCCGAAATGCGCATGGCAAAAAAGCTTTATCCCACGCTTAGCGCGCGAGATTTGCTCGAAATGGTCACTATCCGACCAGCGCGCGCTCTGAAGCTCGAGAGGAGATTGGGCAAGATCGCCCCGGGCTACTTAGCCGACGCCATAGCTATTCCCTTCAAAGGCCGCTCCGATGCCGTCTACGAGGCAATCCTTCAAACCAGAGGACCGATCAAATGGATGATGATAAATGGAAAAATATTAAGTTGACCCATTGGAGGGTCACTTTGGTTGCCCTTTTTCTGCTGAGCCTGTCAGCCTACCGCGCGGAATCGAAAGAAGCGGAATTACCGGCGGCAACAACACCAGAGGGAGAGCCAAATGTCGTCGCCCAAAGCGCTGCCGTTATCGATTCTTATACGGGTGAGTTTCTCTTTGTTAAGAACGAGAACGCACTTGAGTACCCGGCAAGCTCGACAAAAATCCTGACCGCACTATTGGTGATCGAGGCAGGAGATCTCGACAAGTCAGTGGCGATTGACCTTTCCGATACCAAAGTAGAGCCAAGCAATCTCGAACTGAAACCGGGAGAGCAATATACTCGCCGCCAGCTCCTTTACGGTTTGATGTTGAAGAGCGCAAACGATGTTGCCATGGCCCTGGCTCGCGATAACGCGGGCTCAGTGGAAGCATTCGCCGAAAAGATGAATCGGCGCGCGGAGGAGCTGGGAGCAACAAACAGCCATTTCGCGAACCCCCATGGCCTCCCTGACCCCAATCACTACACAACAGCTCACGATCTCGCGCTAGTTGCGCGAGCGGCGATGGAGCAGCCATTTTTTCGCCAAGTGGTCTCGACCATTTATTACACTTGGAAGTCCCCAAAAGGAGCGGTGTACCAGCTACGCAACCACAATCGTCTGCTTCGGCATTTCGTTGGATGCAACGGATTAAAGACCGGTTATACCCGTGCCGCACAACAAGTGCTGATCAGTTCTGCGCTACGAGAAGGGCATGAAGTAATTTCCGTGGTATTGCACACCGACAAACCTGGAATCTGGGAAGACAGCAAGACCCTCTTGACTTACGGGCTCATCAAGGTCGGTTGCCCAGCGGCCTCGCTGGTTAACAGTTCCGACAGGGCGTCCGAGAAGGAAGATCCTGCGGGCGAGGGAGACGGGGCACATTAATTCGCGGTCGTAAGTAAAGCGTCCCGCTTACCCTCTTCGTAAGCAAAGCATCCCGCTTTGCCTTCTCGGTGAACGAACCGTCCTCTATTTGGCTCTTCCAGCATAGACGCAATGCGACACGCTAGGCCTCCTTGCGCGCCCTCGTCTTGCGGCCAGCATAGTCGGACAACTTGGCCGCGACGTAGGCCTTGCGGAGTCGGGCTTACCGCGGGTAAAGCGGGACGCTTTACTTACTCCGAGCATCCTGAACTCCTGCAACTTCTCTGAAACGCGAGGTCCGCTGAGCGTGATTTTTTTCTCAAATCTCTCACGCGCGCTTGCCCGTGGGGGTGCTCCTGACTTCTTGTTTCGGTTTCACATAAGACAGAGAATTGTAAAAAAGATTTTGAGAATAGCACAAAATTTTCTCTGGCCATTTATCGATAATTATCATAACGTGTAAAATGGTTGTACTTCTCGTGTATGGCTCGCATTCTTATCGTTGATAATGAAAATTCAACCCTGGACGAGGTTTCGAATCTGTGCCGAGACCGCGGGCACCAACCTTACCCTTACAGTTCCTGGGAAGCCGCGCTCGAATCTTTGTCGAAACTGACTCCTCAACTCGTCATGGTCGACGTAAACATGGAGAAGGTCGGCGGATTCGATATTCTCCGCGAGTGCACCGAGAAGCTTCCCCAGGCCGCGGTAGTCATGATCAGCACTCTCGCATCGATCGACACAGCCGCAGAGGCCATGAAACTAGGGGCGTACGATTATATTACAAAGCCATTTAACAGGGACGAATTGGATCTCTGCATTCGGAGAGCCCTGGAGTATCAAGCCCTCTTGCGCCAGAGCGGCCCACTTAGACGCGGACCGAGTGATGAATACAAATTTGAGAATCTGCTTGGCACAAGTTGGAGAATGCAGGCGATCTATCGACTGATAGGCAAGTTAGCCGACACGGACAGCACAATCCTGATCCAGGGTGAGAGCGGGGCGGGAAAGGAATTAGTGGCACGGGCGTTGCATTACAACAGTGCGCGTCAGCATCAGCCGTTTCTTGCGATCAATTGCAGTGCGCTGCCGGAGAGTCTGCTTGAATCCGAACTATTCGGCCATAAAAAAGGCGCTTTCCCCGGAGCCATCACTGATAAAATGGGTTTGTTCGAAGAGGCCAATAACGGCACGGTATTCCTCGATGAGGTCAATTCGACGTCCCAACAGTTACAGGCCAAGCTGTTGCGGGTTTTAAACGAGCGTCGAATCCGGCGGTTAGGCGATACCAAAGAGATACCGATCAACGTCAGATTGGTAGCGGCCTCGAATGAATCGCTGAAGGCCAAGATCAGGAACGGGGGATTCCGTGAAGATCTCTATTTCCGACTCTCTGTCATCCCGATCGAAATCCCGCCGCTTCGGGAACGAATGGAGGACCTGCCGCTGCTGATCAATTTTTTTGTGCAGAAGTATGCAGCTCAAACGGGTACAGAACTGAAGGAGATCGACGAAAATGCTATGGGCTGCTTGACCCGGTATACCTGGCCTGGGAACGTGCGCGAACTTGAGAGCGCCGTGGAGAGAGCATGCGCGCTAAGTGAGAATCGTCGGATTCGGGCAACCGATCTGCCTCCGCATATCCTAGGCGAAATCCGAGCGTTCGAAGAGCGTTTTGCATCCGAGTGGGAAATCGGCCAGCAACTGGATCACTTCGTTCGAAACCAGGAAAAAAAGTACATCGAGATGACGCTCAAATTCAATCAGGGTTCACGAGAGAAAACCGCGAGTATGCTGGGGATCAGTATCGCGACGCTTTACCGAAAACTCGATCTGAAACATCACCGACGATGAAGAGGCGGAAGCAGGAGCGGTAGCGCGAAGTTGCTGGTAGGGCGAGGCTCCGTCCGAGCCGGGGTTGACGCGTCGTCCTCGGCTCAGGGCGGAGCTTCGCCCTACCCGGAGCCTCCTGAACTCCTAACTTCTTGACCCGGAGCCTGTTCATTCTGCTGCCTTGCAGTTCGCTCGCCGCTCTTCTAGAGTGAGGGTTTGGTGGGATAACAGTTTTTCTTTTTCGTATGGCAGGTCCGGGGATTCATCAGTTCCAAAATCTTACGATGC
>DASXBV010000064.1:0-36231 GCA_036491515.1 Chthoniobacterales bacterium
CGCCCTACCCACAGACCGAAAAGCCGCCGTCTCATTCCGCAACTCCTGAACTCCTGCAACTCCTGACTCCCGTCTTCTCGCTGGAAGCCTATGCTACATTGCCTCCGGACTCTCCGAATGACCTCTGTCCCTCCGTCCGGAAACAGCTCACTCAGACTTTTGCAAAGTCTGGGCCGGAGGAGCTTCGGTTACTGGCTCATTTTTCCCGCCCTCCTTGTTATCCTCGGATTGAACCTTTACCCGACGATTCAGGGAATCCTGACCTCGTTTACCAATCAGTCCCTGATCGATCCCGGTCATTCCGTTTTCATTGGACTCGAAAATTATTTCAAACTCCTGAACGACCCGGTCTTCCGGGTATCGCTGCTGCATTCTCTGGAGCTGACTTTTTTTGCGGTTGCGCTCCAGGTGCTTCTCGGTCTGATACTGGCTCACCTCCTGATCCAGAAAGTCCCGGGCATCCATTTTTTTCGGAGCGTCGCTATGATCACGTGGGTGCTCCCGATCATTGCTTCGGTCGTCATGTTCCGGTTTATGACTCTGCCGAACTATGGGCTGATCAACATCGTTTTGAAGGAGGTGGGACTGGGTCAGCTTGCCCGGAACTGGTTTGGCGACGAGCAGTACGCGTTTCTTCTCGTGCTCATCATGCACCTGTGGCGGAACGTGCCGTTTTACGCAATTGCTTTCATGGCCGCAATGCAGGCGATCCCTGCGGACCTGTACGAAGCCGCACGGATCGACGGAGCAGGTGATTGGCGGCAATTCTGGTTCGTTACACTTCCTAATCTGAGATATATCATCCTGGTGATGGTCGTCCTGCATGTGACCTTCACCTTCAACAATTTCGACTTTGTTTTTCTTTCAACCGGTGGAGGGCCGGTAAACGCCACGGAAGTGTTGCCCACTTACATTTACAAGCAGGCCTGGAACGGATATGCGCTGGGATTTGCCAGCGCCGGTGGCGTGATCATGCTGGTGATCCTTGTTATCCTAGTGCTGATCTGCAACAAGTTCATTAAAGGCTTGTCAGAACAATGAAAGGCGCATTTCCAATCCGCCGGATCGTCACCTACTGCGGGCTCTCAATCTTTTATGTGTTCCTGCTGCTGCCGATCGCGTGGCTCGTTCTCTCAAGCTTCCGCAACAGTGATTCGGTTCAATCGGGACGTTTGATCCCCGCGTGGTCGGAACTCACATTCCAAAATTACATCCAAACCTTTCAGATCAGCAACTTTGTCACCTACCTGGTGAATTCCTTCGTTATCGCATTCAGTGTCATGGTGCTGACCGTTTTCCTGGGCAGCCTCGGGGCCTACGCCTTGAGCCGTTTTGCCCTGAAGGGCAAAAAGCTCTTTATGATGGCCGCTCTTCTGCCGCAATTCTTTCCTTACGTCCTGGTCCTGATCCCGTTTTATGTTCTCATGTCGAACTTGAACCTGGTAGACACTCATATCGGCCTGATCCTGACGCACACTTCGCTCACGCTCCCATTTGCCCTTTGGATGTTGACCGGCTACTTCAACGCTATTCCGAAGGAACTTGATCAAGCAGCGCTGATCGACGGATGCTCGCGCTTCGGTGTGCTGTTTCGCATCCTTTACCCGGTCGCGGTTCCGGGCTTGGTGGTCGCCGGGTTCTTTGCTTTTGTGGTTTCGTGGGGCGATTATCTGTTCGTTTCGATATTGTCGCAGAGCAACCAGACCCAGACGCTGCCGATTGGTTTGCAAACGTTTATGAGCAGTCTGGAGGTCCAATGGGGATTGATCACCGCAGGAACAGTCCTGGCCATTGTACCCACGGTGATTTTCTTTTCGATCGTGCAACGCCGATTGGTTTCCGGGCTCACCGCGGGTGCTGTTAAGAGTTAGATTACTTTTATTTACTTGGAGGGGCGCTGCTTGCAGCGCCTGAGGCGTCTGAGACGCCTCTTGCCTCTGGGAGCCGCAAGCGACTCCCCTCCATTGCAAAGGGACAGAAAATCTAGAGAAGGGCGGATTGATTTGAAGCGGAGTTCTCCGATGCTATCTGGCTCGTATCTAAATCAAAATAGCTATGCCGAAGATTACCCTTATTGGTGCTGGCAGTCTCGTATTCACCCGAAATCTTTGCAGCGATATCTTGCTGGCAGCAAGTCTGCGGGACTGCACGATCAGCCTGATGGATATCGATCCAAAACGCCTGGAACAGAGCCGCCAGATTGTCCAATCAATCGCCGACCGGAGAAAGCTGCCCGCAAAAATCGAAGCAACCACAGATCGGAAGATCGCCATCCGGGATGCCGATTATGTGATCACCACGTTTCAACAAGGCGGACTGGACGCCTACAAACTGGACATCGAGATACCGCAGAAATACAGCGTGGAACAATGTGTCGGTGATACACTTGGTCCGGGCGGCGTATTTCGAGCGCTCCGGACGATCCCGGTCCTCACCGATCTTTGCCATGAATTGGACGATTTTGCGCCAGACGCTTTGCTCTTGAATTACGTTAACCCGATGGCAGCAAACTGCTGGGCGATCGAGGCCGCTACCGGTCGGCCCCATGTCGGACTTTGTCATAGTGTGCAAGGAACCAGCGAGCTGATCGCGAAATGGATCGATGTCCCGTACAACGAAGTCACCTTTTTCTGTGCCGGGATCAACCATCAAGCCTTCTTCCTCGAGTTCTGGCGCGGCAAAGAAGATCTCTACCCGTTGATCTGGGAAGCGATTGAGCGTCCGGAGATTTACGGCCAGGAGCCGGTCCGCATCGAACTCATGAAGCATTTCGGTTTCTTTGTGACCGAGTCCAGCGGTCATGCCAGCGAGTATGTCCCATACTTCCGAAAGAGCGCAAAGATGGTGAATGAGGAATTGGTTCCGAAATTCGCCGATAAGGTTAATTACTGGTTAGACTTCGGACGAACTGGCGGCTATTTACGGCATTGCCTGAATCGGATTCACAAGTTCGAGCGCGAATTCGAGGAAATTCTCGCGGAGGAACCGGCAACAACTCGAAGTCATGAATACGGTTCTTACATAATTGAGGCAGTGGAATCGGACAACGCCATCTGCGCTAACGGAAACGTCCCAAATACAGCGCTCATTGATAATTTACCTCAAGGCTGCTGCGTCGAGGTCCCCTGTCTGGTGGACGGGAACGGCATCCAACCAACGAAGGTCGGCTCCCTTCCCTCACAACTGGCTGCGCTAAACCGGACGAACATCAACGTACAGGAGTTAGTCGTCGAAGCGGCGCTGAGCGGCGGCACCGAAGCTGTCTATCACGCTGTCATGCTGGATCCGCTGACGGCCGCGGTTTGCACGCTGCCCCAAATCAGGAGCATGGTGGACGAAATGCTGGAAGCGCAAAAACAGTGGCTGCCGCAGTTCTAAAGCAGGAGTCCAGGGGGAAAGTAAGAAGTAAAAAGGCAAAAGGCAAAAATAAAACGCGCGGCGCCGCTTTCACTTTTGCCTTTTTACTTTTGCCTTTTTACTTCTTACTTTCCCCCTGCAACTCCTGTCTTCCTTACGGTACAATCTCCGTACCGATGCCGCGCGCGGTAAAGACTTCGATAAGCAGCGCGTGCGGAATGCGGCCGTCGATCAGGTGCACTTTCCCGACACCTTCATTGAGCGCATCGACAGCCGAAAGAACCTTGGGAATCATTCCTCCCTCGATAATTTCGTCATCAATCAATTCGGCGACGTTTTCTCGATTAACGGTAGGAATCAGCGAGTTCACATCTTTTACGTCTCGCATGACGCCCAAAACGTCACTCACATAGATCATCTTCGCAGCTTTCAATGCACCGGCCATCGCACCCGCCGCCACATCTGCATTGACATTGAGGATTGTCCCATCTTCAGCTTGAGCAATCGGAGAAATCACCGGCACGACTTCCCGATCAATCGCCTCGCTCACACCCGAGAGCTCCAGAGAAGTAACTTCGCCCACAAATCCAATATCGACCAGATTCTTTCCGTCGATCTGTGGTGGAAGACGTTTGGCTTTGAAAACGTCGCGGCCGGAAAATCCTTCCGCGCGTCCACTAAATTCGTGCATCGCGCCGACAATCCGGGGGCGGATCACCGTATCCAGGACCTCTTCCACAATCTTGATGGTCAACTGATCGGTGACCCGGAGTCCGTTGACGAAGCGCGGGGTCTTTCCGGCCTCGCGCATACGTTGGGTAATTGCCTTGCCGCCGCCATGGACCAGTACTGGATTAATACCGACTGCTTCAAGGAAGACGACATCACGCAGCAGACGCTCAATCAAGTGATCGTCCTCCATCGCGCTGCCACCATATTTGATGACAAACGTCTGGCCGCGGAATTTTTGGATAAAGGGAAGCGCTTCCAAAAGGGCCTCCGCCTTCCCGACCTCGGATTGGTTCTGCATTCGTTTTTTTTCTCTCTCTCCGGACTATTCGCCCATATTAAACCTTACGTACTCCGGGGTTAAATCGGTGGTAAATACCTTGTATTCCGCCGACCCCAGGTGAAGGTCAATTGTAACCGTAAACTTTTTGTTTCCGAGAACTTCTTTGAGCGTCTCCTGCGGAGTACTGCTGGCAATTCCATGCTGGACGGCAACCGCTCCATTAAAAAATATGTCGATCATCTCTTCCTGCACTTTAGCCGATGAATATCCGACCGCATCCATGATCCGGCCCCAGTTCGGATCCTCGCCGTACCATGCGCATTTTACCAGCACCGAGTTGGCGACCGCTTCTGCAGCCTTTCTGGCATCCTGATAGGTGGCGGCGCCCTTCACATGAACTTCGACAAATTTTGTCACGCCCTCGCCATCCTCGACTATCATACGCGCCAACTGCCGGGTCACAAAGTTGAGACCTTCGGCGAACGTCCCGTACGCTTCGTGATCCGTCTCAATTGGCGGGATTCCCGCCTGTCCATTCGCCAAGCAGATAGCGGTATCGTTCGTACTCATATCGCCATCAACCGTGATACAATTGAACGACTGCTCCACGCTAGCGGAAGTCAGCCTTTGTAAGTCTCTTTTGGAAATCGGGGCATCAGTCGTGATGAAGCAAAGCATTGTCGCCATGTCGGGATTGATCATTCCTGCCCCCTTCGCGATCCCACCGATTCGAACTCTTTTGCCTGCCAGCGGCAGTTCCACGGCGATTTCTTTCTGAAAGGTATCGGAGGTCATGATCGCTTTAGCCATGACGTAACTCCCATTCCCGCTCAATCCCGCCACTAATGCGGGCATGGACTCCTCGATTTTTTCGATCGGCAAATCCCGCCCAATTCGGCCCGTTGAGCAGACCAGGATCTGTCGCTCCTTCAGACCCAGCTGGCGGGCCACCGCCTGGGTCATTCTCCTGGCATTCTGGATGCCGGTCGAACCCGTGCAAGCATTCGCGTTTCCGCTGTTTGCGATAATTGCCCTCGTATCGCCAGCCCGCAGACGGGCGGCAGAGACGCGAACCGGCGCAGCCTTGATCTTGTTTGAAGTGAATGTGGCCGCGGCTACGGCCGGGAAGTCCGAAATGACTAATCCAAGGTCACACTTCTCGGGCGGTCCCTCCGTGATCCCGCACCGAACAGCGGCAGCACGGAATCCGCTTGGCGCAGTAATCCCTCCACCGATCTCAAAAAACGTTGGTTCCATGAGCGGCCTCATCTGATACAACAGGACGAGACTTCTGCCGAGCTATTTTCACTATGATCCAAGTCCAATTCCCTCGTCCCAGGCGTTCATGATGTTGAAACACTGGATCGCCTGACCCGCCGCCCCCTTGACAAGGTTATCGATCGCCGACATCAGGATGACCCGGCCGGTTCTCGAGTCGATCCGCCAGGCGATTTGCGCCCCGTTCGTAAAAGCGACGTTCTTGATGTCGGGGTACCGACTTGAACCCAACAATCGGATGAACCGATCGGAGCGATAAGCCGTCTCGTACACTGCTTGCAGGGAGTCGACATTTAGCTCGATCACCGGATCTGCATGAATGGTTGTAATAATTCCGCGATTGAGCGGGATCAAATGCGGCGCGAATTGAATGAGCACTTTTTCTTCGGCGGCATTCGCGATCTCCTGTTCAATCTCAGATAAGTGGCGATGGAAGGGCAAACCATAGGGCCGAGCGCTCTCGTGGCACTCGACAAAGAGCAAATCCGCGTCTGCCTTCCTGCCGGCGCCACTTACGCCGCTAAGACTGTTCACAATGATACTCGACAAGCGAATCATCTTCGCACGTACCACCGGAAGCAGCGGTAGTAGAATGCTGGTCGGATAACAACCTGGGCACGCCACCAACTCAGCGCCCCGAATCTCATCGCGATATACCTCTGGAAGCCCGTAAACGGATTTCTTTAATAGCTCCGGAGCCCTGTGCTCGTGCTTGTAGAACCGCTTGTACACTTCCGCATCCTTCACTCGAAAATCCGCGCTGAGATCGATAACTTTGATGCCTCGCTCCAACAACGGGACCGCAAACTCGAAGGCAACACCATGCGGAAGCGCAAGAAAGGCGAAGTCGATGGCCAGGGTATGCAGGGATGCTGCGTCGGGCTCGATGAATTCGAGATTCCTCAACGGAGACTGATTACCTACCCAGGCAAATACCTCGGACGCCTTCTTACCGGCGTATTGTCGAGAAGTGAGACAGCCTAGCTCGACCAAAGGATGTTCGGCGAGACGCTTAACAAGCTCTTCACCGGAATAACCGCTCGCCCCAAAAATCGCGATTTTCGCTTTGTTCATGAATTTGTTCCAGATTCTTCGCTAGTATAATTAGTTTTGGGTTTTGAGTCTTGCGTTTTGCGTTTTGAGTTTTGGCGGTAGGATCGCGCTCTCGCGCGACCCTACCGACCGAAAACCCAAAACTCAAAACTGGATATTCGGTGCGGCAGGTGTATTTTCGAGCCCTTTCAAACCATGCCAGACAATCGGAAAACGGCCGAAGAACGAAACCAGATGACCGACATCGACCGAATTCGGCACTCGTGCGCCCACGTGCTTGCGGCTGCCATTCTCCGGATCTGGCCAGAAGCACAGTTCGCAGCCGGCCCACCGGTCGAGAATGGTTTCTATTACGATTTCGAAATGGATCATCACATTTCGACCAACGACTTCGACATGATCGAGGCCGAGATGAAGAAGATCATCAAGGAGAATCAACCATTCGAGCGAATCGTCGTTTCTCGTGAAGAAGCGGTCCGATTAGCAAACGAAGGGCGTTTGGGCGCGCTTGGGCCAAGACCAAGGCCGAGCAAGTTTAAGCTCGATATTATTCGAGGGATACCCGACGAGGAACAGATCTCATTGTATCGCAACGGAGACTTCACTGACCTCTGCGCAGGTCCTCACGTGATGCGGACAGGTAACATCGGCGCATTTAAACTCACTTCGATCGCGAGCGCCTATTACAAAAGGGATGCGAGCAATCCGCAACTGCAACGCGTGTATGGCACGGCATTTAAAACGCGCGCCGACCTAGACCACTACTTTGCGCAACTCGAAGAGGCCAAAAAACGAGACCATCGTAAGCTGGGTCGTGAACTTGAGTTGTTTCATATCGACGAAGAGGTCGGACTCGGATTGGTGCTCTGGAAACCGAAAGGCGCAATCGTCCGAAAGGAACTTCAGGCCTTTATTTCCGAAGAGTTGCGGCGACAAGGGTATGACGAAGTCTTTACACCACACATTGGGAAACTGGCTCTCTATCGTACTTCGGGCCATTATCCCTATTACAGTGACTCGCAGTTTCCACCGCTCATAGAACCGGAAACTTTGGCCAGATTTGCTGAAGAGGGCTGCTCTTGCGCGGAACTTTCGAATCGGCTCAAGAAAGGCGAAATTGAAGGCTACTTGCTGAAGCCGATGAATTGCCCAATGCACATTAAAATTTATGCGTCGGGCCAACATTCGTATAGAGACCTCCCAGTCCGATTGGCAGAGTTCGGTACCGTTTATCGCTGGGAACAATCGGGCGAACTCGGCGGCATGACCAGAGTGCGGGGCTTTACGCAGGATGACGCTCACATCTTTTGCACCGAAGGACAGGTACTCGGGGAAATCCAGGGCTGCCTTCACCTGGTTCTGAAAATCTTAAATACATTGGGCATGAATTCCTACCGCGTCCGCGTAGGACTTCGCGACGCCGATTCGTCAAAATACGTCGGAACATCTGATCAATGGGATCGCGCAGAGGATGCCCTTCGCGAGAGTGCTAAAACCCTTGGCGTGCCTTTCTCCGAGGAGCCTGGCGAAGCGGCATTCTACGGTCCAAAGATTGATTTTGTCGTCAAAGACGTGATTGGCCGGGAATGGCAGCTTGGGACCGTTCAAGTTGACTACAATTTGCCAGAACGGTTTGGGCTTACTTATATAGCGCCAGACAATTCGGCACGCCGGCCCGTAATGATCCATCGGGCGCCATTCGGTTCTCTCGAACGTTTCTGCGGCGTTTTGATCGAGCACTTTGCAGGAAGCTTTCCTACCTGGTTGGCTCCGGAACAGGTGCGCGTCCTTCCCATCTCCGAAAAGCATCTTGAATACGGAAGGTCCATCACCCGGCGCCTATTGGATGGGAATATCAGGGCTTCAATCGACGAAAGTTCCGACAAAATCGGCGCTAAAATTCGCCTTGCCCAGCTAGAGAAGGTCCCATATATGTTGGTGCTCGGCGCACGAGAAGAGCAAGCCGGCGAAGTTGCCGTGCGCAGCCGCAAGAACGGTGATGAGGGAGCCGTTGGTGCGTCTGACTTTGTAGAACGAATTCAAATGGAAATCAGAGAACGTCAACGTGATTGAGTGCACCGTTCGGCGCCCCGGCCGCACTCTGAGGAGATAGTTTTATTCAGCAACAGCAGATCCGCGTCAACGGCCGAATTCGCGCACGAGAAGTGCGGGTTATTCTAGGCACGACCAACGAACAGTTGGGAATCATGAAACTGCAGGATGCGCTGCGAAGAGCTCAATCGCTCGGGCTCGACCTGGTCGAGGTGGCTCCTACCGCGAACCCGCCGGTTTGCAAGATTGTCGATTTTGGAAAGTACCGATACGACCTTTCCAAACAGGAGAAGGATCGCAAATCAACCGCGTCCAAGCTCAAGGAGATCAAGTTCCGGGTGAATATCGATCCGCACGATTACATGATCAAGGTGCGGCACGCTGAGCAATTTCTGGACAAGGGCAACAAGGTGAAGTTTCAGCTTCAGTTTCGCGGTCGGGAAATGAGCCATAAAGAACTCGGCGACCAGTTAATGCGACGTTTGAAGGAGGACCTCTCTACGATGGGACAGGTAGAGATGGAACCGAAGCTAATGGGTAAGAGTATCAATATGACCATGTCACCGCTTCCCGTGAACAAGCGGAAGCGAAAATTCACCGTTGAAGACGAGGAACTTCCTCCGGAGCCACTCGATTCCGAAGAATCGTAAGCCTAGCCCGCAAAACCGAATCTTGACACGCTCTCTCTTGGGATGTAGTGGTGGCCTCCCGCGACTTTCCAACCGAATCCTTATGCCTGACGCCGAAATAATTTTGAAGGAAAACATCCCCGGTTTGGGTGCCGAGGCTGATATTGTCAAGGTCCGAAAGGGCTATGCGCGGAATCACTTGATTCCAACCGGAAAAGCCTATGAGGTCACCCCCTCGAATCTGAAGCGCCTCAACCAGTTGAAAACCAATCGCGCCGAACGAGAGGCCCGTGAACTCAATGAAGCTGAGGAACTTGCCCGCAAGATTAATAAATTAAGGCTCGAGTTTACCCTGCACACCGGCGAGACGGGAAAGGCTTTTGGTTCAGTCACGGCAAAAGACATTGAAGATAAGCTCCAAGCCGAATTCGGGATCACGCTCGACCGTCACAAGATCGATTTAGAGCGTTCGATCAAAGAGACCGGTGAGAAAGAGATCACCATCAAGCTGCATCACGATGTTGCGGCGACGTTGAAAATCGAAATCAAGTCTTTTACGCCTGCTCAATCTGTTCGCGAGGAGAGCGAAGCGCCTGAGGCGAAATCAAAGGGAAGACGAAAAACGAAGCCAACTGCCTGACAATTGATGGCAAAAGGTTCTCAAGGTTTGATGAAACCTGCTGAGAACCCCTTAAGCACCGAGGGGACAGCCACCGGGAAGCGAAGATCGAGTTATTCACAGGATTCTCACAGCCCATCCACAGGCAGAGAGGTTCCTCGATCCCTGCCATTTAGCGAGGACGGCGAAAAAGGTGTACTTTGTTCCCTCCTGCTGTCTCCCCGAGAGGTTGCCGACATTTGTGTTTTGCGCCTTCGTCCGGATGCATTTTACATACCGGCACATCAGATTATCTACGATCTGATCCTCGAATTTGGTGATAAGAGTAAGCCGATCGATTTCGTCTCGCTGAAGCAGGCTCTCAAAGATCGAAATCAACTTGATGAGATCGGCGGACCCGAAGGTCTCAGCGCGCTTTTCAGCTTTGTTCCGACCGCGGCAAACGCCAGCTACTACGTTGATATCGTCCGCGAGAAGTTTGTCTTGCGCAGGTTGATTCTCGCTTGCAACAAACTTTCCACTCAGTGCTACGACCAGCAGGGCGAAATCGAGCCGTTGTTGGACGACGCGGAGAAGGAGATTTTTGCAATCACCGGAGAACACGTCAAAACGGAGATTGTACCCACCAAAGATCTTGTAATGGAGGCAATCGAACAGATCGAAAAGTTGTATGAGAATCGGGGTTCGGTTACCGGTCTGCCGACTGGATTTATTGAGTTAGACCGGATGACCAGCGGGCTTCACGCAGCCGAGATGATCGTCATCGCAGCTCGACCGAGCATGGGAAAGACCGCGTTGGCAATGAACATTGCGGAGCACATTTCAATAGACGTCGGCAAACCTGTTGCAGTGTTCAGCCTCGAAATGAGCAGCCAGCAGCTGGTCCAAAGACTTCTCTGCTCCCGAGCTAAAGTTGATCTACAGCATGTCAGGAATGGATTTCTCTCAGAGCGAGACTTCCCGAGTCTCACAGCCGCAGCCTCCCAGCTCGCAGCCGCTAAAATGTATATCGACGACACGCCGGGTCTCACGGTCACAGAACTGCGTGCCAAGTCTCGGCGCATGAAATCGCAGTACGGTATCGAGCTTATGGTAATTGATTACCTGCAGCTGCTTCGCTCGACGAGTCGAAGGGCACAGGATAACCGGCAATTAGAAATCTCGGAGATCTCCGGAGGAATCAAAGCCCTCGCCAAGGAACTGAATCTGCCAATCATCGTCATTGCTCAATTGAACCGCCAACCGGACACGCGCGCCAAAGAGGGCGGTCGTCCTCGTTTGAGTGATTTGCGTGAGTCCGGCTCGATCGAACAAGATGCCGACCTCGTAGGACTGCTCGTCAGAGCAGAATACTACGAGAACTACGACACCGATGAGGAGACAAAACAGGAAAGAGCTGGCGAAGCAGAGCTGATCATAGCGAAGCAGCGGAATGGTCCCACTGGCGACGTTCTGTTGACATTCCTGAAAAAATACACGCGATTTGAATCTCGCGCCCGCGAGCACGCATAGCACCAGCGAAAGCTAGGAGGTAGAGGCTCCGTCCGAGCCGCGGACGACCCGCCAAGCCCGGCTCGGACGGAGCCTCCCCCTACCTAGCTAGCTAGCTTTCGCCTAGGCTGGGAGCCCTTCCAAAACTTGTCTTGTATTTTTCCCGCGGCGGAACACTATATCTTGTGGTCGGCTCTTGAATCTCATTCAATCATGCGGTGCCCAAAATGCGGTAACCTTGAAGACAAGGTCATCGATTCACGTTCGGCGAAAGCCGGGGCGGCAATCCGGCGTCGTCGTGAATGCCTGGCATGCCAGCATCGTTTTACGACCTACGAGGAGATCGAGCGGCGCGATTTGCGGGTCATTAAGCGAGACGGCCGCCATGAGCCATTCGAGCGGCAGAAGCTTTTGAGCGGAATGGTGAAGGCCTGCGAAAAGCGGCCGGTCGGTTACGATGCTTTGGAGCGCGCGGTCGAAGAAATCATTCAGGAATTGGAGCAATCCTTCGACCATGAGGTACCTACGAGCGCTATTGGTATCCGCGTAATGGAACGATTACATTCGTTGGACGAAGTGGCTTACATCCGTTACGCATCCGTTTACCGCCAATTTCAAGACATTGGGGAGTTTATTAACGAAATCGAGTCACTCGGCCGCAAAATAAAACGCAACGCCCTTCAACCGGATCTGTTTACCCCGTGATAGCGCTACGCAATTCCTTACCGCTTCTTCGGCAAAATGAAAATGAAGACGGCCAGATTCGACACGACTGGCTTTGTTTTTGCATTTGTCGAGCCGCAGAGAAGGCCGGGTACAGCCGCTGGTGGCTCGCCGAACATGTCGCTGCGACTGTGATGTGTTACCTGTCAACAACATACGAATACAACGTTATCACGCTGAGACAGCTATGCGACATCGTCCGGTCAGTGCTCCAGGCCATTGGTTATGCCGAAGTGGCTCTCTGTCTGGATACGCTGCACCCCCCATTCGAACTTTCACTAAGCGAACTCGCCAAAGAGGCCGGTCCAGGATACGAATTGGCTTTTTTCCGACTGCTGAAAGAGCGGATCCAGCTTGCATTGTGCCATCGAGCCTCGAATCTCGATATTTACGGACTACAGTCCTGTGTCCGGCATTTGCAAGCAGTAAAAACCTGGAGTCGTAATTGTTCTCAATTGCGAAATGAAATCGTAGATTTCCTTCGCGCACAACTGGAACGAGCTAACCTGAAAACCGATTTTCTCCTTACCATCAGATGACACTGTTCGAAAAAATTGCGGCCCGCGAGATTCCTGCAAAGATAATCGAGGAAGACGAGGACCTAATCGTTTTCCACGATATAAAGCCACAAGCGCCGGTTCATGTTCTTGTTGTCCCGAAAAGACCCATACCGCGTCTCGCCAACGCGACAGCACAGGACGAAAAGCTGTTAGGTAAGCTCCTGTTGAAGGCTCAGGAAATGGCCAAATCGCTTGGAATTGCGGAATCTGGATTTCGAGTCGTTATCAATAGCGGGCGCAACGGCGGAGAATCGGTACCCCATTTGCACGTTCATCTGCTCGGAGGACGTCCGTTAGCTTGGCCGCCCGGCTAACCCGCAAAAATCACGCGAAAGCTGAAAGCAGCGAAATTTTCCGGCGTAGCCCGGCAAATTTCGCTGCCTGAGCCTGCATCGCTCACAAATCTCTAAGGATTTGTGAGCGATGCAGGCTAAGGGCTTTGCCCCGCCAATGTCGTTTAGGCGAAGCTCCCATTCCCCTTGAAACAAGGGCGGATAACCGCTGACGTGAACGCTGACTTCCAATCAAGGCCTGTCATTATCACACGCGCAGCCTGGCCTCCTGGGATTGGTAATATCGGGTCTGGGGCATTGGCCTTAAATCCCGAACACCGCAGGGCAAATTCTAAAATCTTTTCCAGCTTCCAAAGAACAAAAACCTACTCGCGCAACGTCACACCAAGACGTTCCACGAGCTGCGACTTCAATCGGCCATGTGCCACGTTCGCTTCTTCCTGTGTCAAAGTCCGGTCGCTTGCTCTATATGTCAAACTGCAGGCCATCGATTTCTTCTGGGCGGGCACCTTTTCTCCGCTCGGATCCACGAAGAGATCGAACAAGCGAACGTCGGCGAGCAGCGGCTCGTTGGCCGAAGCAAAAGCATCAACCACGGCCTGGTATTTCAATTCTCGATCGGCCAGAAATGCAACATCTCGCACCACCGCTGGAAACCGGTCCAGCGGCTTGTATCTGAACCCTTTGGGAGTCTCACCTATCCGCAAATTCAGTTCAGCGACGAAGACGGGGCCTCGCGCACCGATCTCTTTGGACAACCCGGGCCGCACCTGACCGACCTTACCCACCATGCTTCCGGCCTCATCGATTACATTGCAAACGAGCGGAGCGAAACTCGTCGGCTGCACCCTTGCTAAAGCAAACTCCTTGCGAAACGCAGCCTTCAGCATACCCTTCAAGTCGAACAGATCGAACGGTTCAGCATCCTGGTTCCAGCTTTTGCCTTGCCGCTCTCCAGACAGAAGAATCGAAAGGCACATGTATTCCTCCGGCGCAAGGGCCCGAAAAATGCGGCCTATTTCGAATATTGCCACGCTACTCAATCCACGATTAAAGTTTCGCTCGGCTGCTCTGACGAGGCCCGGTATCAATGACGGCCTCAAAATCTGCTGATCTTCGACCAGCGGATTTCGCAGTTTCGAAGGGTCTGGTCGCGCCTCGACGAGCAAATCGAGACTGTGCTCGTCCACTAAGGTCAAGGTTCGCGCTTCGAAAAGCCCTAGACCCACCAGCCGTTGGCGAAGCTGCATGAGTTCGTCGTGGGCACGATCGGCAGCCGAGCTTCGGGTTGCCGAACCGTAAATACGCGACGGCACTCTTTGTATTCCGGCCATCCGGCATACCTCTTCAATCAGATCTATCTCTCGGACCAAGTCTTGCCGGAAGCTTGGTATCTCCCAGCGATTCCCCCCTGCATGTTTGAGCTCCAGTCGGGTCAGCAGTTTGGCTGAATCAGGGACCTCCATGCCCAAGACCATGTTACAACGTTCCGGACGCATCTCGACCACACCGGTCAAATTCGGTACGGAACCGCCGATGACGATGCTTTCGTCCACCTTTCCGCCGGCAACTTGCAGAAACAGATCGATTGCGCGGGCAGAAGCGAGCAATACCGCTTCCGGATCCACGCCACGCTCGAACCGAAAACTGGAATCCGAAATCAACCCAAGACGGCGACTGGTCCGGCGAATGAAACCCGGATTGAAGTAGGCTGCCTCCAGAAGCAAATCGGTAGTGGTCGCGGCAACACCGCTTCGCTCGCCACCCATCACGCCGGCGATAGCCAGCACCCTCTCGTGATCAGCTATCACGATATCATCAGGCTCAAGCTCATAGTCTTTTCCATCCAACGCTAACAGCTCCTCGCCGGACTTGGCCGATCGAACAACGATGCCTCCTCTGATTTTTGCGGCATCGAACACATGAAGCGGCTGACCGAGCTCTAAAAGTACGTAGTTCGTCACGTCCACCACATTGTTGATCGAGCGCAACCCCAAAGCCTCCAACCTTTGCCGGAGCCATCCTGGACTTGGTTCTACCCGAGCACCACGGAGCAAGCGCGCGGAATAAAAGGGGCAGCCCTGTGGAGCCTCGATACGAACGACGTCAGAATCTTCACGAGCGGATTCGGGCCTTGCTACAACTTGCGGCAATTTTGGCCTGGGCAGATCAAGCAGCGCGGCCAGCTCCCGCGCGATTCCGACATGGCTCAGTAAGTCAGGCCGATTCGGCGTGACTTCCACTTCGAAGATGGTATCTGGGGGAAAAAGCTCGGACAGCGGACTTCCGAGGACCGCATCGGCGGGTAAGATCAGCAAGCCGGCGGCGTCATCCGCAAGATTAAGCTCCTTCGGACTGCAAAGCATCCCCTCGGATTCGACGCCTCGCAGCTTGCTTACTTTGATTTTCACTCCGTCCGACAGAACGGCGCCCGGCAAAGCCAGCGCCACCTTATCTCCAGTCCGAAAGTTTTTCGCGCCACAGACGATTTGTCGCGACAGACTGGAACCGTCATTCACGCGGCAGACGCTCAGCCGATCCGCATTGGGATGCGGCTCGAAGGACTCAATTTGCGCCACAATTACTTTATCGAGGTCCGCGCCACGTTGTTCAACACCCTCGACCTCAACTCCGGCAAATGTCAGCGCCTCGACAATCTCCGCTACCGAATGCTGAACGAACAAAAATCCCTTCAACCAATTCAGGGACAATTTCATGTCGCAAACTGGGCTAAGAATCGTTGGTCATTCTCGATCAACAGGCGGATATCAGGTAAACCGAACAAGGACATCGCCAGGCGTTCGAGCCCCATTCCAAACGCGAATCCGGTCCAATTCTCGGGATCATAAGCGCTGTCGCTCCGTCTTAAGTTGACCGCTTCGAACACGGCGGGATTGACCATTCCACACCCCAAGAGTTCCATCCATTTGCCCTCCTGGATCCCGGGCAATCGGATATCGAGTTCAAAGCTTGGCTCCGTAAAAGGAAAAAAATGGGGTCGCAGGCGAGTTTCCACCTCTTGCCCTAACAGCTCTCGAACGAAATATTCCAAAGTTCCTTTGAGGTCAGCGACGCTGACGTTGCGATCGACGTATAACCCCTCCAGCTGATTGAACTGGTTCAGGTGCGTTGCATCGGTTTCGTCTCGGCGGTAAGCCGCTCCGGGTCCGATCACCCGGACGGGAGGTTCATTCGCAACCATCGTCCGGATCTGAACGGTCGAGGTATGCGTACGTAGCAGTCTTCCGTCGGGCAGGTAAAATGTGTCCGAATCGTTGCGGGCCGGATGATTCGCCGGAGTGTTCAACGCGTCGAAACAGTGCCATTCAGTTTCAATATCAGGCCCGTCGGCCAACGCAAATCCCAGCCGTCGCAGAATTTGCACCGCTCTTTCCTGAAGGAGCGTCAGCGGATGCATGCCTCCGACACGAAACGGCGTTCCTGGAAGGGTCTCGTCCACATCGCTCAAATTCTTTGCCTCTCCTTCGGACTCCAGGGCAACGAGCCGGCCGTCCAAGGCAACCGCTACCGCGTTTCGGACCTCATTTAAGAGCTTGCCGATTCGGGGACGATCCTCTTTCGGCACGTTGCGCATGTTTTCACTCAACTGAGAAATTGCGCCGGCTTTTCCCAGAAATTTCACCCGAAGATTTTCAAGGGCGATTTTGCTGTGCGCCTGTTGAATTTCGCCAAGCGCCGTTTCCTGCAATCTTTGAAGATCCTTGTCCATCGCAAGAAAGGGCCTGCACTAGGCTGCGTTCTTTCGGTCCAAGGCCGCACCGGCTCTGTCCAAGACAGCTTTGAACGCCGTTTCGTCAGTTGCTGCCAGGTCGGCCAATACCTTGCGATCAATTTCAATTTTGCCTGCAGCCAGGCCTTCCATAAAACGGCTGTAGGACATGCCAAATTGGCGACAAGCCGCATTGATTCGTTGAATCCAGAGGTTGCGAAAATTGCGTTTCCGCGTTTTCCGATCACGGTACGCCCAATATTGGGCCTTCATCGTGGCATCTTTAGCATAACGAAAAAGCTTGGATCGGCGCCCCCGATATCCCTTGGCTTTGTCGAGAACTCTTTTACGGCGCTCTCTGCTGGCGCGCGCATTAGTTGCTCTAGGCATGTATCTTATCCGGCATCCGCCGGATCCTCACGTACAGGTTGTTGTTCACATTTCGTTCTCCCTACCTCACCTGTCACCTCAGCCCCGAAGCATTCCGAGGCAGGCGGAGAACGGTCTGCGCTTTCTTAGTTGAATGGCAGGTTTTCTTTAATCCGCGCCTCGTCAGTTTTGTCGAGAACGCCGGTCTTAGCGAGTTGACGCTTGCGCTTCGCATTTTTCGACACCAGAAAGTGTCTATGGCCAGCGTGGCCGCGAAGCACCTTGCCGGTCGCCGTCACCTTGAAGCGTTTCGCCACCGCTTTCTTTGTTTTGCGTCTCGCTATCGGTTTTGGCATAAGAAGTCGCCAATCTATCTCCAAGATTTCAGTTAGCAACTGGAATCTGCGCCGGCTTATCACTGCAGAATGAAGCTGCACTGGTACAGACCCGATGCTCTCTGTTCTTCTCGGTCAACGCGCACCCCCAGAACCCGCTCCAGCATTTCGCGCTCTAAGCGTCTGACGAGCGGAAAGGCATCCAGCAAATCCAAAATCGGCGAGTGATACTCCACGATCACCGTCGGTTCACGATTCGCGACTTCGGACATATAGCCTTCTTGATCCCGCATCTTTGCGAGCATCTCAGCCAATTCCAAGACTGTCTCCCCGCGCAGCCTCCGCATGTATTCCTCGGTCTTCGCGGTGAAGACTGAATACAACAGCTTTTCAGCGGCTGCATGACCGTAGAGTCGGTTTGCGGCATTCAGGATTTCGATGGTAGCTCCATTGCTGGCAGTCGGGAAAAACGTCTGCGCCTTTGGAGTCAGTCTATAGACCATTTCTGGGCGTCCAACCGGTTTTGGACGCCGCCAGGTGTCGACGTAACCTTGCCGCTCAAGCTCCTCGCAGTGCTGCTTAACGCCCATGTAACTGAGTTTCAGCCGCTCGCCGAGTTCGTTGACAGAAAGTCCCTGCGTTTTCTTAAGAGTTTCAATTATGCGCATCCTTTGAGAGCGGCCAACCTCGCTTATTCGCTTCATCGGATTTCGATATGAAAACGGCTGGCCCGACATTTACCAGCCCAGCCGCAGCTTAAGCACTCAATCGAGCGGTTCCTTGGTTACTTACCAACTTTTACGATCGAATAGGTCTTTACCCCCTTGCGATCCAGCAAAAGCAACAGGTTTGGCTTACCTTTCTGCTCGGCTAACGCCTTCTGAAATGACTCCGTGTTGGTAACCTGGTTTCGCCCGACCTCGGTGATCACATCTCCTCTTTGAATATCAGCCACCGCGGCAGGACTGTTTGGCGCCACCTCGGTCACAACAACTCCAGAATCCGACTTCAGCCCCAACTCCTGCTTTAACGTTGGGGTCACATCCTGAACCTGTACGCCGAAGTTGGAGGCCAAGTCCTCGCCTTGCGAAGGCTCCGGCTGGACGCTCGCCAGCTTGGTCGTATCGCCCGGCAGTTCTTCCGTCTTCACCGTGACCGTAATCTTTCTTCCGTTCCGCCAAACCCCCAAATTAACTTGTTCCCCCACTTTCTTCTTCAGAATCTCGTTCTGAAGTTCCCGGGCACTTGTCACCGGAACGCCATCCACATCAGTGATCACATCCGCAGGCCGCAAATCGCTCTTCGCGGCCGGTGTGTCAGCCTGAATTGTGCGCACAACCACTCCTTTGTCTACGCCTTTGAATACTTCCGTGCGATTCTGGTCGTTGAGACTCTCAATAATAATCCCTAACCAAGGACGAACGATTTTTCCTGAGGCGATGAGTTGGTCGCTCACCTGCTTGGCCAAGTTGCTTGAAATCGCAAAACCGAGCCCTCGGTTCAAGCCATGGATCAGGGTATTCATACCAATCACCCTGCCATCGATATCACATAGCGGACCGCCACTGTTCCCGGGATTGATCGCCGCGTCAGTCTGAATGTAATCTTCATATTTGTCCGGCAAGAGTTCATTGCGGCCTTTTGCGCTTACCACTCCGGTCGTGAATGTGTAAGCGAATTTGTAAGGAGTGCCAATCGCACAGACGATCTGGCCGACTTTCACTTGATCGCTGTTTGCGAAGTCGATCGACGGAAGACCGGTGGCGTCGATTTTTATTACCGCGACGTCGGTTCGGTCATCAGACCCGATGAGCTTGGCCGCGAAACTTCGTCCGTCTTTCAGCTTGACATTAATCTTATCTTCGCCGTCGACTACGTGGTTATTCGTGATGATGTAGCCATCCTGACGCACGATGAATCCGGAGCCCTCGCTCTGATCGGGCTGCTCACTCTCGTCCTTGGGACCGCGGAAGAAAAAATCAAACCCATCCAGAGGGTTGGAAGGATTGACGGATCGTCCATTCTTTTCGACATCCACGACAACAACGGCCGGAGCGACCTTTTCGTAAACCTCCGTATACGCGTCGTTTAGTTGGTGCGCAATATCCTTAGCGGTGTTTGAAGCCGGCGCTTGGGCGAAAAGCGTAGGAGTTAGCAGGAGTCCCCCGATAGCGAGGGCCGAAACACGATGAATGACGCTCATATAGCAAGTAGAACTTTGACGGAAGCGGTTTGGCGCCCGTTCAATATGGGAATGTGGCAGCAGAAACGCTAGAAGCAAGCCGGGTGCACAAATTGACAATTGGAAGTGCGCACCTAGTATTTGTACCAACTAGTCAATCAAACATGCAAAGCTTAGCTGAAACCGCCGATAAGCGGTTCCTTTCGTTCGCTCCCGGCTTTTGGCAAAATATCGCTCCCGAGCTCTGGAACGACTGGAAATGGCAACTCAAAAACCGGGTCACCAACCTGCAGCAACTCGAACAGAAGATCGCGCTTACGCGCGAAGAGCGCGCCGGCGTAATTTTGTCCGGAAACAAGCTTGCGCTCGCGGTTACACCTCATTTTTTTAATCTCATCGACCCGGAAGATCCAAACTGTCCGATCCGTCGCCAGGTCGTCCCGCGCGTCGAAGAGTCCGACCGGTCCCCTCTGGAGATGGCCGATCCGTGCGGCGAAGATTCTCACATGCCCGTTCCGGGTCTCGTCCATCGGTATCCCGATCGCGTGCTTTTTCTGGTCACGGATCGATGCGCATCCTATTGCCGCTACTGCACTCGCAGCCGTGTCGTCAGTGGCGTCGGCGAACAAGAGTTGCATACCGATTTCGAACAAGCCTACCGGTATCTGGAAGCTCACACAGAGGTTCGCGACGTCTTGCTTTCCGGCGGAGACGCCTTACTCCTTTCTGACGACAAGCTCCGTGGGATCTTGCGCCGTTTGCGCGCTATCGAACATATCGAGTTTGTGCGGATCGGGACTCGTGTCCCGATCTTCCTGCCGCAGCGGATCACCGCCGGACTGTGCCAGATGCTTCAGGAATTTCACCCACTTTGGATGAGCGTTCACGTCAATCATCCCCGCGAGCTGACGATTGAGGTCAAGGCTGCTTTGGAACGTCTCGTCAACCATGGAATACCGCTTGGAAACCAAAGCGTGCTCTTGAAGGGTGTGAACGATGATCTCGATGTCATGAGGGCGTTGGTACACAAACTCGTGATGTGCCGGGTACGTCCATATTACCTTTATCAGTGCGACCTCATTCATGGCTCAGCGCACCTGCGCACTTCGGTAGCCAAAGGGATCGAAATCATCGAAGGCTTGCGGGGTTACACTACCGGTTACGCAGTGCCTCAATTCGTCATCGACGCTCCAGGGGGCGGAGGCAAGGTCCCGATCAATCCCGGATACATCCTTTACCACGATCATGAAAAAATCGTGATCCGAAACTACGAGGGTAAAATTTTCGAGTATCCGGAACAAGAGATGACTGAATATTTGCCACGCCACGCCGAAGACGCGGACGAATTCTTATACTCGTGATGGCGCGGGGGGGAAACGTATCGGCGTATCGGCGTTTGCAAAGCACCACCACCCGCCCCGGGCTTTTCTGTGGACCATCGATCCTGCCTGCTGTAACTGCATCCATGGCTGGGATCGTTGTTAAACCACGCGCGCGGATCTTTCACGGACACGATTGGGTCTATGCCTCCGAGGTTCTTAAAACGTTTGGTGACCCTCAGCCCGGTGATGTTATATCGCTAAAGGACGGCCAAGATAGATTGTTAGGATCGGCCATCTACAATCCTAAATCACAGATTGTCGCAAGACGATTCTCCCGGCGCAAACAAGATTTGGACCATGATTTCTTTGTTCGGAGGATCAGCCAGGCGATCGCTTCGCGCGAAAAACTCGGAGTCCACCGAAACCCTGGTCGCGTCGTCTGGAGTGAAAGCGACGGATTGCCCGGAGTGATTCTCGATCGGTACGGATCACATCTGGTGTTGCAAACTCTTACGCTAGCAATGGACCAGAGAAAGGAGCGGATAGTCGAGGCGGCCCAACAGCTGTTATCGCCCAGCTCGATCATCGAAAGGAATGACGCTCCAATACGGAAAGCTGAAGGCCTCGATCTTGTCGCCGGCATCCTTACCGGGGAGAAACAAGCCTGCATCCAGCTCGAGTCCAAAGGTATGCGTTTCCACGTTGACCTCCTTATGGGACACAAAACCGGACTGTATCTGGACCAGCTGGACAATTACGATGCTGTTGCAGAGCTTGCCAATGGACTGCGGGTCCTCGATTGTTTTTCCAATCAAGGCGCATTTGCGATAGCCTGCGCCAGAGCCGGCGCTTCCGCGGTGACGGCGGTCGAGATCAGCGGTGATTTGGTCAAGTCGATTGATGAGAACGCTCAGTTGAATGGCGTCACTATCACGACGGAGGAAGCAAACGTGTTCGACTATTTGGCAAGGGAGATCCAGGAGAACGTGCAGTTCGATTTGATCGTCCTGGACCCGCCTTCCTTCGCCAAATCTAAAGATTCGCTTAACAGCGCATGGCGAGGCTACAAAGAGATCCATATGCGCGCTCTCCAATTGCTGCCGCCGGACGGGTTTTTAGCCACCTTCTCCTGCTCTCATCACGTTTCCCGCGAAATGTTTCAAGAGATGATCGTTGACGCAAGCGTGGACGCGAAACGGCACGTTCGAATCTTGAAGTATTTGTCGCAGCCGCTCGACCACCCTATTCTGCCCCATATTCCCGAGACCGAGTATCTCAAAGGCTACCTCCTCCAGGTACTCCCGGCGAGATAGTAGCATGAACAAAACACAGATTTTCGTTGCGGCGGCGCCCGTTTTCCGGACAATGCATGGTTCATGTCGGAGAGTATGAAAGAACCGCTTCTCGACCTACCAGAGGAGCGATCGACGCCACCTGAAATGCTCGATTCGCAGGTCCAACGGGCTCAAGAACAGCTCCTGCAGCTGAAGCGCCAGCAGGAACTCATCGAAAAACAGAAACGTGAACTCGAAGAGCTCAGCCGGAAACAGGATGAGCTCGAAAAGGGTCGCGCCGACATGATCGAAAAGCTAAGCCGATCGCTCGTGGTGATCGAGCGCGAAACCTATGAAGCCGAGAAACGGGTGGAACAGTTGCGGGCCACGAACGCAACCTTTGCACAGCACCTCGACACCCTCGAAGCTATCAATCCGAAAAGTTGGAACAATTCGGATCTCCACAAGGAATTGAGCAAGGCATTGAGCGCGGTAGATGACGCCCGGGCTGAGTATACAAAATCTCTCACCAAAATTAACGCCAAATCCGACGCAGAGGTGATTGACCCGCGTTCGACGGTTGAGGAAACTTACTACTCCGCACCGGATGATGCCAGTTTCCTGCAGTGGCTCAAGCGCGGCTTCGCATTTACGCTCCCCTTGTTGATTTTTGGGTTAAGCGCACTTCTGGTTTTCTACTTTATGCATGGCTGATACTGTTGAGTGATGGGACGCCGACGATTTCACGACTCTCCGATCTCAGCGAAAAAAGACGAGCTCGCAAAAAAAGAAGAAGAGCTGCGTCGGGAGATGGAAGAATTGCAGCGAACGATCGAGGAAGCTCCCAAATTGGCTCAAGCCGAAGAAGAACGCCAACGACAAGAGAGGATCGCGCGTGCTTCTACCAGGCGCAGCCCGTTCGATTCCCCCGATATTTTGCAAGATTCGCGCCACGGGGAGGACCTGTTTTCGGAGCGTCCGCGTCGCCCACGGCGTGCGCAACGGCGTCAGGCGCGCATGCGCCTAATGATCTCCTGCCTAGCCGTCTTGGCCCTCGCCGCGATTGTGATCTTCCTCGCAATTCAAATGTTCAACCATCTACCATGAGCTCTACGAACTTCGACGTACAATATGTCGCCGAGCTGGCTCGCATCAAATTGACCCCGCTAGAGGTCAAGACATTCCAATCTCAGTTGGGGCACGTGCTCGATCATGTGGAAAAGTTGAATGCCGTTGATGTATCTCAGGTCGAACCGATGGCTCACAGCTTCCAGATTTATAACTTCTTCCGAGAGGATGAACCGCGAGAAAGTCTGGATCGGGAAGTCGCTCTGTCGAACGCACCGCGCCAAGCGCAGGGATTGTTCATTGTAACGAAAGTCGTGGAGTAAGCGGTGGAAATCACCTCCCTGACTATTCACGAACTCCGGGGCCTTCTCCGATCCGAACAAGTTTCTCCGAAGGAAGTCATCGAAACATTGGGCCGCCGGATTGAAATGGTGGATCCATCGATCCACGGCTATTTATCGTATGATCTGGATCGCGCAGTTGCCGAGGCGCAGGACGCCGATGTCCGTCTCCCGTTGGGCGGTGTGCCCATCTCGATCAAAGACGTGATCAACGTCAAAGGCCATCCGTGCGGGTGTGCCTCAAAAATTCTGCAAGGTTACGTCGCTCCGTACGATGCCACGGTTATTACGAAGCTTCGGGCGGCCGGTGCCATTCCGTTCGGCCGCTTGAACATGGACGAGTTCGCCATGGGATCTTCTACAGAAAATTCTGCTTTCGGCCCGAGCAGGAACCCGTGGGACACAACCCGCACCCCGGGCGGTTCCAGTGGCGGGTCGGCCGCTGTGGTAGCAGCCGATGAGGCCTTCGCAGCTCTTGGGTCGGACACCGGTGGTTCAATCCGACAGCCGGCCGCACTTTGCGGTTGTGTCGGGTTAAAGCCAACCTACGGCCGAGTCTCGCGGTTCGGCCTGGTCGCGTTCGCATCCTCCCTCGATCAAATCGGCCCGATCACCAAAGATGTTATGGACGCTGCACTCTTGATGAACGTCATCGCCGGGCCGGACGGGTGCGACTCAACTTCCCTGGATATGCCGGTGCCAGATTTTACCGCTGATCTGCAGAAGAGCATCAAAGGACTGAAAATAGGTCTTCCAAAGGAGTATTTTATTGAAGGCCTTGACCCTCGAGTAGCTAAAACAGTACGGGCAGCCGTCGAACATCTAGAGAGCCTGGGCGTTGAGGTGATCGACATCTCATTACCTCACACTGAACATGCGCTAAGCACGTACTATGTTATCGCCCCTGCCGAAGCGTCTGCGAACCTGGCGAGATTCGACGGAGTCCGCTACGGCTTTCGCGCCAAGGAGGTGAGCGGTCTTCTTGACCACTACGGCAGAACGAGAGAAGAGGGTTTCGGTCCGGAGGTCAAGCGTCGCATCATTTTGGGAACCTACGTCCTGAGCTCGGGTTACTATGACGCTTATTATTTGCGAGCCCAAAAGGTTCGTACCCTGATCCGTCGGGATTTCGCTACTGCCTTTGAGCAAGTCGATGCAATTGTCTGCCCGACATCTCCGACTCCGGCATTTAAGCTCGGTGAGCGCACAAACGATCCGCTCAGCATGTATCTCGCCGACATTTTCACCTTAGCCGCAAACATGGCAGGGATTTGCGGGATCAGCATACCGTGCGGTTTTTTGGAAGAAGAAGGAAAACAACTTCCCATCGGTCTCCAAATACTCAGCCGGGAACTCAGTGAATCTATGGTACTCCAAGTCGCCTACGCCTACGAGCAGAGCACCGATTGGCATAAGGCGAAGCCTTAAGCAAAATCAAGCGTTGGGTTCGCGCATAAGCCGCGCCATTTCACGGAAGAGTTCAAGATCCTGCACGAAATCCTCAGGCCCCGTTTTCGGCACTCCCTTCCCGACAACGTTGTCATACAAAGCGTTCCATTCAGCAATGAAGGGGTCGCCCCAGCTGGGATGAGAGTCGATGCGTTCAACCCCTCCGCGACCGTTGCTTTCAGTGACGAACAGCCGAATCGGTAAATTGCGCACGTACGGAGTATCGTACTGGATTCGCACGATCTTTTGAGCGCCGTACACCTCGAGGTGACCGTCAAATCGCGGAATTGCATCGACGCCAGTTTCGAATTGGCAAACGTACGATCCGTAGTCGAATACTGCTGACAGATAGCCTCCGTCGGACCGTTCTGCTGCAAAGAGCACTCTTTTAGGCATACCGAGCAATTCGCGCATCGCCGAAATATCATGGCTGCTCAATCCGAGCATAAGCCGGTACGCCCGCTTCAAAGAAGGTTTCGCGTTCGCTCCCAGAGCCTCCTCCACCAGGGCATCATCGCGGTTCGCAGTTTCCTTTTTGGTCGACTCCAGGAATGCCAGATCGCGGATCACGCAGGATGTCGCGTCAATGATCAACGAGTTCGCCCCGATGATGTCGCGCACCCGGGCATATTTAATTTCGCCGAGATCGCGAACTAACGCGCATCCATCCAGAAAAGCCGGCGCATACCGGCGCATGTAGCCAACCTGCACAACAACCCCACTCTGCTTTTGTGCCGCGGCAATCTCGTGCGCCTCACGCAAGGTAACGCACATCGGTTTTTCGACGAGCACATGCTTCCCTGCAGCGAGCGCCGCCAGCGTGACCTCCGCATGATACGCGTTCGGATTTGCGACCAGCACAACATCCACTTCTGTGCGTGCGATAAGTGCTCGGTAGTCAGTCTCGAGGATGCCGACGTTCCAGAGCTTTCCTAACTGTTCCAGAACAGCCGGGCTCACGTCGCACAACGTGGTGATCTCGTACCGCTCCGGCAATTGATAGAGAGCCGGCACATGGAGTATTTGCGTCACTTCGCCACAGCCCACGATCCCAATTCTCAATCGTCGATTCATCGATGTTTCACCGGACGATCGCCCAGTGGGTTTATCTGTTAGTTTTGGTGACATAAGTTGTTTTCCTAACCTTTGACCGCCCCCGCCGTGGCTCCGGAGATCATGTACTTTTGGATAAACAGGAACAGAATGAGCGTCGGCACCATCGCCAGGGTCGCTGCAGCCATCAGACTTCCCCAATCGGTCGAATATTGCTGCATGAACGATTGGATGCCGACAGGCATCGTCATTCAATCTTCGTCCCGCAGAAAAACGCTCGCAGTTCGACGATAGCGCGATGTCCGGGACGCTCAAAGCATAAAGCGGATCGACGGAAGTTACCGTTTGCCTTCCAGAGGACGTCATTTCGGCGTTGAAACTCGCGGGGTCCATCACCGCATCTAAGGATTCGCTTTTGCAGGTCCTCTTCAGAAAGAGCGAACATCGCCTGATATTCAGTCAACGATCGGCCCCAAGGAACGACATTCTCCAGTTTCATGCACGAGTGCTCATCAGCCTGAAACCCGGGAAGTCCTCGCCCACCAGGGCCTTTCTATGCTACACATCTTGTACCCGCAATCATGGAGAGTCCCCGAGAAAAACTGCTGAAGAGATTCGCCCGCAACCCTCGCTTAACCCCTTCACAAATCAGTGGAACGGCCGCCGTCCAATTTGCTCTGAATGAGTTACTCGCCGAGGGCGCCATCCGAAAATTGGACGCGTTCTACCTGGCCGAACATGAACCCACCATTTATACCGAAAAGGCACGGATAGCGAAACTACTGGAAGCGAAACCGAAACTCTTTCGCGCTTCGTTTTTGCTGCCAAAAATCCGCGCTCTAAAGCCTCTGGCGCGCACAGCACTTGCCGAGCTGGTCGATGAGCGCATCGTCCTGGAACTGCCGATGCACGGCAAGGGGTCTACACTGCTTTATATACATCGCAGCCATCTGGCCCGCGCCGAGCCGGCAAATGAGGCAATAGGAAAAGGACCGCTCGAGGAACGAATCCTCGCGGCATACCGTGACGGCTCAACTGCGCGCCAAAGGCGATCGATCCCCATTTCCGAATTGATCCAACGTTCCGGCCTTTCTGCCGGTGAAGTCCGCTCCTGGATCGTAGAGACCGGCATACCATCCCGCAAAGTGCAACTGGACCAGGGCGATTGGGCATCCGCCAGTGAAGATGAGCGTGCTGCGGCGATTGAACAGGGCGGCCGGAAACGACTCTACATCGCGATTGAGCCATGAAGTTCGAACTAGCCGGGTTGTCGATCAACCCATTCGACAAAGATGTCGTTCACAAACCGCGCGAATGCCCAAGCTCGGTCGCTACACTCAACGAAGACATCCTTTCCCGGCTTATCGCCGCATTCGGTTTGGTAGATGCGAACCGGACTCTGGTCGGAAACAAGGCGGAACTCATCCTATCTATCGCCCCCGGCTACGGAAAGAGCCATCTCGTCGGACGCTTGTTTAAAGCGCTGGATCGCAAGGCAACCCAGATTTTTCTCACACCGTTCCAGACAGTGTCATTGTGCTGGCAGTCTATTCTCCTTCACCTCGTTAATGAACTCGACTATCCCGACTCCAGTGACGAAACCAAGTGGGCTTTTGACGAACCAAGGCAGCTCGATGCGCTCGCAGAAGGAGTTCTGAGAAACCTCGTCGCCAACGCTATTGATGAGGGACTTGTCAAGATTGTGCAAGGGGGGTTGCAATCAGAACAATTGCGCCAAGCCTCAGAGATTTCGATCGGCAAGGGCTCGGATCCCAGGAGCACCTGGCTCCGTGACCATTTCATTGACGAACTTTTGCCGCTCTGCCAACAGCAACTTTTTCCGTTACGATTGACCTCGACCGGGTGGTTGAAAGTGCTGTTCCATTATCTCACCTCTTCGCCAGGGTCCGATATCCGGCAAGGTTGTCTGGCTTGGCTCAGGTATGAAACCCTCGATGACTCGGTGCTTCAATCCCTCGGGATGGGACCGGGCGAAAACCCGAGAAGCGAGCCGGTGGACGTCGTGAATAACGCTTGCTGGCTGCGTATCCATGATTTCTGCAAGCTGGCGCGCTATTTCCGTCCCTTTCTTTTTTGTTTTGACCAGACTGAAGACTACAAGACGAATCTGGAGCTGCTACAGCAATTCGGGCGAGTCGTCGTTCGCTTGGTGAACGAAGTGCCAAACCACCTTACCGTCGTGACTGCAAACCAGGTGATTTGGGATGAGAAAATTCTCCCAAATATCGATGACGCGCATCGCGATCGTTTTTCGGTCTCAAAACAGCTCCGCGGTCTGGACCGTCGGGAAGCCGAGGAACTGATCAGATTACGGCTAGCCCCTTTCGCTCCTGCCGAAGAACTCCTTGACCGATTTGCAGACCAGAGATGGCTCGATGCCCTGTTCTCCGAACGCAAGACGCTGCCCGCCCGTGAGTTTATGCAGCAATGCAGAGACCGTTGGGCAGGCGCAAAAACTGCAACTCCAATCCCTCCGCTAGATCACATTTTTGAGGAATACCTGTCCGAGTTTCGCGTTAATTTACGCTGGCGACATTTTGATCCCGATGTGTTCCGATGGCTCGTAAAGGGTCCGCTCGCTACGGATCCGGCGATCGTCTGCTCGGAAAACAAAAAAGAAACCCCTTTCGCCGAACTCCAATGGAGCGTGGCCGGGCGGGCGGAGATTCTGTTCGGATTTGTTCGCGAGTTGCATTTTACCCAATGGAGAAAAATCGCCGACGTTGCAGACGCGTGGCGCGCGAAACATTCCGGCAAGGTTGCTAAGATCATCTATTTTCGGTCCGAAGAACTGGATCCGGTTCCAAAACCCTCATGGACGAAGACCGGACCGGCGATCCGCGCGTCGCTCGGATCCGGGCTGGTCGTGCTGACTAAAGAAGAAAGCGCAGAATTGAATGCCGCGCGAGATCTCTATCTCGAAGCGGTTTCTGGAAATGTGTCCGGGTATTCCGGAGAGGATGTCCTCCGGTTTCTACAAAAACGACTGGCGCCCTGGCGCGAACGAATTTTGCAAATTCCGTCGTCATCGCATCTCCACCAGCCGGAAAATCGTGCTACAGGCAAGCCTCCAACCAAATTGTTATTGGAAAAGTTACGAATCCTTGTGCAACAAGAGAAATTCCTGAGCCTCACCGATGCTCTCGAAAAGCTCGGCGCAGGATGCAGCGAGGACCTTGTACTCGAGGCGTGCGAAAAAATACCGCAAATCCAAAAGATCGCTCATCCGAATATGGTCGTGCTCATATGGCAAGGATAACTGTCACGCAACTGAAACACGCCTCTCTCAACAAGGAATGGCGTGACGCCTGGATTCGCGACCTATCCACCCCTACGCCAATCGCTCGCGCACCCAAAAAAAGTGTGCCCGTAAACAGCACGTTATTTCATCGCCTGGTCGAACAATTCTCGGACTGGCTTACCGCGGAACCGAACCTCAAGATGGCAGCGAAATTATCCCGCTATGATAATCTCTGGGACGCGTTCTGGAATACGTTTGCGAAGAAAGAACTGCTCGCGCTTTTGCAGCAGCAGGGACCTGAATCCGCGGATCGCTTGACGAAATCCCTGAAAAACTGGTGCCAACAGTTACTGACGAAACGCGATGCTGCCGCTTCCTTCAAGAATTGGCGAAGTCTTATCCTGACCTCTGAATACCAGTTCGACGATATTCCCGTCTCAACCGCTCGGGGTATTGTCCATGTTGCCGGACGCCCTGACTGCGTTATTCTGGAAAACAGCGGCCCTGTTGTCGTTGACTACAAGCTCTCGCGCGGCGCAAACCTCAAAACGGATCTCCTTCAAGCCGTCATCTACGCCGCGCTCTTGCAGCGCGCCCGCCCAAGTCTGCTCATTTCCGCGCGGCTCGAATACTACGAGCCGCATCTGCACGTCATCGCCCAAAATCCCGACCAAATCAAAAGGCTATTCGACGAACTGGTCGCGCCAGTACTCGAGGCACTCGCTGCGCATTTCTCCGAAAATCCTCCCGAACCGGCCGGGGCAATTCAATCTCATACACAACAACTGCCGTGCCCTAACTTCGGAACTGAGATCGTTACTGCTTACCACGCCTATGGTGTAACCGTTCAAGTGGTGGATCGATTGGAAGCTCCTCAGCTTGTGCGTTACCGGCTGCAAATGGGCGAGGGAGTGAAGTTTAACCAAATCGAGCAACACTCGACCAATCTGAGAATTGCATTGGCGTTGCCCTCTGAACCGATGATCTCAGCCGGCCCGGGCTTTGTCTTCTTTGACGTCGCGAAACCGCAGCCAGACACAGTCCAATGGTCAGAGATCACCAATTTTCCCGCGTTTCGGCAGCATCCTAGCGTCACCGCTTTTCCGGTGGGTATAGGCGTCGATAACCAACCGATTATTGCTGACCTCTCCGACCCAAATATGGCTCACGCGCTCGTGGCTGGCACAAGTGGAAGCGGAAAGAGCGAGTTTTTGAAAACCGTCGTTGCCACGCTTGCTGCCCGAAATTCACCGGCCCAGCTGAAATTTTCTCTGATTGATCCCAAGCGCCTCACGCTGGGAATGATCCGCGACAACCACTACCTCGCGGGCCCTGTGATTTTCTCGCTCAAACAAGCTTTGATCTGCCTCGCCGATGCAGCCGAAGAAATGGATCGGCGTTACGACGCCCTACTTCAGGAAGGGTTCACCAAACTGAGTGATCGATTTGTATCTGGTAAGAAAGACATCCCGTTCCGTGTCCTCGTTTTTGACGAGTTTGCGGATCTAGTGCATTCCGGCAAGGAAGGAAAAAAGGAGTTCGAACGTCTCGTGGTGCGCATTGCCGGTAAGGGCCGAGCGGCGGGCATCCATCTTGTTGTCGCGACTCAACGTCCTGATCGCGAGACCGTGAGCGGCTTGTTGAAAGCCAATCTTCCCCTGAAGGTTTGCTTCAGAGTTACCAACTCAGTGAATTCAGCCATTGTCCTCGATCAACCTGGCGCCGAAAGACTCCTTGGGCGCGGCGACTTCCTTTGCGACCGAGGCAAAGGCCTTGAACGCGGCCAGGCTTCACTCATCTCCCAGGACCAATTCCTGCAAGCCTTAACGCGCCGTTCGTGAACCGGTGGAATTGCGTGAGCCCCTACCGGCTACCGGGGCGAGGCTTAGGCGGCTAGGCTATTTTCATCGACATCTGCGAACCGTGACATAGCGTCTGGTAAACGACGCAATAGCGCTCAGTCAATTCAAGCAACCGCGCTCGCTCGTCCGGCGTTGCATCGGAGTCGAGCTCAATGCGAAGCCTGATCTGTTTGAAGCCGACCTGGGCATCCTTCCCGACGCCCAAAGTACCCCGAAAATCGAGGTCGCCCTCGGCGGTGACGCGACCACCTCGAAGCTTCACGCCAAGCGCAGTCGCAACAGCGGTCAACGTCACCCCTGCACATGCGACGAGAGCTTGCAAAAGCATGTCTCCCGAGCACGCTTCCACCCCGGTCCCTCCTGTCGCCGGGTGAAGACCCGCCTCAACAATAGCTTGTCCAGCCGGAACGCTGCACGCAACGCGGTCGTTCAGGGTACCCTCCGCCCGCAAAGTGATCAGGGCGGATTGTGGATCCTCCCGATAGCGTTGCTTCAGTGGAGCCTGAAGGGCTCGAAGTTCATCTCGATTCATATCTTTCGCAGGTGCGCCGCAGCCTTATTGACCGGTCGCCGCTCAACCGCAGGAAAGTTTGAGCGCTTGATAAACCGGGTTGCTTCCCAGCTCTGGATGCTTGGCAAGCAACTCCGCGTCCAGCCGCCGAGCCAAGTTCCTTACTTGTTCCCTGAATACCGGGAACGGTACAATGACTTCTCCCGGTGCGTAACTCCCGGAGATTACCACCTCCAGGCCTTGGCGTTCAAAATTAAGGGTCGCCTCCGACTCGGTAAACTCAAAGGTTTCGTTTCCCTCTGCTACGGCCAAAGCCTCCGCAATCTCTCGCAAAGCCAATGCAAAATCGATCAAAGGAATCCAACCCCAAATTGCGCTCAGGTCTGTCTGGTCTGCTCGGAGAATGATGTCCCCGGGCGCAACATAGTAGCGGAGATCCGCCTCTGCCACAGTCGACAAATCCATGGTATCCTCGTCCCATTCTTCGGAAAGCCGGTAGTCGAGGTGCATAGTTAGTGTACGAAAGTGTCAACCCTAGATTCGCTCAAAACGGAAATGCGGTGATGAGTTGATTGCGAGGGCTCACCACGATCCGGAGCCTGCTGGCCGGTTCGCCATTGATCTTTACACCGATCGGCCGACTGAAATCGTACTCGTAGATTTCGCCAGGTCGCCCGTTCGTGTTCGGCCGGGCGCGCCCGTTTGCAACGGCTTCATTAATGAGTTCCCTAAGTGAGTCCTCCGTAATCCCTTGGGAGAACTTTCCCGCACCCTGGGCCGGACTATTCGGCCAATGCCTTTCCTCGATGTGCCGAAGCGCCCGCCCGGTGATGACAACTTGCCGTGCCGCTTCATTTACGAAGCCCATCCCGTCCTGTGCTTCAACAATACGATCGCCGAAGACAACCATGACCACTCCAACCCACACACATAAGATCGGAATCCCGGCGCGTTTCATGCTGGTGTCCTGTCCCCGAAATAACATGTATTTTGCCGGAGGTCAGTTGGCTGTTTTTCAAGGCGGTCCGAGCCGGACTGGCGGTAACGAAGCGCCCATACAACTGGCCCCGCCCAGAGGGTTGCGATGAAAATGGGCCGGCGGCTGTCCGGCGGCCGCCTGGCGGCCGCCGGATCGGTCACGTATCGATTCAGATATGCTCCGCTCCTCGCGCCTTGCCGGCGGCCCATTTTGATCGCAACAAAACACATGCTATTTCGGGGACAGGACACTAGAGACCGTCATAGGCCCCGTAACTCTTTGATTGCTCGATTTGCGTCCGGCGCTCTAAACACCCCTGTGCCGGCGACCAATACATTAGCACCGGATGCACGCGCGATCGCCGCAGTGTCTGTGTGGATTCCGCCATCGACTGCGATATGAAAATCGAGTCCGAGGCGGGCTCGAAGTTCCGCCGCTCGCTCCACCTTGATCATCGTTTCCCTCATGAACTCTTGTCCACCGAAACCGGGATTGACAGTCATGACCAGCAATAGATCAATTTGGTCGAGAAACGGTTCCAGACTTTCGAACAAGGTTGGCGGATTGATCGCGAGGCCGCAGGTCGCGCGTGCCGCTCGAATATTCTTTAGCGTGTTGCCAACATCGTAGTCAGGTTCGACATGGATCGTAATATTTCTTGAGTACGGAATAAATCGGGGAAAGAAATGGTCGGGACGTTCCACCATGAGGTGTGTATCCAGAGGGATGCTGGCGATCTTTGCGACCGATTGGACAATCGGCGGCCCGAACGAGATATTATCCACAAAATGCCCATCCATTACGTCGAGGTGCAGCCAATCCGCACCCGCCCTTTCCATACGTGCGCACTCCGCTCCGAGATGGTTGAAATCACAAGCGAGTACTGAGGGAGCGACGACAATCTGTTTGCTGTTCATCGAATCTTCCTTCTCTCTAGCCCTTAGCATGGACGATTTGCTGGATTTTTCGAGCGATACCTACTTCATGGGTGAAGCTTTGCGGCAAGCGCGCAGAGCCGAATCGCAGAATGAGGTGCCGATCGGTGCGGTAATCGTTCGGAACGCAGATGTGATCGCGCGCGCCTGGAACCAGGTTGAGACGTTAAAAGACGCCACAGCGCACGCCGAGATGCTGGCGATTACTCAAGCCGAAAGCGCGGTTGGCGATTGGCGATTGTTCGATTGCGATCTTTACGTGACCAAAGAACCCTGCCCGATGTGCGCCGGAGCGATCGTCCACGCCAGACTCAGGCGAGTCATTTATGGATGCCCTGATCCGAAGACCGGCGGTGCCGGCGGCTTGGTCAATCTCCTCCAAATGCCCCCATTGAATCACCAGTGTGAAATTACACGCGGCGTTAGAGAAATTGAGTGTCGCGGAATTTTGCAGCGGTTCTTCCGCGCAAAGCGAGCAGAACAGTTTTGAGTCCCGGTAGGGCGAGGCTCCGTCCGAGTCGGGGTCGGCGCATCGTCCTCGGCTCGGACCGAGCCTCGCCCTACCAAGACTCAAGACCGTTCAGCGTATCATCATGCAATCTCCGTAGCTAAAGAACCTGTACCGCTCTCTTACCGCTTCCCGGTACGCTTCCAGGATAAACTCGCGACCGGCAAAGGCTGCCACCAACATCAAGAGCGTCGATTTTGGAAGATGGAAGTTGGTCAACAATGAATTCACCCGTCGAAAATCGAACGGCGGATAAATAAAGATATCGGTTACGCCCTTGCCTGGCCGTATCTCGTCAAATCGCTGCATCAGGGTTTCCAAGGTTCTTACTGTTGTCGTGCCCACTGCTAGAACCTGCTCGGCTGATTGGATGTTGCCGGCAACGGCTTCTGTCAGTTGGAATTCTTCGCGATGCAGTCGGTGTTCGGTTACAACCGCGGCCTTTACCGGTTTGAAAGTACCGACACCCACGTGCAGAGTGAGAAATTCATGGGGCAACCTTGCCAGAATATCGGGCGTGAAATGCAATCCGGCGGTCGGCGCAGCGATTGCCCCCGGTCGCATGGCGTAAACGGTTTGGTAGCGCTCACGGTCGATGGCCTCCGGCGCCCGCTTGATATAGGGCGGTAGCGGCATTTCACCGATTTTGTCGAAATCGATTGGGCGATCGAACCTGATCAGGCGATCGCCTTCATCGAGGATCTGAATGACCGCCCCCACCCGGCCTTCAATCGAAAACATCCGTCCCAGGGGAAATGATTTACCCGGCCGGACCAGACATCGCCAAGTGAACGTATCGACCTCGTCCAACAACAGTATCTCCGCGTTACGATCAGGCAATCGTATCCGAGCCGGGATGACTTTCGTGTCGTTGAGAACGACCAACTCTCTTGGTTGGACTAAGTCGACAATGTCACCAAAACGAAGATGCGTTATCTGCTGCGTCTGTCGATCCAGAAGCATCATTCTCGATTGATCCCGCCGAAACGCCGGGTAGCGAGCGATCAGCTCATCCGGAAGCGGATAATCGTAATCAGCGGTCTGCAGACTCATTTTTTGAAGTCAGAAGTCAGAAGTCAGAAGTCGAGGAGCTCAGGAGACAACGACGCATGGTCGACGCTGCCGAACTAATTACCGCCTGATCCGAGTACCTTCTTGACCTTCTGCCTTCTCACTTCTGCCTTCTGACTTCTCATGCCTCGCCCTACCGGGCGGGCGGTGATATGAGCCGGTTCCCAAATTTTTTGTCCAGAGTTTTATTCCACTCCTTGAGCCGTGCTGCTTGTGCCGCGAATAATGCCTCGGTCGAATCGACAACGTCGATTGATTGAATCTGATCCCCTTGTGCGATCTTTTTGGTAACGTCGAGTCCGCTGGTCACGAGCCCGAAGATCGAGTAATTGCCATCGAGCATTTTTACGTGCTCAGGACCAAGCGAATCGATGGTGATGTAGAATTGGCTTCCGTTCGTGTGTGGACCGGCGTTTGCCATCGCCAGCACACCAACGTTTTCGTGGGATAACGAGGCATTAATCTCATTTTCAAATCGATAACCTGGTCCGCCGGCCCCGGTCCCTAGTGGATCTCCGCCCTGGATCACGAAACGCGGCACAACCCGGTGAAATGTAAGTCCATCATAGAATTTACGAGATGCCAGGTTCAGGAAATTCGCAGCCGTCACGGGAGCCTTGGACGAGAACAGCGTTGCGTGGATGTCCCCTTTCGCTGTGTGAATAACAATTCGAATATCGGTCAGCATATGCTTTGACCGTCGGTCGCAACCGCGGCGAATCCAAGGGAAAAGCCTGCATCGCGTACAAATCTCTTGGGATTTGTACGCGAAGCAGGCTAGTAAGTTCCATGCTTAAACTCGGCTTAGTCCAGATGCGCTGTTCGATGAATCCCGCAGAAAATGTGGACAAGGCGGAAGCGATGATCCGCAAGGCGGCTGCGGAAGGAGCCCAGATCGTTTGCCTCCAGGAGA
>DASXBV010000065.1:0-6360 GCA_036491515.1 Chthoniobacterales bacterium
CATTGTCACCGGCGGAGCGTTAAGTCCAGATGGCAAACAGTGGCGCTCGCCCAAACAGCGCAAGTTCCTCTTTCCCGTGCAAGCGGTTGCCGCGCTATTCCGAGGCAAGTTCCTGGCCGGGCTACGCCAGATGCTCGCTGCAGGAGAGTTGCACCTGCCCGATTCGGGGCTCAAGATACCTGCGACCCGTGCTCGCTGGTTGTCGCTCCTCTACACAAAGCGCTCTCGTCCTTTATGCCAAACGTCCCTTTGGCGGACCGCAGCAGGTCTTAAGCTACCTGGCTAACTATTCCTCATGAACACTCTTCTGGCACTCATTCAGCACCGCAGTCGATTCATGCGTTCCGACAAAACTCTCTCTCAATGCGCTCGGGCTCTGCTGCTGTCTTCGTGTCGTCTGCGAAGCCTGGCTCCCGGCATCCGCGGTTACTGGCGCGGCACAATTACAGCTCTCGGTCTTTTGGCACCAGTTCAATCCTGCTTCTCGAAGCTGCCGCTACGGCAATATACGCATCCGAAATCCCTCCCCGCCGTCGTCTGCACCCCATCGCTCACGGTACTTTTCCCATACGCCTGAGCAACGTCAGGGGTAGGCTTCGTCCAACAGTCGAGTAAGTCTCCGCAATCATCCTCAATCTGTAATCACACTCTTGCTCGCGGAGACCTACTCGACTCTAGGTTCTCTTGACAGGTGGTGGTGACGCGCGAGTTCGCATGAACAACAGCGACGTTCTCGGGTAGTTAGAATCCGCTGGGATGTTTCGACGCGCAGCGTCTGCGCAGGCAAGATGCCTACGCTACCTTGTCGCACGCGGAACTACGACGGACAGGCCAGCCTGTGCCGAGAGATCAATAAAGGGAACAGCGAACAGCGGGTTCAGCGGATTCAGGCTTGTGCCCGAGGGGCAGCAACTTTGGCTAACGTTGCTGACCCCGCCTTCACCTGACCCCGCTGAGTCCGCTGACCCCGCTGTCAGTGCACCTTCATGTTCAATCCAGGTCGCCTCTTTTATCCCGATCTTCGCGATTGCGAGCTTTTGCTTCCTCCTGCGTTCGCGCTAGTTCTCTGGACGCATCCACTTCGGACATGGAATCGGTGACAAACCCTTTCTGGTCAAACAACGTTTGCTCATCCCCTTCGAGTTTGGACCGGTCCTGCACAGACGTTTTCCCCTCAGCGTCAGCAGTTGTCGACCCTTCTCCGGAACTTCCGGTTCTGAGTGTCTCCTCCGGTCGGATTTCCTGAATGGAACTTACCCGCTGAACAGGTACGAACCGACCATAATAGGCGTTTATTTCCTCCTTCGCTACTTCCGCAAGCTCGGCTCCTGGACGACCGGTCGGAGCTATTTTAATGATAGCCGCTGAATAGCCGAGCGCGATTAAACTGCCGTGCTCCTCGATCTCGACGTCTGCGGCGGGCAGGATGTGGACGCGGCCTGGCAACCAGCCGGTTTTCACTCCAAGAAATGCTACTCGATGGGTGCTCGGATCCAGCCAGAATCCCGCGACCGTGCCAACCGATTCACCGTATCGATCCACTAATTTGCGGCCGATAAAGGCGTGTGCAGCAATGTCTCCGCTGATTGAGTCAAACCTTTTCATTTTTTGCGCAACGACTGCGGTAACTTCCGAGTCGTTCGCGTGACGGCGTGCAAAAGGATCTACCTCCTTTGCAAGTAATGAAGAGGCTGCTCTCGGATGTCGCTCGTTCGGTGCGGGAGACAGGCCAGCCTGTCCGCCGGAGTTTCGCGTTATCGGACGAAGGAGGGGAGCCTATGCTACGTTGGGACACAGGCTGGAAGCCTCATACAGTGCACTTCAGCTTCGCCAAAACTTCAGTCCATTAATCAGATCCTTCCTGAAGGCTTTTCAGCAGCTCGATAACCTCGCTATCGAGCCTTGGATCGAGCACCCCAAGGGCTGCTTCGATAAAGCCTTCATCAACAAGATACCTTTTAACGTATCTTTGAATTACCGGATCGAGGTTGCTTTGATCCCAGCTCAGGGCGCCGGTTGCATGATCAATATGAACCGTGCCCGCCAGATGATTTGCGATAGAATATTTTTCCTGCATGGAAGTGTCGCTGCACCAGGGAGCAAGATTTGTGCCGGATAGGGCGAGGCTCCGTCTGAGCCGGGCGTCGCGCGTCGTTCTCGGCTCAGGCGGAGCTTCGTACCTACCGTCCTATCCGGTCCTCAGTCGAGGCTTTGCACTCGAGAAAACGCGGTTGTTTTGGCCAAGAGTGAGCGATTTTCCATGGACAAATTGGCAAGTCCTCGACTAACTAGGACTTTCTCCGCTTCCGAGTTCTAATGATTCCCAAAAAAATCTCTGCAATCACAGCTACTAATCTAGTTGTGGCGAATATGATCGGAACCGGCATCTTTACGAGTCTCGGATTCCAGGTTGCGGCAATGACTTCCGACCTCGCCCTGATGGCGCTCTGGGCCGTCGGAGGATTTGCCGCGCTCTGCGGTGCGCTCTGTTACGCAGAATTGGCGACTGCGCTTCCTCGATCCGGCGGCGAATATCACTATCTTTCCAGGATTTACCATCCGTCGATCGGCTTTCTCTCAGGCTGGATTTCGGCAGTAGTCGGGTTTCCGGCACCCATCGCTTTGGCCGGCATCGCATTCGGAGAGTACTTCAAGGTGTTTACTCCAGGATATTCACCTGTTGTCATTTCCCTCCTCATTGTCTGGATTATAACCGCCGTACATCTCTTTGGTATCCGTACGGAAGAGTTATTCCAGAATGGAGCGACTTTTTTGAAGCTAGGCTTGATCTTCGTTTTGATCATAGCCGGATTGCTCATCGGTAACCAGCAGCGGCTGGATTTGAGTTTTGGACCCGAGAGCTTTGGAACCCTTCTTTCCGGTCCATTCGCAGTAAGTCTGGTGTACGTTATGTATGCATACTCGGGTTGGAACGCCGCGACTTACATCACGGATGAAGTTCGTGACTCGGCGACGAATGTTCCACGGGCTCTCCTCGCGGGAACAGTCAGCGTAACCATCTTATACCTGGTTCTGAACTACGTATTTCTCCTGACGACACCCAAGGCTGTGCTCGCTGGTAAAGTCGAGGTTGGGCTTCTCGCCGGCCAAACGATCTTTGGCCCGACCGGGGGCAAAATCGTCAGTGGTTTGATTGGTGTGGGACTTATCGCAACCATCAGCGCCATGGTGTGGCTCGGTCCCCGCATAACGAAAAGAATGGGTGAGGATTTGCCTAAGTTGAAGATTTTTGCCCGGAGCTCAGCGCACGGAACCCCGTATGCCGCCATTATGTTGCAGGTAATCGTCGTGACGATACTCGTAGGAACCGGAACATTTCAGACTGTATTGATTTATACACAATTCAGTTTGTTGCTTTCGTCCTTTCTTACCGTGCTTGGCTTGATCGTCTTGCGATTCCGGGAGCCGAACCTCGAACGCCCTTATAAGGTCTGGGGCTATCCGGTCACTCCGATCCTTTTCCTCGCAATTACTTTATGGATGATGATCTTCGTCGTTCTGGAGAGGCCGAAGGAATCCCTGTTAGGACTGATCACTGTCTTAGCCGGGCTGATCATCTTTTTCTTCTCGAGAGAACCCCGGCGAGCGATCCCTTCGCAGCATTCAAAATAGTTCAATGACAAAGATCACCGCGAATCACTGCTCGGATATGAAAGCCGTACTCCTCGTGGCAATGTTACCGACATTATCTCTGTTCGCGCAGGAAGCTGCGCAGCTGCCGCCGACCGCCCCTCCACGCGCGCAGGAAGTGCAACCTGGAGTCGGAACGCCGCCGGCGGCGCCGACGCCCTCAGCCTCCGAAACGCCTCGCGTGTCGGTTCAGACTTCGCCCGCAAATGACGCCGCTCGCTACTTAGCCGGCTTACCCGTCGCTCTGGGGTCGCCACTCACTGCTCTCACGCAGGATCCACGCTGGCTAGCTCACGCTAGGGCGATGAATCAAGCCTTCTCCCAGCTCGACCAACGCCAGCTCAATAATATTCGAATATTTCAGGCGGAGAATATCGCCCCGGTCACTCAGCTCAGCCGCACCTGCGTTTACCTGTTCAGTGGACCGGACTTTCTCTACGCCGATGCAATGTTTCCCAACTGCTCCACGTTCGTCCTGCAAGGCCTCGAACCCATCGATCCGATACCGGATCTTCTGACGCTTCCTCCAAATTCGTTGTTTGGCACGCTTGAGAATATTAAAACATCTCTGAACACGATTTTGAGTTTCAGCTTCTTCAAAACCAAAGACATGCGGGAAGAGCTTGAGCGCTCACAATTGAAAGGTGTTCTTCCAGCAATTTTCGTGTTCCTGGCGCGAACCGGCAAAGAGATCAAAGGAGTCCAGTACATCTCCTTGGACAAGTCCGGCAATGTTTTACAGGGGTTCCAAGGGGTGACGCGCGGCACGAAAATCACCTTTACTGACATTGCCAGCGGATCGGAGAAGGAAATGTACTACTTCACGTCCGACCTTTCCGATGATGCGACAAAGCGAAATCCAGCGTTGTTCCGCTTCTGTGAAAGCCTGGGACCGGCGAACAGCCTGCTGAAAGCGGCTTCCTATCTTCTTCACGAAGGAGGATTCGATGCCGTCCGAAACTTCCTGCTGCAAAACAGCACAGCAATTCTCCAGGATGATTCGGGCATTCCGGTACACTATTTCACGCCAGACCGATGGACGCTCAGATTTTTCGGCGTCTACACTGCACCGATTGATCTTTTCAAGAAGTTTTATCAGGCTGATCTGCGCCAGTACTACGCAACAAGCTCCCCGAAACCACTCACGTTTGGGTTCGGCTACCGATGGAGCAGCCGAAGCTCAACATTGATTCTAGCGGTTCGGAAGTGAGAGCGTGTTGGCGTATCGGCGTGTCGGCGTATAAGAGAAGATTCACAAAAAGGGCACAAAGGTCAGAAAAGGTGAGGAAGGTTTTAATGGGTTTCGAGTATGCGATGGAATTGGATTTTGCCCGTTTCGGAGAAGTCTGTATCTCCTTTGTGACCTCCTCTGACCTTCGTGGCCTTCGTGTGAATCTGTCATACGACAATACGCCGTTTCGCCGACAAGTTCTTCCCTATCACCGATCACTTCTTCGCCAATCTTTGGTCGCCTTCTCTGAATATCAGTCGCAAGAAATGGGCATCGGAGAAACGATCATCGTTTCGGCCCTGCCGTACAATGATCATTTTCATCGAAGGCACAATAAACATTCGCTGATAGCCGGAACCAATAGCCGCAATCATATCTCTGGGGGCTTCACGGCAAAGACACGTCTCCCGCCAGTTCTGACGTTCCCAGGGCACTTCGAGCATCCTCTCGACGTCCACCTCGCGAGCATCAGGCGCAGAATGGTTTAGCCAAAAACCCATTCCGAACATCGGATTGACGTGCGTTCCTCGGAAGCATTCAGCCAAGAGATCCGACCGCACGACCTGACGTCCGCGGTATTTACCATTGCCCAAAATCAATTCTCCCAGCTCCGCCCACTGGCGAGCCGTTAACCGAAATCCGCTGGCCAGGAGTGGGTTACCCTTCCCGTCCTCTCGGAAATCGACGTTGCCGATTTCGAGCGCTCGTAGAATCCTCCGCTCGAGATACTCTTCCGGAGTCAGATGACGTGGTTCGAGCTTTCGCCGAAGCAGTTCGCAGAAAATCTGAAGCTGACTCGGCCCATAGATGAAAGATGCTCCAGGCGCACGAGCGGCTGGCAGCGTGATACTGTATCTGTTCCGATCGCTTATCGTTCTCCCATGCAGCGAAAATGCCGGCTCGATTCCGGCTGTGAAATTAAGGAGGTCCCGGACCCGGATATCCGGCTTGTCTGGATCAGATCTCCACTCGGTAATCGTATCGCTGACCGGCTCATCGAAATCGAGAATCCCGTCCTGGACTGCGGCCGCCGCGGAGACACACCAAAAACCCTTGGTCCCGCTGAAAATCGAGACGGTCCGATCCGCTGCATCGCCGTGCGCATAGTCCTCGTAGATGACCCGCCCATCCTGTATCACCAGGAACGAGTACCCGCTCCTTGCCGCGGAATATCTGGAAGCGGCTTTCAGAGATGCAAGACTAAAGTCGTCCGAGGTTGCGTGACAAAAAACGCATGGCGTCACCATGCTTACCAACAGTGGAAGAAATAGCTGTCGCATTCGAGCGACCATTTCTATCGGGAGTCACAGGAAAAGCAAGTCCAACGTAGCGTTTCCCGGAACCTCTCTAAGGATTTGTAGGCGATGCAGGCTGGCGTGTCACCCTTTCGCTACCGGCAGATCGCAATAAAACTCTGTTCTCTTTTCTTGCTCACTAAAGACGCCGATTCTTCCATCATGAGCTTGAACCACTTCACG
>DASXBV010000066.1:0-5153 GCA_036491515.1 Chthoniobacterales bacterium
CCTCGGCGCAGCCGAAGGCCACCTTCGCTCTTCGAGCTACGGCGCGCCCGCAAAGCTCGAATGGCCGTGCCATAGCGAACCGACGGCGGGATTCTGCTGCCTGAGCCTGCATCGCTCACGAATCTTTAAGGATTTGTAAGCGATGCAGGCTAGCGATGAGGCAATAATATCTAGATCAAGAAAATTTATGCAAAACGCAATGTCTGACCCCTCAAAATCCCGCAGACTGCAAAGGTGGGTCCTGGCGGAACGTATCGGCGTATCGGCGCATCGGCGTCCGGGAAATGAGACTGCTTTTCGACATAGCTAAATCGATCAGGCGCTTTACCGCCAATGCGTGCTTCCAGTCTGTGTCCCGCGCGCGACGGCTTTGAGCCACTCACACCTGCTCGCTGTTTTAACGGGCCAGGCGCAGTGACCTCTCGGTACAGGCTGGAAGCCTATGCTATGCTACTTTTCTCCCCTCTCACTTCTGACTTCTAACTTCTAACTTCTCCCGCACGGTCTCCAAGGTATTCGCAGTTCCAAGCTTTTCGTTTTTGTGCGCGATAAATTTCGCGTATTCCTCAACGAAAAATTTGGCGGGCGGCCGAAGATCAAATTGATCCGGATAATCACGGAAGTATTCGCGATGCACTCAGGTCTAGACCAGACGCCCAAGAAGCCAAGAATTCAAGAATGTTGCGATGTGGACCTCGGCGCGAGACCGTTGGTTGTTCTTGAGTTCTTGAGTTCTTGACTTCTTCACGCCCGAGGTGTTTGGACCGAGATGCGCATTCTCTACGTGGACTGCTTTTCGGGGATCAGCGGTGATATGATGGTCGGTGCCTTGGCCGATTTGGGAATCAACCCTTCAACCTTCGAATGGGAACTTTCAAAACTTGAATTAGGCGACTGTCATCTGCATTTCGAACGGCAGACGCGCGGAGGGATATCCGGCGTTAAGTTCGGGATCCACGCGGGAGCGAAACATGTCGAAGACGGACCGGAGAGCTGCCGGAGTGAACCCCATCACGCGCATTCTCACGCCTCTTCGCAACGCTTCTCCGAGATTCGCGAGCTGCTTCAAAAGAGCGAGCTGTCAGACTTCGTAAAACAGCATGCTACGGCAATCTTCCGCAGAATCGGGGAAGCCGAGTCAAAGATTCATGGCGTGACGATTGAAGAAGTTCAGTTCCATGAAGTCGGCGCACTTGATTCGATTGTTGATATCGTACTCACCTGCGTTGGCTTCGAAGCGCTCCAAGCGACCCGCGTTTACTTCTCCGAACTTGTCGACGGTCAAGGAACTTTCCGCTGCACCCACGGTGAGTATCCTCTGCCAGCGCCCGCGACGCTCGAAATTCTAAGAAATATCCCGATCCGCCAGGTAAAGATCCCATTTGAACTGATCACGCCTACTGGAGCGGCAATTGTCGCCGAATTCCATCATGGGGTTGGAGCCCTGCCCGAAATGCGCCCGACCAGGATCGGCTATGGGGTCGGGACGCGCGAATTATTCAATCGGCCGAATATTTTGCGAGCCGTTCTGGGCGACGCGGAAAAATCCCAGTCCAGCGACCGCATTGTGGAGCTCCACGCAAATATCGATGACCTTTCGCCCGAAATATTGGGAGCCGTCCAGGCCCGCCTGCTTAAGGTTGGCGCTCTCGACGCGTTTTTTACGCCGATCCAGATGAAAAAGAACCGTCCCGGAACGCTGCTTTCCGTGCTTTGCCGCCCATCAGACCGGCAAAAAATCCAGGAAATTTTATTCACTGAAACCTCAACATTCGGCATTCGCTATCGCGAAATCGATAGAGTCACGCTTGATCGCGAAGTCGTTCAGGTACAAACGGTCTTCGGGCCGATCCAGATAAAAATCGGGAAACAGGACGGCAAAGTTTTTCAGGTTTCTCCTGAATTTGAATCGTGTAACGCTATTGCCGAGCGGAGTCAGCAACCTTTGAAACGGATCTACCAGCTGGCGATCGAGGCCTTCTGGGCTAGTGTCCTGTCCCCGAAATAGCAGGTATTTTGTTGCGATCAAAATGGGCCGCCGGCTGGGAAAGCGTATCGGCGGGTCGGCGTGTCGGCGTATTGGCGTCTGGGGAAGTAAGACTGCTCTTACTGCTTTTCGACACGCCTATCGTGACCAGGAGGTCCCGACGAAGTTGATGACGCTTTGCAAACGCCGACACGCCGATACGCCGATACGTTTCCCCCTTGGACAGACGACCTCGGATCGCGCGGGAGCGCGTCCCTACCAAAGCTTTATTAAAAAGTAGTTGAACTGCCGCCGCAAAAGGCGTTCGGTTTGTTATGACTACCGCAACTCTGGAAAAAGTTTCTCAGCTGGATCAGCTAAAAAAGTTCACCAAAGTAGTCGCTGATACCGGCGATTTTGAAAGCATGCGGGCTTACCAGCCGCAGGACGCGACGACGAATCCCAGCCTGATCCTCGCCGCCACTCAAAAAACGGAGTACGGTTATCTTTTGGACAAAGCAATCGCTGATCTGAAGGATTCCGCACTGAAATCGTCGGCTAAAGTCGAGGCCATTATCGACCATCTTCTTGTCCTTTTCGGAACAGAAATTCTGAAGATCGTGCCTGGCCGCGTGTCGACCGAGACGGACGCCCGTCTCTCTTTCAACCGGGAAGGCTCGATCACTAAGGCGCGCCAACTGATTGCGCTCTACGAGCAGCGTGGCATCTCAAGAGAGCGCATCCTCATCAAGGTCGCTTCGACCTGGGAAGGGATCAAGGCTGCCGAACAACTCCAGAAGGAGTCCATCAACTGCAACTTGACTTTACTATTCTCTTTCCCGCAGGCAGTTGCCTGTGCCGAAGCGGGAGTCAGACTTGTCTCCCCGTTTGTCGGCCGCATTTATGATTGGTACAAGGCCAACACGGGCAAAGACTACCAGGGCGCTGACGATCCCGGCGTTAAATCGGTGACGCGAATTTACAACCATTACAAAAAATTCGGGTACTCTACGGAAGTCATGGGTGCCAGTTTCCGGAACACAGGCCAGATCGTGCACCTGGCGGGATGCGACCTCCTGACCATCAGTCCGAACTTATTGGAGGAACTTAGCAAATCCTATGAGCCGCTAGAACGGAGGCTTTCTCCTGAGACCGCAAAGGCCTTTGAAGCCGAAAAAATCACTCTCGACGAAAAGACTTTTCGTTTCGAGTTCAATGAAGATCCGATGGCAGTCGACAAAACTGCAGAAGGAATTCGCAAGTTTTCGGCCGATATCGTCAAATTGGAGAAATTGATTTCCAGTCGTCTCTAGCCCGCAAAAATCACGCAAAGCCGAGGGCCAAATCACGCAAAGCCGAGGGCCTGTCCCCCCTTCTCCATGCTTCTCCAGATAAGAAGATGAGGGAAAGGGTACAAGGCCTAAGGCTTGCGCCCGGCCCCGAAGGGGCGAAAGGGCTTAGCCCAGGGTTTCAACCACGCAAAAACGGGCCCTGAAAGTGGCGCGAGAATTAGGGGACGCGCGCCAGTGATTTCGATCCAATATGGCGCGCGTCTCTTCATCTAACGCCACTTTCAGGGCGCATTTTTGTGTGCCGGGTACCCAGGGTTGAAACCGGGCTGAGCTCTGTTGCCCCCTTTGGGGCGCAGACTTCTCCTCCGATATTTGACCCGTCCGCTACTCGCTGCCCGCTACTTCTACTCGCTGCATTCCTACTCGCCGCCACTGGACCTTTCGTTCCATTCACTATCATCAGTGAACGCCTCTACTGTTGCGATCGTGAAAAATCGCTACGCGACTGAGATGGCCGGAGTGCGGCGCGACCCCCAAGATGAGAGACGTGATCCGTATCTGGCGGACAAAGAGATCACCCAAGCCTCGGCGGCAGGCTCCGCTGGCCTGCATCCCAGAGATCAGAGAAGCAGTCCGCTTTTACATCCGTGAATATTCGCCGCGCTGAACTCGCGGATGCCGAGCCGATCAACGAAATTTATAACGAAGCTATTCTCACTACGACTGCCACCTTTGATACAGAGCCGAAGGATATAGCGGAACGAATCAAATGGCTCAAGTCACACGACGACAGGCATCCGGTCCTGGTGTCTCTGTCAGAGAACAAAATCATGGGTTGGTCAGCATTGAGCCGATGGTCGGAAAGACGCGCCTACGATGATACCGCGGAGACATCGTTTTATGTGAGGTCTGGCTTTCGTGGTCGTGGGATCGGTCGAAAACTCAAGGAGGCCACGATTGCAGAGGCCCGTCGATTAGGATTTCATACCCTCATCGCGCGAGTGGCCCAGGGCAGCGAAGCAAGTCTGCATCTCAACGCCGGCATGGCTTCTTCCACGTAGGAACGCTCAAAGAAGCCGGACGTAGGTTCGATCGACTGCTCGATGTACATATTCTCCAGAAGATGCTGCGACCGACCGGCGAATAGCGCAGAGTCCGGGCCATGCTCCCTGCGCTATTGACCTGTCCCTACTCGCTCTATTTGACCTGTCCCTGCTCGCTCTACTGTTTTCGAGGAGAGAGGGAGGGGTCGGATCAGAGAGAATGGAATACGGATCGCCGATGCAAGAAATTTGAGTTCGAAGGGCAGGCGAGGCGGCGGGGTAGCCAAACAAAAAGGGAGGATCTTGAATTACGACGGGTTTCGGCGAAACAAAGCGCTACAGGCGGCCGGCAGAAAAGGACAACGCAACTTCTGAATAGTCTGCGGCCCGGTCGGATGACAAACGGGCCGGGGGATGAATCTTAACCGATCGGTCGGACTCGCAGATCGCGGAAGACCCAGAGAGTGTCAGCACAGCCCAGGGCAGTTAGGCGCGTGGCAGGGCACCGACGTTTGTAACCCAGCTTTTGCTTGAGCTTGTAGAAGTGTGATTCCACAAAGGACTGACTTCCCAGGATCACGCCATCAGTGAAGTAGCGAATCCGGCACCGCAATCGTTCGGGCAAGGAGAGTTCGCCGTTTTGCTGCTCAACAACGGTTTGAGCGGTGGCCAGGTCGAAGGCAGGCTGTTTGGTTTCAGTGTGCAAGCTTCCCTGCACAAAGAGGTACTTGCGATACTGCTGGCTGACTTCTTTCCAGGAGATGGTCTCTGACAGGTCCAGAACAATTCTGATACCCTCGCGGGCCAAGGAGGAATCCTTGGCGAGCGCCTCGGCATAGCCGCAATAACGAT
>DASXBV010000067.1:0-5743 GCA_036491515.1 Chthoniobacterales bacterium
GCCATACCGTCATCAAGAGCGGGCTGAAAGCGGAAGATCTCCACGTGTTCGATTGTGCGTTCAAGCCGTTCAAGGGTGAGCGGAGTCTGCATTATCTGGGGCACTTGCGGATGATGGCTGCCTGTCAGCCATTTCTAAGCGGTGCAATCTCCAAGACTGTTAATATGCCGAATGGCGCGACGGTCGACGAAATCATGAACACCTATATCGAAGGTTGGAGACTTGGCCTGAAGGCGGTGGCGATCTACCGCGACGGATCGAAACGCTCCGCTCCGCTTAATACGAAGAAGACGAAGGATATGGGCTCCGAAGACGCACCCGAGGTAGGAATGCTGAGGAGCCGAATAAGGGACCTTGAGAAAGAGGTCGAGACACTTCGCGGAACAGTAGAGCAGCCCTCGCGGAATCGTATGCCGGATACGCGCGTTTCGCTGACGCACAAATTCGAGATCGCCGGTCACGAGGGCTATATAACCGTTGGTCTGTACCAGAACGGTGAGCCTGGAGAGTTGTTTATACAGATGGCGAAGGAGGGGAGTACGATAGGCGGACTGATGGACACGGTAGCGACCTTGACCTCTCTGTCCCTGCAGTACGGGGTGCCTCTCGAGAGTCTCGTAAAGAAGTTTGCCTATCAGCGATTCGAGCCGAGTGGATTCACCAAGAATCCGGATATACGCAACGCGACAAGCATTACCGATTACGTGTTCCGTTGGCTCGGATGCCAATTCATCAAAGGCTACAAGGAAGCTACGGCACCGAGCCGATCGCAGCCTGATTTGCCAATGAAAGAGATCGCCGATATCGAAAAAAAGGCGATCAATCGCCCCGTAGCGGAGCTGCCGAGGACGGCTGAGAAAGAGATAATCGATGTGATCACGAGCCGTTCCAATTCGGAGGGGACGGCGGATTATCCCACGAACGGAACGGGCCTGTCAAAGACTCACGCAGAGAGAGTTCGTGAGGCTTTGGGAAACATGTATATGGGCATTAGTTGTTCGAACTGTGGCAGCACGAAAGTAATTCGTGCTGGCGCGTGCGGCATCTGCACGGAGTGCGGAACGTCGCAGGGATGCAGCTAGCCCGAAAATCGCACGAGCCAAAACGCTCATGAGATTTTCGCGCTTTGGTTGGTAATTTCGGGGGGGAAACGCGCGAATAGCGCGTACCAAGAAGCCCAGGCCAGCGCCTGGGCTTCTGTGCTTCTGCCACGAAGCGCCACCAGAGCCAGCTGCGCCAACCGGACGCCGATCGCGGTCTAGCGACTTCCGCAATCGTCCTTATAGTCGGTCTCGTCCTCGACCTCTTTGCAGGACCAAACACCGAGGACGAGGACGATTGAGGAGGGAACTAACACCCGTGAGCATTTCCTTAGGGCAATCACAAAATCTGACAAGAAAAAGAATATATTAATGATATGCTTTCCATTTGCTTTTTGTTGCAAATGTCGCATTTTCCGTTCTCGGGTGCCATTCGAATTTAATCTTGCCAAAAGCCAAGCCAATAAAGCTAAACATGGCATCGATTTCGAAGAGGCACAGGAGATCTGGGACGATGAAAACGCTATCGAAGGCAAAACGCCACACAGCCAAGAAGAACGATTTTACCGGATCGGGCGCATCGGGAGGCAAGTCTGGACAGCAATCTTTACATGCCGCGAAGGAAATATCCGAATCATCTCCGTCCGGAGAGCGCGCAAATCTGAACAAGCTGCCTATGAGTATTGATGAATTCGACCGCCGATTCGATGAAGGCGAAGACCTTGAGTCGCTCGGAGTAGATCTTTCAGAAGCGACCCGCCCCGGTCTGGAGTCGAAACGTATGACGCTCGATTTGCCAGCCCACTTCATGCAAAAGCTCGACCGGGCTGCCGCAATCCGTGGCGTGACCCGCCAGAGCCTGATCAAACTATGGCTCTACGATCGGTGGGAACAAGAAGCTGGCAGCTCCAAGTAGACGAAAAGACCAGAGCGGCGTTCTCCTCGGATTAATTCTACCCCGTGCCGGAGTGAGTCGGTCTGGCATAAAGGAAGATTCAGTCGCTAGTCGTGATCACCGCCCGAAAGCGCACTTTGCCCTGGGCGACGCGGTCGTAAGCTTTGGTGATCTCGTCGATTGAATAAGTCTCGGCCACGACCTTCACTTTGCCAGAGGCGGCGATATGTAGCGCTTCATGCAAGTATTCGCGGTCGTTCTGCTGGCTACCAAGGATGCACGGCGAGATGTCCCAGGCCACCAATGCCGACGACGGCAAGGCGTTCGCCCGGCTGCGGCTCGGCCCAGCGCAATCCGGACCAGACGGTGTAGCCGGCACAGAAGAGCGGCGCGGCTTGTTCGTAGTCCAGCCCGTCAGGCGACAGCATCGTCGCATCGGCGTAGGCCACCATGTATTCGGCGTGTCCTCCGCCGATCTGAACGCCTGTTCCGATGCTTTGTTCGCAAAACAGCGGTTTACTTCGAGCACACCATTCGCAGCGTCCGCAAGTGTGTTGTATCCAGGGTAGTCTCCGAGCATCGGGCAATGCCGGGACCGGACAAAAGAGGGACAGGTCAGATAGGACGGACACGACAAAGAGGGACGACACGACAAAGGGGGGACCGACAAAGGGGGGACAGGTCAGATAAGAGGGAAAGTGAAAGAAGACGAGAATGGAATTGCCCATCCCGCTGCACTGGTTTTCGATGATGCCGGTCCAAGGATGGATAACTTGCCCGGTTACTATGCTCCTTACTTTTCGCGCGAACCGCTTCTTGAGGACGACGACCGCGACTACGCGGATGACGCCGCCCGGCTTCGGAACACGCGCACCTACACATGGATTCACCCGCTTAGTGACATCATCACTGGTCTGCTCGAAGCCGGACTCGCGCTCAGTTGGCTTCATGAGCATGCCTGCCTGCCCTGGCGCATGTTCCAAACCTTGGTAAAAGACCACGAGGGCATGTATCGCTGGCCCGACAAACCTTGGCTTCCACTGGCGTTCTCTTTAAAGGCGCGGCGACAGCACGGCCCCAGAGCAAGCGATTGACGAAGCCTGCATCGCTCACAAATCTCTGAGGATTTGTGAGTGATGCAGGCTAAAGCGAGGCCGCATCCGATAGCTGGTTTTGTAATCGAAGGACATCGTGAAGCGTGACGATACCAATGGGCTTATTTTCGGTCGTAGACGAAACCACGAGTAAACCTATAGAATTTTCCACCATTTTCGCGACCGCTTCCCTGATTGTTGAGTGCGCCGGAATGGTCTGCGCCGGCATAGGCGCAATCTCGGGCGATTGATTGTCCAGGATCTTGCTTCGGTCGATCAGTCCAACGAGTTGGCCGTCCATTACCAAAGGGAATTGCTGGTAAGGATATTCGGCGCAAAGTCGCTCCAATTCATCGCGATCGGTGCTGCTGGCAAAGATCGGAGAGAAATTTGCGAGCGTTGAAATTGGTCGGCTCTGCAGAGAGGCGAGCGACCGAGGTGGTATGTGGCGCTCAAGCTCTATTCCATCTCGTTCGATGATCTCGCTGTAAAAATCAGTGTGGCAAAGGGCACGGCTGACCGCTTGACTCGCGATCGTGCCGATCATGAGGAGAGGAACGAACGAAAACTGGTGGGTCATTTCGAACACAATAAGAATGGAAGTAATGGGCGCCCGCACGACGGCTCCCAGACAGGCACTCATGCCAGCCACGGTGAGCGCGATCCGATCGCTCATCTGCAGGTGCAGCACAAGTCCGCAAATGTCAGTGAAGGCGAGACCGATGGCGGCGCCAAAAAAAAGCGTGGGTGAAAATATCCCACCGGCGCCGCCCCAGGCATACACCGCAGTCGTTGCAGCTAACTTCGCAATCATCATGATTCCGGCTTCCCGGCCACTGATGCCGCCGTAGAACATCTTTTCCAGATCTCCGTACCCGAGGCCGAACACGCCGATTTTGCCGATAGCGAAGAAAACCGAGATTCCAAGAATCCAGTTCATTGCTGCGCCAACCGCCGGTTTCAGAAAAAAAGGGATGCCTTTGATCCGTTTAATTTTGTCTCGCCAAGTCAGAGTGCCTTTTTGGAAAGCGACGCCAGCCAATGCTGCAAGCCCTGCAGTAGGAATAACCAGCACATATAGAATACTGGACAAGCGCCCGATCGATGGGATCACAAACGCCGGGTTGTCTCCTAGAAAAATATGGCAGACAAAAGTAGCCGTCACGGACGCGATGAGCACCTGGGCCAGGAAAGCCCGGTTATTCAGGTCTTCGATGATCTCCTCAAGGACAAAGGTGATCGCCGACAACGGCGTATTGAATGCCGCGGCTAATCCTGCGGCGGCACCTGATAGGAGCGCGGGGCGCCGTCCCTGTTTGGCGATGCCAAGCCAGCCGGCAATGTTCGATGCGAGCGCACCGGCGATATGAACCGTCGGACCTTCTCGCCCAAGACTGCAACCGCCGCCAATCGAGATTGCGCCGGCAAAGAATTTCGCGATCACCACCCTGGCCGGCATAAATCCAAAATCTCTCCAGAACGCGACTTTAGCCTGTGGAATACCGCTTCCGGCCGCGTCGCGGCTGACGAAAGTAAGAATCAGACCCGCGATGATAGACGCCGCCAAAATCGTTGCCAAGCCTAAGAGCGCGAAAGTCCCTGGCGGCAACTGTTGGGACGGCCTTTCCCAGAAAGTTGAGAAAATGATGTTGACCAATTCTTGGAACGCAACTGCGGCAAGACCACCGAATAGTCCGTAGATAGACGGAAGAATATATGTTCGAAGATCGATTGGGAGTTTTCGGATGTAGTCAGCAAGCAAGTTTCGCAAATCAATTCCTCCTGGTCCAATCATGGGATCTTCCTAACCGACGCGCAATCGAACGAGGTCAAAATTGGAAATATCCGCAGATTACGCAGATTTTGTTTCAGATTCTTTGCGCACCGTCGTGGGACCGAATAAAGCGCCTACGCTCCAAACTCTTTGCTCCAAAATTGATCAAGAGGCCTCTTTCGTGGCCATTCGCTTTGATAGGACCTGCGCCCATTCGATCTCGCCAACTTTGGTCAATGCTTTCAACTCGACAATAATCTCTAAAAAAATCTGTGTAATCTGTGGATAATGTCCAATCTGCTGTGGGCGTTGCACGTGTCCGCCATAGGCTTGGCGACGGCGGAAGGAACGCCCCTCCAGGTTAAGACTCTGCGAGATTTGTAGTTGGCAATTTCGCAATCATTTTGGGGAATTGGCAGCCCGCGCAATTCGTCGAATCCGCCAGGCAAAAATCCTCGAAGATCTGGAGGAGTCCCTGCTGTTGATAAAGGAATCGGACATGTTCCTTCGCGCGATCGATCTCTCCAAATAGACGCCGGCACACGATTGCCAGTCGCCGATTGCTTAATTCTGCCCGGATCTGCTTGTATGATTCCCAGTCTGCCTGATTCGAGGAAACCAACATCGGGTGGATTACGTTGGCTAGTATTTCGTTAATGCGCGTTTCGCCGAGAAGGCGCATCGGCCGGACGGTGGGATCGGAAGAGAGCGTGAAATGGTTATCCCAGAATGGGTGAGATAGTCCGCTGATCCACTGCGCCACTTCGTCCAGCCGAGGACGCAGCAATCGGATCTCCTTCCAACGACGGGCCAATTCGGCCAATGCACCGAGCCGACGGTGAGGATGATTGCTCGGACGCGTCATTCCAAAACGCCAGAGATTTCGCTGCAGAATAAAGTGCGCGAATTGGCTCCTGAGCTGCCACCAATGTTCCCAGAG
>DASXBV010000068.1:0-10533 GCA_036491515.1 Chthoniobacterales bacterium
GCAGGCTAGTAAGTTCCATGCTTAAACTCGGCTTAGTCCAGATGCGCTGTTCGATGAATCCCGCAGAAAATGTGGACAAGGCGGAAGCGATGATCCGCAAGGCGGCTGCGGAAGGAGCCCAGATCGTTTGCCTCCAGGAGATTTTCACTACGGTTTATTTTTGCCAGGTCGAAGATCACCGCTATTTCCGGTTCGGAGAGGAGATTCCCGGGCCGACCACGGCTCGTTTGGGCGGGGTTGCCAAAGAGCTCGACGTGGTAATCATCGCGCCGCTTTTTGAGAAACGCGCGGCCGGCCTCTACCATAACACAGCCGCAGTCATCGATGCTGATGGCACCTATCTCGGAAAGTATCGGAAAATGCACATTCCGGACGATCCGCTTTTCTACGAGAAATTTTACTTTGCTCCGGGTGACCTCGGCTTCAAATCCTGGAGAACCAAGTATGCGACAATCGGCGTATTAATCTGTTGGGATCAATGGTACCCGGAAGGCGCCCGGCTGACCGCGTTGAGCGGCGCCGAAATTCTGTTCTATCCGACAGCTATTGGCTGGCATCCCAGTGAAAAGCAAGAGCACGGCAAACGGCAACATTCTTCCTGGGAAACAATCCAGCGCGGCCATGCAATCGCCAACGGCTGTTACGTGGCGGTGCCGAATCGGACAGGGCTCGAAGCGTGGGCGGGAGGAGATGGGATCGAGTTCTGGGGACAGAGTTTCGTCGCGGATCCGGCAGGAGAGATCGTCGCTAAGGCGCGTATTGATGGGGAAGAAGTTTTAATTGTCGAAATCGATCTTACGCTGCTCGATCAGCAACGAACTCATTGGCCTTTCCTGCGGGACCGGCGAGTCGACGCGTACGCGGAAATCAGCAGGCGCTACATCGACTAACAGACCTAGTCAAAAGCTCGATGACAAAGACTTTTGCCAAAATGTCGCCCGCAGCCCAGGGGTATCGCATGCCGGCCGAGTGGGGATTGCACGAAGCAACCTGGCTCTCCTGGCCGCGTCGTGAAGGAATCAGTTTTCCGGACGCATACGACGATGTGATGCCAGTTTTCGCCCAGATGGTTGACGCTCTCCGGGAGTCCGAATCGGTGCGAATCAATGTGACCGATCATGATCACGAACAACAGGTCCGGTATTTCCTGAAGGACGTCGACCTAAGTCACGTCGAGTTCTTCCACATCCCAACCAATGAACCGTGGTGTCGGGATCACGGGCCGATATTCATCACACGTGATCAGGAACCGCAGCTCGCTGTCGTCGATTGGGATTACAATGCCTGGGGAGGCAAATACCCTCCATTCGACCTGGACGAGGTCGTGCCAACCAGGATAGCAGAACATCTTGGACTGCCGGTCTTCTATCCGAAGCTCGTCATGGAAGGTGGCTCATTTGACCCTAACGGGGCGGGAAGTCTGCTGACCACCACTTCCTGTCTCCTTAATCCCAATCGCAACCCTGGAAAATCAAAGGCGGAAATTGAACAGGCTCTGAGCGACTATTTGGGCGTCACGAACATTCTATGGCTGGGTGACGGAATCGAAGGCGATGACACTGACGGGCACATAGACGATATCTGTCGATTCATTGATCGAACGACGGTGTTGGTCGCAGTTGAGGAAGATCCCCAGGATCCGAATTTCGAACCGCTTCGGGCAAATTTCGCCTTGATCAAAAGGATGAAGGCCGAAGATCAGACGGAACTTAACGTTTTGACATTGCCGATGCCTCCGCGCGTGGAAAAAGAAGGGCGACGTCTTCCCGCAAGCTATGCGAATTTTTATATCGCTAACAAAGTAGTCCTGCTTCCGGTCTTTTGCTCGCCAAAGGACAAGCTCGCTTTCGAAATTCTGCAAAGATGCTTCCCGGATCGGCGAATCGTCCCGATTGACTGCCGCGAATTAATCTGGGGTCTGGGTGCGTTCCATTGCCTAACCCAGCAACAACCTGCTCGGAGGCAGTAGGGCGAGGCTCCGTCCGAGCCGATGGGATTACGCAATTTTTGGGGGCCCCGCTGCTTGGGGCGCTGAGTGATCGTTTGGGGCGCAGGCCCGTGTTACTCGTCTAATCAATCTGCGAAATCTGCGGAATCTGCGGTTTCAGATTCGGAATTTTAGGGCAAAGCCGCCCTATCTGACCTTAACGTTCTTTCGCAAAAACGTCGGTACATCCAGGTCCTGACCATCGATAATCGTGGGTTCGCTCTTTTCAAAACGCCCACGCGAAACCGGCTCAAACTGCAGAGTTTCCTGCTTCACTTCGGCCTTTTTCGGTGCTGTCGCCTGAGTTTTGGAGTCCGGTTTAGCGGCCGCGCGAACCGGCACTGGCCTTTGCGGCTCGGATTCTGTCCGTGGAATCATCAATTCTTCACGAGAGCTTTCGGGTGCCCGTTCACTTGTGGTGGTGCGGTCCGGCAAAGCTGCCATTGGAGGCGGTGCGGAAATCGCAGCAGGCATCGATGGTTCCGGTGTCGAGATCGGCTCGAGCGCATAAACCGATTTCTTGGGGAGTGGTATTACCGGTTTCGCGGCACTGTTATTTAACGAACTTAAGATCGAAACAGATAGGCGATTGCCCATGCGGGTCTCGATACCGATCCCCATGAAAAGCTGAGTTTGATCGTTTATGTGCCGGTTGAGTTCCTCCATGATTATTTGCACTTCGCCTAACGTCACATCCGCGCCGCCACAAATGTTAATAATCGCGTGAAAAGCCTCCTCCAAAAGCGCGCCCCGATTCATCAACGGATTCTTAAGTGCCTTCGCCAAGGCTTCATGCGCGCGGTTTTCACCGTCTGCCTCCCCGTATCCGAAAAGGGCGCGGGCATCTCCTTTTCGCAATACCGCGCAGACGTCATCAAATCCAATGTGCAATAGCCCGGGTCGCTGGAGCAGAGCGGCCACGGAACGGATGCTCTGCGAAATTGTCAGATCGGCAGCAGTAAAGGCTTCGTGAATCCCCATCCGGGGGAGCGTGATTTCTGCCATTCGGTCATTTTCAAAACAAACCACTGCGTCGGCAACGGCGCGTAGCTGCGTCAAACTTTCTTGGGCCTGCGCGCAGCGCCTGCGTCCCTCAAAACTGAAAGGCAACGCCGCGAAAGCCAACACCAGCGCATTCTCCTCTTTGGCGATTTGTGCTACCAGAGGAACAGCCCCGGATCCGGTACCGCCGCCTAGTCCGACACTGAGAAATATCATTGTTCCACCTTGTAGAACGGATCGGATCTCGTCGACTGCTTCCTCAGCCGCGGCGTAGCCAAGTTCAGGGTCTCCGCCAGAGCCAAGCCCGCGCGTGAGATTTCGGCCGAGTTGCACTTTGTGCGCGGCTACGGACGCGGTTAGCGACTGAACATCCGTGTTAATCGCGACCAAATCCGCTTCGTCGATGCCGTCAAGCATCACGCGATCCAGGATGTTCGATCCTGCACCACCGATCCCGATGATCTTGACACGAATTGGTTCGCCACGGTTACTCTCTCGATCATACTGCCGGTTTAGCTGCACCATATTGCTGAATTAGTTACGAAATATTCCTTTGAGTTTGTGAAATGCGTTCCGGATAAGCCCACCGGAAGAGGGCCTATCCATTTGCACCAGCTGCGCGTACTTCACTAGACCTAGTGCCGTAGAAAACTGGGGATTCTCAAATGCCGAGGTCACACCAGCCATCGGCAACGCATGCGCCATCGTGACCGGCATCCCAAACACATCCGACGCCAGAGGTTGCAACCCGCGAATCTGGCTGCAGCCTCCGGTGATGAATACTCCCGCTCCGACATAGTGGAGATTTTGATCGGCCTCGATCTGGCGCTTCACAATCTCTAACGTTTCGCGAAGACGATAATGAATAATCTGGTTCAACGACTCCCTCTCGATCTCCCGGCCAGCAAAGCCCGTTTCGTCCTTCAGCAATATCGTTTCGCCTGGAAAGGCTGTTCCTAGAGTCACATTTCCTTCATCGACCTTGAGCTTTTCTGCGCGCGCGGTAGGGATTTTCAGGCCGATCGAGATATCATTGGTAATGTGGTCACCGCCAACCGCAAGCACTCCGCTCTGTTTAACTGCTCCATCAACATAAACTACAAAATCGGCCGTTCCTCCTCCGATATCGATCAAGAGCGCTCCCAACTGCTTTTGGTTTTTGTCCAGAACCGCCTGAGCCGTCGCAAAAGAGTTGATGATCACGTCCGCCGGCTCGAGTTCCAATTCTTTCACGCAACGGATCTCGTTTTGGATGCGCGTTCGGATTCCATAAACGATGTGAAAATCCGCCTCGAGCTTCTTCCCTAACAAACCGACCGGATTGAGAACTCCGTCTTGACCATCCACGTAGTAGTGCTGGATGATCGTGTGGAGAATGCAGTCCTCCATTGGTAAACTCACTTCGCGAGCATTGGTACGAACATCGTCGAGATCCTGCTCATCTATCTCTTCTCGTCCTTCTTCAAGCACGACCACCCCGCGATTATTGAAGCTCCGAATGTGACTACCGGTGATTCCCAGATAGACCTCGCTAATTTCAACGTCACTCTTCTCTTCCGCATCCACAATCGCGTCGTGGACGCAACGCTTCGCGGTCTCAAAATCAACTATCTCGCCCTTACGCACACCACGTGCCGGAGCGTTGCCCACTCCGATGATTTTCAGGCTGCCATCATGCCGCGCCTCCGCGACAACCACGCAGATTTTTGAAGTGCCAATCTCGAGGCCCACAAAGATGTTGTCTCTAGCCATTCAATTGAGTGGTCGCAGAAGGACGGGGCAAGCCTTGTCCTTCCTTAAACGGCTTCAATTTGCCGTGCTCCCGTTGTTGCGTTTTCTTTTCTGGTAATTTCGAACTCCTCGGTGACAACGCGCCTTTGGACTGGCTTGGCGTTGTCGACCCTGCCTGGCCTGCCGGCGTCGGTTTTGACTTGACGTCCGCGGCCTGTGCCTCCTCGGAGTTGGCGCTTGAGTCGTTTGCGGTCGCCGGTGCAGGCTGAGGCACAAAGGTTACCGGCACGTTGCGCTGGGCCATCAGATTCACCGTTTGCAGTTCCCGGTTATTCTTGTCGCAGTAACTGAGAACCGTTTCCAGCCGATGCAGCTGCCATTCGATCTCGTCCGTGCTGAACGTGATACTCGCCCGCTGTTTGTCGGTGACGACCAGGCAGTATCCCTTCGATACGTCGATGCTTTGAATCTGTAAGCGGCCCTGAAGAATCTGCGCGGAAGCCCGGATCAGATCGAGCGCAGACTTCACTTCGTCCTGTTCCAACGGTTGACCCGCCTGGCAATTTGACGTGTCGACACCGATGATCAGCGGTAACCCCAGGTATTCCGGCGCAAGTGACTTTGTCTTCAGAAGGATCCCGCGCCGATCAACGAGATAAGCGCTTTCAAAGTTAAACGATCCGTTATTTGTGTCAGCCGGAACGACCCAGGCGACGGGCCGCCGTTCCTGAATTGAAATCACCAGCTTGTTCGGAAGAATTCGCTGGATGCGGCTATCCTCTACCTGTGGCATTGAGGCCAGCTTCTCTTGCACCTTAGGAAGATCAATCGAGAAAATGTTTTCGCCTTCAGCGATGCCTGCCGTATGCAAAATCGTTTCGCGACTTAACTTGCCATCGGAAGTCACTTCGATCGTCTTCAAAGCGTAATCGGCATTTGCAAAGAACAGCGCGTTTAACACCCGTTTTGCCCCAAAAGCAATCCCGCCGAGCACAGAAGCAGTCAGGATGAGGCCGCACAGTGCGAGCAAGACGTTCTGCGTGCGCCGCGCGGCCGCATTTTTGGCGCGAACTTTTACATCGAGCAGATGCTGATGCTTTCGCTGCCGGGTGCTGGAAGCTCGTTTGTTCTGTTTACGTACTGTCCTCTTAATGATCACCGCTAACGCGCCACCCTCCTTTCGAGAGACAATCGGACAAAGCTATTCATCATCCACTCCCACAATCTGAACTTCGGTTTGCAAATCGATTCCCCGCTGTTCCTTAGCCGCCGATTGAATTTCGCCTATCAGCTGAAGAATCTCCTGCGCACGCGCGCCGCCATCGTTGACGATAAAGTTCCCGTGAATTTCCGAAACGCGCGCTGCACCGATTCGGCGATCCTTTAGTCCTAACTCTTCGACGAGCTTTCCTGCCGGGCATTCGCGCGGATTCTTGAAGATGCAGCCCGCGCTGGAAGCAATTGGCTGGGTAGTTTTTCTCTGGTGGCTCGACTCAGACAATCGTCGATCGATCTCATCGATGCAGGCTCGTTCTCCGCGGAGAATCGCGGAAACCGCGTAGCGTTCCCTCAAGGTTGGTACGTTACGGTATTGAACCTGCATCTCGTCCCGTCGTAGCGTGTCGAACTCGCCCCGGAGATTGACAATCTGCACACTGACAACCTGGTCGAACATTTCAACTCCCATCGCTCCCGCATTCATGCGGAGACTGCCGCCAACACTTCCCGGGATCCCTTCCATCCACTCGAACCCGCCAATACTCGCGTTGCGCGCGGCCGCAGCAACTTGCTTAAGTCGAACGCCTGCACCTGCGTGAATCTCTGTTCCCTCGACGCTAAGCGCAATGAAATCGCCTCGGGTCAGATGGATGACTACCCCGGGAATGCCACCATCCCGTACTAAAAGGTTTGAACCTCTGCCGACCAACATCACGGGCAGCCGCTGCGCAGCACAGAATTCCAAAACGTTGGCGAGCCCGCTTCGTGTCTGCGGTTCTATCCAGAACTGCGCCGGTCCACCTACTCGCAACGTGGTATGCTTGGAAAGCGGCTCATATAATCTCACCTCTCCTGAACCCATAACTTCGCGGAGTCGCTCAGCACTCTCGAGATCTTGTATTAGCTTCGTGGCCTCTTCGTGGATATCTCCAGCACCAAGACTCAAGATCAGGTCGCCCGGCTCCACGATTCGCCCAATCGCACGGTGTAGAACGTTTCGCCTGGGTACATAAACGACGGCCGAATGCCCGTGATCCCGCAGAGCCGACACAATTGTGTGACCGGAGACTCCTGGAATTGGCTGTTCACTCGCGCCATAAATGTCCGTCACGAAAACGAGATCTGCCCGATCGAACGCCGACCCGAACTCCTTCTTCAGCGCTTCCGTCCGAGTGTAGCGATGCGGTTGAAACATTACCACGATCCGCCTCCTCTCAAGGGATCGGGCGGTCTCGAGCGTGGCTTTAACTTCCGTCGGATGATGACCGTAATCATCCACGACCGTGTACCCTTCGGTTTGCAGCTTGATTTCGAATCTTCGCTTAGCCCCCCTGAAAGACTCAAGTGCTCCGGCAATCTTGCAAAACGGCACTCCTATCTCCATCGCGAGTGCGACAACTGCCAACGCGTTGCTGGCGTTGTGCGCACCCGGAACTCCGAGGGTTAGTTTCCCAAGCAGGAGATCTTTTCTCCAGATTTCGAAACAGGGTCCATTTGGTGTGCCTTGGTAATTACGGTATTGGTACAACGCCGTTTCAGCTTTGCCGTACGCAACGGAATTTGAGCGCGCTGAGCAGAGTCGTGCTGCGTGGGGATCGTCGGCGCAGTAAATGATCTTACCGGCCACCTGATCCATGAACTGGTTGAACACCTGCTCAATCGCGACCAGGTCAGCATAATAGTCGAGGTGTTCCTCCTCGACGTTCAGGATTATCGCATGTTCCGGACGGTAAATCCGGAGGGTGCCGTCACTCTCGTCTCCTTCCGCAACAAAATAATCTCCGCGCGGCTCCCAACGCGCATTTGTACCCAAGATCGGAATTTCAGCACCCACATAATGCGAAGGGTTCAGTCCACTGACCCGAAGAACATGCGCAGTCATCGAAGAGGTCGTGGTCTTGCCGTGCATCCCGGCAATCACAATCCCTTTTTTGATTTGCATGATCGCGGCAAGCGCTTCGGCGCGCCGTACCAACGGGAGTTTCAACCTGATCGTTTCATCGAATGCCGGATTCCCAGCTCTGATCGCGGACGAATAGATCACGAGCTCAGCACCGCGGACGGTCTCCTCGGTTTGCGGGAGATAAAACTTTAATCCAAGCGTCTCCAGCCGCCTCGTCTCGAGCGAACTCACTCGGTCGCATCCGCTTACGCGATGGCCGAGAGCTAGCAATAAGCCGGCGATGCCGCTCATACCAGAGCCAGCCACTCCTATCAAGTGGATGCGCTTCGGACCTTCCAAGAAAAATGCAGTGAGTTTTTTTGGCAGATCAAAGGTCATTTGGGCGAGTTCTCGATGATTTCGGCAATCCTATTCGCGGCGGTCTCCGGTGCAAGAGCGCGAGGTTGCCCAGCATTAGGACGCAGCCTCGCTCCGTTATTCAAAAATTGGCCTATCAATGAACCGAGCGTATCTGCACTAACACGCGACTCCTCTAATACTTCAGCAGTGCCGTGCCTCGCAAACATTTCTGCATTTAAAAGCTGATGATTTTCGGCCGCGAACGGATACGGAATCAATATTGTAGGCAAACCGAAGTAAGAGATCTCGGTGAGACTAGCTGCGCCGGATCTGGCAATGGCGACGTCCGCAACGGTGTAGGCTTCTTCCATTCGATGGTAGAAAGCGCTCACGAAGGCGGGAATGCGTTCCTTTCGATAACATTCGTAAACGTAGTGCTCATCTTCACTTCCGGTCAGATGAATGAACTGGACCGGCCTGGCTGCAAACCGGGGCAGGGTCGCCAATACCGCTTGGTTTATTCCGTGAGCTCCCTGACTTCCGCCCATTACCAGGACGGTCTGCAGACCGCTCTTTAAGCGCAGATTGTCCAACGCCTGGTGGCGATCGACTGGCCTCTTCAAACTGTTGCGAATAGGGGTCCCGGTCACTTCGATGGCTGCATCCGGAAAACAGCGAGCACACTCTTGGAAACCCACCAGCACCCTTTTCGAAAGCCACGCATTCAAACGGTTGGCTTTCCCCGGGATCGCGTTCGATTCGTGAATGAAGGTCGGTAAACCGGCCATCCGACCCGCTAAAATAGGTCCGGTTGAGGTGAATCCACCCATGCCAAGAACCGCGTCCGGACCGAACGAACGATAGATGCGGCGACAAGCCGCTAAGCCATTCAGGAACTTCGTTGCAAACGAAAAAGCCTGCACTGAAAATAGCGCGGGTAGACCGACGGCAGGAATCTTCTCGATGCGAAACTCGTTTCGGTCACGCACTGCGGTTGCATCAATCTGCTTCTCGGAAATCAATAAGAGGACCTGATGACCTCGGCTTTTCAAAACCTCGGCAACGGCCAGCCCAGGGAACAGGTGGCCTCCGGTTCCTCCGCATGCGATCACGACATTCATTAGAACGAACTATTATATTCGGGAAACATGTCTGACCCGAACCATCATTTGGGTATTCGCAACCGTCTTGTCCTCTTTTCCTTGCCGGTAAATGTTGATTAGGATCCCGATACAAACGAGACAGAAAAAGAGATTCGAACCACCATAGCTGATGAACGGCAGAGGAAGCCCTTTGTTCGGCAACATTGAAGTGGTCACACCTATATTAATGGCGGCTTGCAGGCCCAGGATGGCGGTGCAACCAAATCCCAACAACATGCCAAATCTGTCTTTGGCATTCAGCGAAATCAGGATGCCGCAAGTTGCAATTAAAAGGTAACAGAACACGATCACCAGCGTTACCCGCAAACCGAGTTCCTCACCGATCACTGGAAAAATGAAATCGGTATGTGCATAAGGTAGATAGAGCATTTTTTGCCGTCCGTTACCCAGACCCAGGCCTTCAACTCCGCCCGACCCGAAAGCAATTAATCCCATCCACTGCTGATGACCTTCCCTCTCCTGGTATTGATCGGGATGCAGAAACGCCAAAAGTCGTCCTTGTCGTTGGGAGATGTGCCAGGCGATGATCAAGACCGCAGCTAACCCCGCGAGAACCGATGGCCCCAAAAATTTCGGACTGGCTCCGGCGACGAACATCATCAGAAAAACCACTCCGCCAATCAGCAGCGTCGTCCCGAGATCGGTCTCAATAACGATCAGAGAGAGAATCGTCGCAATCGCGGCGACAGGATAGATCAATCCCATCAGGAATCCTTTGGATTTCGCCTCAAATTTTGAGAACCACCACGCGATAAAAATAATCGAAGCGAGCTTCGCCAACTCCGATGGTTGAAACGTTATCGGTCCCACATGTATCCAACGCCAGGAACCGTTGACCCGCATCCCAATCGGACGCACAAAGCAGAGAGCTAATAACGCCAGGGCAACAGGGAATAAAATATACCAGGACCGCTGGAGCCAATGGTAATCGACCAAGGCGAATACGATGGAGAAGATAAACCCTACGCACAACCAGACACTCTGTTTCTTCAGGAAGTTGAACTGATCTCCGTGGCTATCGAGAGCAAAGGCCCCCGTGCTGTACAGCATAACCAACCCAATAGTGATTAGGGCAGCCACAGCCAAAACCAAAATATAGGCGCTCTGTTTATACATTCCAATCTGCGCGGTAGGGCGAGGCTCCGGGTAGGGCGAGGCTCCGTCCGAACCGGGGTTGGCGCGTCAAGGCG
>DASXBV010000069.1:0-3313 GCA_036491515.1 Chthoniobacterales bacterium
CCGGTTCTTAAATCTCCCTCGTCTGAATCCCGATCTGAGGCTGGGCTGCTTGCCGTCGGCCAGCACGCGTATCACCGAAATGAACGAGTGCGAAAACTTCGGGTTATTCCATCTGTTTTGGTAAGCGAAAGGAACAATAAAATAGCGGTCCCGTTTATTCTCGCCTTCTCCCAAACGCGCTGCAACCTTGGCCTTGATGCGGTTCACGATCTGCTCGAATAACGGCACATCATAGTTCGAGAAGTCGACATCCGCTTTTAGCAATCCTCCGTGAACCGGAAGGCACGGGCTGAAAAGCAAAGCGCACGTTGCGACCCAACTAACAAGAAGATTGACTCGTCGGCTGATTTTCCGCTGCACCAGGCAGTCTACAACTTAATTGCAAAAAGCCAGGCTCGAAATGTTCCAAATTGCACTAGTTTCGGGCGATGCTTCGCGAGAGCTTCTGTTAAGGGCCTCCGCTACCTCTGTGATCTCTACTTAAATTCACCTCTGCGAGCTCCTGTTCAATTCTTGGCGTCCGGCTTGAGATTTTCCAACCACCGCCGCGCAATTTCCACGGTTGCCTCGGTCAACCCGTGACCGGCGTTCTCCAACGACCCACTTACTTCCGCTCCCGCCTTGCGAAGCAGATTTACGAGCTGAAGGGCTTCAGCCGCCGGGACGATCGGATCGTAACGACCCGATACAGCCAGCACCGGCACACCTCTCAGATCGGGCAACGGTTCAGGAACGATCGGCACCATCGGTCGGAGAAGTATTGCACCAGCCAAAGTCTGCGGTCGAAGCAGGAGCAGGCTCCCGGCTATGTTGGCGCCATTGGAGTAACCGAATGCATACAGGTTTTGCCGATTAAGTCTGTACTTCGCCGACGCTTGCTCGACGAAGTCAGCAAGCTCGTGAGTGCGACGGATCAGATCTTCTTCATCAAAGACTCCTTCTGCTAACCGGCGGAAAAACCGCGGCATATCGTTCTCTAGAACTTTGCCGCGCGGACTAAGCAGGTTCGCGTCCGAGTCGAGCTCGCGTCCGAGCGGGATAAGATCGTTTTCGTTGCCGCCGGTACCATGAAGCAAAAGCAAGGTGCGCGTAGAACGGCCGGAGATAAATGTATACACGAAATCGAGTTCCTGAGGTTGATTCATACGGTTGCCTTTCGCGGAACGGTTATCTTCGGCAGAATGTTTTCGATCTCCGGACGTTCTTGTTCCATCCAGGGCGGGAGACGCAAGTTTGCGCCCAGCTCATTCGCCGCTTCGTCTTGGGTGAATCCTGGCGGATCAGTGGCCAGTTCGAAAAGCACGCCACCCGGTTCCCGAAAATAGATCGAATGAAAATAGGTCCGATCCATAATCGGGCTGACCTGATAACCCAGACCGACCAGTTTTTCCCGCCACCCAATCTGTTCTTCATCATTAGAAACGCGGAAAGCAATATGGTGAACCGAGCCGGCCGCGACCCGACCGGGACGAACATCAGGAGCGGAGATGAGATCAATGAATTTGCCAGTTCCACCTTCGCCTGGCGCGACGAAACGGACCCTGTTTCCGGTCTCCTGAGCCCGGCGGTAGCCGAAAACCTCGGTCAGCAACTTCGCAGTTTCTTCGGAGCTTTGGAGCCTCGCTGATACACCGTGCAATCCGCGGATCAAATGCTCCGCCGGAACCGGCCCTTCGCTCCATGGCACCAATGCATCGCTCGGCGTTGACTCAATCAATTCGATTAGCATTCCATCGGGATCGGCAAACCGCACGACGTCTTCGCCCAAACGGTTTGGGGCTCGCTCGGCGGTAACGTGGTACAGTTTCAATCGTTCAAGCCAAAAACCCGCCGAACCCGTCGGAATCGTGAACGCGGTGGCGCTCACTTCACCCGAGCCATGAATACCCCGGCGAGAACCAGGCCACAGGAAAAAGGTGAGAATTGTCCCTGGCGTACCGACCGCGTCACCAAAGTAAAAATGGTAACTGCTTGGGTCATCGAAATTGATGGTCCGCTTAACCAGTCGGAGCCCGAGCAATTCAACATAGAAGTCGAGGTTAGGCTGCGGATTACTGGCAATCGCGGTAACGTGATGAAGACCGGTGATGTTCATAAGACTTTTGCCTGTCTTAAACAGGCAATTGAGTGCTTTCATGTTTGTAAAGTTTGTGTTTATCTAACGACTCGACCTTAGTCGGCCGACAGAACTCCGACTAATGTTGATTTAGGATTGCGGTTATGCGGTCTACGCATATCCTGGCATTATGGTAGCTCAGCTGCGGGCGTTCCTGGTTGCTCTTGAGGAAGGAAGTCTCAATCGCGCTGCCCTTCGCCTGCGGATGTCGCAATCCGCGCTTTCCCGGCAGATGCAAGTACTCGAAAACGAGATTGGCGGAGCGTTACTCGAACGCACTACCGCAGGGGTTCGTCCCACCGATGCCGGATACGCTTTAGCGACATCCTTGCCACACGTCCTCGCCGACTATGATGCCGCAATTGACGAGGCGCGCCGGCTTGCCCGCGGTCAACGTGACCTGATTCGGGTCGGCTACCTCGGGTCCGCTGGCCAGATGTTTCTCGATCCCGCTCTCTCCGCTTTGCGCCGTACCCATCCCGAAGTGAAGGTCAAACTGTTGGATCTTTCGCCTGGTGAACAGATCGTGGCGTTGCGCAAAGGAGAAATTGATCTTGCCCTGATCGGCCAGGAGGGCGCTCTGCTTTCCAGCGAGTTTTATGTTCGTAAACTGACCACATTAGCGGTCGTCGCGGTCATGCCAGCCGATCATCCGCTGGCTTCGAGAAAACGCATTTCGCTGAAGGAACTGCGCGGAGAACGCTTCATCAGCTCGCCCGAGGAAGATCTGCCGGGACGCGATCGCTGGATCACTCAACTGTGTCGTCGAGCTGGGTTCCGTCCAAAATTCGTGCAGAAAGCGGCCGGTGTTTCGAACATGTTTACTCTGATCGGAAGCGAAGGCGCCGTCACCTTGGTTCCTGCCTACCTCAAGAGTTTTCCCGTGGCCGGTGTCGCCCTGGTCCCACTTTCCGATACCAAAGCCACCTGGGATTTTCTCGTCGTCTGGCAACGCGGCCGAACCGCGAAATCGCTGCGTGCATTGCTCGATGCACTCGCAGTCAGCGCTAACTCTTCTTAAACTTAAACTCCGAAGTTGAGGAGTCGTCCTCGTCGTCGAGAATCCGAATGTTTTACAATCGGGCTAACGGAACAAAATAATTGCAGGACAAATGGGGGTCTTTGCCGGCACAGAACGCCAATGCACCGAGGACGAGCACGACGACGAGGACGAGCACGATTCCCAAATTTCGGAAT